>JBBRFB010000031.1:0-25382 GCA_038225015.1 Burkholderiales bacterium
GTCCTTCGCCTTCAGCCAGCGTGCCGACATCATCGGCACCAGCGTCAGCGAGACGACGGCCGAGATCAGGATCGTGATCGCCAGGGTGACCGCGAACTCGCGAAAGAGGCGGCCGACGACGTCGCTCATGAACAGCAGCGGAATCAGCACGGCAATCAGCGACACCGTGAGCGAGATGATCGTGAAGCCGATCTCCGAGGCACCGGCGAGCGCCGCCTCGAGCACGAGGCGCTGCCTGCCGACGGGCAGGCCCTCGCTCTCGGCACCGCTCAGGGTGCCGGGCGCCAGCGCCTCGTCGGCCTCGCGCTCGGCCTCGATCGACGACTGCGGCGCCCCGGCGGCGCCGCCGCGCGCCATCTCGAGATGGCGCGAGATGTTCTCGATCATGACGATGGCGTCGTCGACGACGAATCCGGTGGCGATGGTGAGCGCCATCAGGCTCAGGTTGTTCAGGCTGTAGCCGAACAGGTACATCGCACCGAACGTGCCGACCAGCGAGATCGGCACCGCCAGGCTGGCGATCACCGTGGCGCGCAGGCTGCCGAGGAAGGCGAAGATGACGAGCACGACCAGGACCACGGCGACGACGAGCTCGATCTCGACGTGCCTGACCGAGGCGCGGATGCCGGTCGTTCGGTCGGCGAGCACTTCGACGCGCAGGCTCGCCGGCAGCGCCGCCTGCAGCTCCGGCAGCTGCTTCCTGATCGCGTCGACGGTGGCGATCACGTTGGCGCCAGGCTGGCGCTGCACGTTGAGGATGATCGCCGGGCGCAGCTCGCCGCCGCCCTGGCCGGCCCAGGCGCCCAGGCGCGTGTTCTCGGCGCTCTCGACGACGCGCGCGACGTCGACCAGACGCACCGGCGCGCCGTTCTTGTAGGTGACGATGAGCTTCCTGTAGTCGTCGGCGGTCAGCAGCTGGTCGTTGGCGTTGATCGAGTACGACCGCTTCGGGCCGTCGAACGCCCCCTTGGCACTGTTCGCGTTCGCCGCCGAGATCGACGTGCGCAAGGTGTCGATGCCGATCCCGTACGACGCCAGCGCCTGGGTGTCGGCCTGGATGCGGATGGCCGGCTTCTGGCCGCCGGCCAGCGTCACCAGGCCGACGCCGCTCACCTGGCTGATCTTCTGCGCCAGCCGCGTGTTGACGAGGTTCTGCACCTCGGTGAGGGGCAACGTGTCGGAGCCGATGGCGAGGGTCAGCACCGGGGCGTCGGCCGGGTTGACCTTGGCATAGACCGGCGGCGCCGGCAGGTCGGCCGGCAGCAGCGAGCCGCCGGCGTTGATCGCCGCCTGCACCTCCTGCTCGGCGACGTCGAGGGTCAGGCCGAGAGTGAACTGCAGCGTGATGATCGAGGCGCCGGCGGCACTCGTCGAGCTCATGCGCTCGAGGCCGGCCATCTGCCCGAACTGGCGCTCGAGCGGCGCCGTCACGGTGTGGCTCATCACCTCCGGGCTGGCGCCGGGGTAGAGCGTCTGCACCTGGATCGTCGGGTAGTCGACCTGCGGCAGCGCCGACAGCGGCAGGAACCTGAAGCCGACCAGGCCGGCGAGCACGATCGCCAGCATCAGCAGCGCGGTCGCCACCGGACGCAGCACGAACGGCCGCGACGGGCTCATCGTCCGGCCCGATCGCCGCGCCGCGGCGCGCCGGCGTCGAAGGGCATGGCCTTCACCTCAACCGCCGTCGGTCGCGGTTCGCTGGCGTCGCTGCCGCGGCGCCGACGCCGCGCCCGCCGGGCCGGAGGCGCCGCGCCGGACGCCCGATGCCGCCGCGCCCGGCCGCTGGCCTGCCAGCTGCACGCGGGCGCCTTCCTTCAGCCGGTCGCCGCCTTCGGTGACGACGCGCTCGCCGGCCTCCAGGCCCTTGGCGATCTGGATCACGTCGTTGGTCGTGACGCCGCGCACGACGTCGCGCACCGACACCGTCTGGTCGTCTTTCAGCACGTAGACGAAGTCGCCGCTCGAGCCGTGGCGCAACGCCGTGACCGGCACGACCACCGCGCCGTCGATCGAGCGCAGCAGGAGGCGGACGTTGACGAACTGGTTCGGAAACAACGTGCCGGCGCTGTTGGCGAAGCGCGCCTTGGCCTTGACGGTGCCTGTCTGCACGTCGACCTGGTTGTCGAGCGTGGAGAAGGTGCCGTCGCCGAGCTTCGTGGTGCGCGTGCGGTCGAGCGCCGTCACCGGCAGCTTGGCGCCGGCGGCGACCCGCTCCTGGATCTCGGGTACCCGGTCCTGCGGCACCGAGAAGACGACGTCGATCGGCGCCAGCTGGGTGATCACGGCGACGCCGGCCGAATCGCCGGCGCCGATGAAGTTGCCGGTGTCGACCGGCCTGAGGCCGACCCGACCGGCGACCGGCGCGACGATGCGGGCGTAGGCGAGGTTGAGGCGCGCCGTGTTCTCGTTGGCGCGGTCGATCACGATCGTGCCCTCGAGCTGCTTCACCGCGGCGGCCTGGGTATCCACATCCTGGCGCGCAATCGAGTCCTGGCCGAGCAGCGTCCGGTAGCGCTGCAGCTGCACCTTGGTGTTCTCGAGCTGCGCCTCGTCGCGCAGGCGGGCACCGGTGGCCTGCTGCAGGGCGATCTCGAAAGGCCTCGGATCGATGGTCGCCAGCACCTGGCCCTTCTTCACCATCTGGCCTTCCTCGAAGAGCACCGCCGTGAGCACGCCCGAGACCTGCGGGCGCACCGTCACCGTGATCGACGGTGTCACGGTGCCGAGCGCGTCGAGCACGACCGGCAGGTCGGCCCGGGTCGCCGTCGCCACGCCGACCGTGCTCGCCGCGCCGCGACCGCGGCCGCCCCCCGGCCCGCCGGAGCGTCCGGGCCCGCCGGGGCCGACGGCAGCACCGGACGCGCCTGACGCCGCCGTCCTCGACCCGCCCGCGCCGTCGGCGCGCTCGGCCGGCCGATGCGTCAGGTACCAGGCCAGGGCGGCCAGCGCGAGGAGCCCGACGATGGCGATGACGGTGCCGAACCCGCGTCGGCGACGCACCGGCGCACCCTCCGGCGCCGGCAGCAGGGGCGGCGAGGCAGAGGCAGCAGGCGGGGCACGGTCGTCGGCAGGTGGCTGGTCCATGCGCAGCGTTCTGGTGTGGTGAGGCGGCGAAGGCTATCAAGAGCGCGGGCGTCGCGCCGCCGCCGAGCCATTGCGCGGCGCGCGGCAATCGGCGGGCCGCCCGCCGTCGGCGATGCGCCTTCTCCTCGACAACGGCGCCGGCGCCGGGCAAACACGCTGTTGACGGGGTCTTGCCGTGGAAACTATTCTTTACCCGTCCGGTCGGGGCTTTCGTCGCGAACCGCCATCCATCTCCCCACGGAACACGCCATGACCGACCGCCTCGCCGGCAAGACCGCCTTCATCACCGCCGCCGGACAGGGTATCGGCCGCGCTACCGCCGAAGCCTTCGCCCGTGAGGGCGCGCGCGTCATCGCGACCGACATCGACGAGGAGCTGCTCGCCGACCTCGGCCGCTCGATCGGCTGCGAGACGCGCCGCCTCGACGTCACCGATGCCAGCGCCGTGCTCGCGGCCTCGATCGAGGCGCTCGCCAAAGGGCCCGTGAACGTGCTCTTCAACGGCGCCGGCTACGTCCACGCCGGCACGGTGCTCGATTGCGACGAGATCGCGTTCGACTTCTCGTTCGACCTCAACGTGCGCTCGATGTACCGGCTGATCCGCGCTTTCCTGCCGGCCATGCTCGACGCGGGCGGTGGCTCGATAGTCAACATGGCCTCGGCAGCGTCGAGCATCAAGGGCGTGCCCAACCGGTTCGTCTACACCGCGACCAAGGCGGCGGTGATCGGCATGACGAAGTCGGTGGCCGCCGACTACATCACGCGCGGCGTGCGCTGCAATGCCATCTGTCCGGGCACCATCGAATCGCCCTCGCTGCGCGAGCGCATCTCGGCGCAGGCGAAGGCCAGCGGCCAGACGCTCGGGCAGGTCGAGTCCGCCTTCGTCGCCCGGCAGCCGATGGGCCGCCTCGGCACGACCGCCGAGATCGCCGCGCTCGCCGTCTACCTGGCGAGCGACGAGTCGGCGTTCACGACCGGAACCACCCAGGTCATCGACGGCGGCTGGTCGATCTAGGAGCGGGCGCCGAGCGGAGGAGATGGCGCGTCTGTTCAACGAGACCCGCCGCGCCGGCGACGGCGCCTGATGCTGCCCATAATCGACCTTCCGGCCGCGTCGCACCGACGCCCGCCGGCGGCCCCCGCCGCCGGCCTGCCGGAACCCAATCGAGGATTCTCATGAAGCTGATGCGATACGGCGCCAAGGGTGCCGAAAAGCCCGCCCTGGTCGACGCCGACGGCACCGTGCGCGACCTCTCGGAAACGCTTCCCGACATCACCGCCGCCACCTTGCAGGCGCACGCGCTGCAGCGGCTTGCCACGCTCGACGCCTCGAAACTGCCGGTGGTCGCGAATCCCGGACGCATCGCGCCGCCCTGGAGCGGCATGGGCAAGTTCATCTGCATCGGCCTGAACTATTCCGACCACGCCGCCGAGACCGGTTCGCCGATTCCGAAGGAGCCGATCATCTTCATGAAGCCGACGAGCGCGCTGGTCGGCTGCAACGACGCGGTCGTCATCCCGCAGGGCTCGACCAAGACCGACTGGGAGGTCGAGCTCGGTGTGGTGATCGGCAAGAAGGCGCGCTACGTCGAGAAGGGCGATGCCCTCGCCCACGTCGCCGGCTACTGCGTCGTCAACGACGTCTCCGAGCGTGAATACCAGCTCGAACGCGGCGGCACGTGGGACAAGGGCAAGGGCTGCGACACCTTCGGCCCCGTCGGGCCGTGGATGGTGACGCGCGACGAGATCGCCGACCCGCAGGCGCTGGCCATGTGGCTCGAGGTCAACGGCACGCGCTGGCAGAACGGCAGCACGAAGACGATGATCTTCGGCGTCGCCGAGCTCGTCGCCTACTGCAGCCGCTTCATGACGCTCTGGCCGGGCGACCTCATCACCACCGGCACGCCGCCCGGTGTCGGCCTGGGCATGAAGCCGCCGATGTACCTGAAGGCCGGCGACGAGATGCGTCTCGGCATCCAGGGGCTGGGCGAGCAGCGGCAGAAGGTGCACGCCTGGAACGAGAAGCTGATCGACGACTGACCTTTCCCGGATCCACTCATGACCACCGACGTTCCCCCCACGACGCTGCAGATCCGTTCCCACGTCAAGCCGGGCGGCGAGCTCGAGGTCTCGCTCGTCGAGACACCGACGCCTGCCCTCGGCCCGAACGACGTGCTCGTGCGCATGCAGGCCGCTCCCATCAACCCGTCCGACCTGGGCCTGCTGTTCGCGGCGGCCGACATGACGACGGCCCGCACCACCGGCACGGCGTCGCGGCCGGCCCTCACCGCACGCATTCCCGAGGCGGCGATGAAGGGTCTCGCCGGCCGGCTCGACCAGTCGTTGCCGGTCGGCAATGAAGGAGCGGGCACCGTGATCGCCACCGGCGCGTCGGCAACGGCACAGGCGCTGAAGGGTCGGACGGTGGCCGTCCTCGGCGGCGCGATGTATTCACAGCTGCGCGCGATGCCCGCCGACCAGTGTCTCGTGCTGCCCGACGGCGCCAGCGCGGCCGACGGCGCCTCGGCGTTCGTCAATCCGCTCACCGCCCTCGGCATGGTCGAGACGATGCGGCGCGAAGGCCACCAGGCGCTCGTGCACACGGCGGCGGCGTCGAATCTCGGCCAGATGCTGCAGCGCATCTGCCTGGCCGACGGCATCGAGCTCGTCAACATCGTGCGCAAGCCCGAGCAGGCTTCGCTGCTGCGCAAGATGGGCGCGACTCAGGTCTGCGATGCGAGCGACGCCGAATTCATGCCCAAACTGACCGACGCGCTGGCCGCGACCGGCGCGACGATCGGCTTCGACGCCACCGGCGGCGGCCGCCTCGCCGGGCAGATCCTCTCCGCCATGGAATCGGCGCTGAACCGCAACGCCGGGGAATACAGCCGCTACGGCTCGACGACGAAGAAGCAGGTCTACATCTACGGCGGCCTCGAGGCCGGCCCGACCGAGATCGTGCGCAACATCGGCTTCGCCTGGAGCCTGGGCGGCTGGCTGCTCTTTCCCTTCCTGCAGACGATCGGCCCGGCGGCAACCGAAGCCCTGAAGCAACGCGTCGCCCGCGAGCTGAAGACCACCTTCGCCAGCCACTACTCGCGCGTCGTCTCGATGGCCGAGGCGCTGTCGCCGGAAGCGATCGCGGTCTACAACCAGCGCGCCACCGGCGCGAAGTTCCTGATCGACCCGAGCCGCGGGTGACGCCCGGCGTTGGGCATGCTCCTACGCGCGTGCTGGCGATCGTCCGCGCGACGGCCGGCCGGCGCGGCGCTATGTTGGTGGACCCCTTCCACGATCAGGAGCAGACATGGCAAAGAACACCGGCAGCGGCTCGCGCGCGGGCTCGGTCACCGGCCGGACCCAGGTGAAGAACCCCGTCACGGGCGACTACGTCAAGCGCGACGAGGGCGACGGCGCCACCAAGGGCCAGTTCATGGACGTCAAGCAGGACGGCACCAAGTTCAAGGGCGTCGCCGTCGAGCCGGACGGTCGCCGCACGAAGAAGTGAGGGCGGCGGGCGGGCTGGCCTGAGCGTCGCGGCTCGGCCCTGCTGCGCCCCTTCAGCCCCGCGTGATGCGCAGCCCGGCATCGAGCAGCAGCACCTCGCCGGTCGTCTTGGCGGCGCTGGCACCGAGCCACCAGGCCGCCTCGGCGACGTCTTCCGGCGTGATCACGGCATCGAGCGCGGCGCGTGCCCGATAGCCCTGCACGGCGGCGGCATAGCGCTCGGTACCCAGGCCCTTCTGCAGCCAGTCGGTCTCGACAAGGCCGGGGGCGATCGCATTGACCCGCACCTCGGGCCCCAGCGCACGCGCCAGGCCGACCGTCAATGCGTTCAGGGCACCCTTGCTCGCCATGTAGGCGAGCGACGAGCCGTTGCCCATGATCGACGCCACCGACGAGACGTTGACGACGCCGGCGCCGCGCTGTTCGCGAAGCATCGGCACCAGGGCCCGCGTCATCTGGTAGGCGCCGACGACGTTGACCGCGTAGATGCGCTGGAAGTCCTCGGCATCGAGCCCGTCGAGCTCCTTCATCGACACGAACTTGGTCGTGCCGGCGTTGTTGACGAGAACGTCGGCGCGACCGAAGCGTGCCAGCACCTCGGCGGCGAGGCGGCGGCAGTCGGCGTCGACGCCGACGTCGGCGCGGACGACCAGCGCCTCGACGCCGCAGCTCCGGCAGTCGGCCGCCACGGCCTCGGCCGGCACCGGGTCGCGCGAGAAATTGATGACCACGTCCCAGCCGCGGCCGGCATAGAGGCGCGCGGTGGCGGCGCCGATGCCCGACGACGAACCGGTGATCACGCAGACCTTGCGATCGCCCATCGGAAGCTCCCCGGCCTCGGGACGGGCCGCACGCACCGATCATCGCCGAACCGACGCAGCGGTCAGGCCGGCTTCAGCTGCCGCCATACCTCCTCGGAGACCCGGAGCAGCTCGTCGCGGTCGGCGCCGGCCGAGATGGCGTAGCCGAAGCGGTCCTCGACCCAGTAGAAGGTGTTCACCAGGCCCTCCCGGACGAAGCGAAACGTCGTGTCGCGCCCGGCGACCTCGCGGGTCACGTAGAGCGTCAGCCGCTGGCCGCCCGCCTTGCCGTACATGAATTGCGCCACCGGGCCGGATCCGCCGGGCAGCAGGCGCCCGCCGATCAGCTCGTAGCCCAGGGCGCCGAGCTTCGGCGCCCGAATGGTCGTGCCAAGTCGCTTCGTGAGCCAGGTGATGAGCGCCTGTTCCTGGTCGGCGCTCACCTCGACCGGGCGGCGCACCTCGGGGCTGTAGACCGCATGGGCGATGGCCGCCCGCTGCGCGAAGCGGCGAAGATCGCCGTCGCTCGATGCGACCCCGGCCGGCTCGCCCGCCACCTCTGGTCGGCCGGCGCGGGCGTCGTCGACCCAGCCGCGCGTCGTCCAGGCCAGGCCGGCACTTGCGACGGCTGCGGCGACGCCGGCAGCGAGGCCTCGCCAGCGCGCGGCCTCGCGGGGCGCCGCCAGGCGCCGAGGCAATGGCTCGTCGAGCACCGGGTCGAGCAAGTGGTGCAGCCGCTCGTTCTGCCGCCGCCAGTCGCTCACACGGTCGCGCTCGTCAGGGCGCGAGGCCAGGAAGGCGTCGACCTCGGCGTGACGCGTCGAACCGAGCTGCCCGTCGACATAGGCGTGCAGGTCGGCCTCGGTGATCGGCGAGGCGTCGCCGGCGGGAGGGGGCAAGGAGTCCATCGTCATCGTCACTTCACGCGCTGGATCCGGACCTCGGCCCGGCCGCCGTCCCCAGGGCCCCGCAATTCGACGCGCAACCGATCGCGTGCCCGCGACAGCCGCGACATGACCGTGCCCATCGGGACCCCGAGCGCCGCCGCCACCTCGCGGTAGCTCAAGGACTCGACGGCGACGAGCAGCAGCACCTCGCGCTGCTCGGGGGGGAGGCGCTGGAGCAGGCGGTCGAGGTCGCGCAGCTCGAGGCGATCGGCCTGGCTGGCGCGCTCGACCGACTCGGGCAGGTCGTCGCCGGCGGCGTCTTCAGGTCGAGCGCGCTGGGCGCGCAGCAGGTCGACGAAGCGGTTGTGCATGATGCCGAACAGCCAGGCCCGGATCTCGCCGCGTCGTTGCCACGGCGCCCCGCTCGTCCAGGCGCGCTCCAGCGTGTCCTGGACGAGGTCGTCGGCGCGATCGCGATCGGCCGTCAGGCCTCGGGCGTAGCGCCTCAGGCCGGGAATGCAGGCGACGATCTGCGACTCGTCGAGGGACTGCACGACGACGCCGCGCTCGATCGTGGTGAGGGGCCGGCAATCGCCTACTTGACGACGTGCCAGATGTCCTTGAAGTTGTCGCCCGCCTTGTCGCCGGCCTTCTTGTCGGGCGCGTAGGTGTAGAGCGGCTTGCCCTTGTAGGCCCACTGCCTCGAGCCGTCGTCGCGAGTGACGACTGACAGGTCGCCCTCGGGCTTGGCGTCGGCGGCGGCGCTCGCCGGCGGCCAGAGCGTGGCGCAGCCGCCATTGCAGGTGCTCTTGCCGCTGCCTGCAGCGTCCTTGTCGAAGGTGTAGAGCGTCATGCCTGAGGTGTTGACCAGCATGCCGCCGGCCATCTTGGCGGCGGGCTCGGCGAGCGCCGCGCTTGCGAAGGCCAGGGCGGCGGCAGACAAGGCGAGGGAAGCGAGGACGCGAGTGCTCATGGCGGGACCTTTACGAGATGGGTGGAGGAACGTCTGCATGGACGTTCGCCATGCACGGTTTATTCCGCGTCAGCCGGATTCTCCGGCCGGAAAGGCTCATGCCGGCGCAGGAAGCGCGGTACGAGATAGCGCAGTGCGAGCGCGAAGACCAGGCCGGCGCCGACGTCCTTCCAGGCCGCGCGCGGCGCCGCCGCGGCTCTACGCGGAGCAGCAGCATCCCGGGCGGGCGACTCCGACCGGGCGGGGATGGCCGGCGCGGGCGCCGCCGCGGCTTCCGCCACCGCCGCCGACAACTGCTTCATCGAGCCGAACGTGCGGGCGTAGACCCAGGTGAATTCGGCCCCCATGAGGAAGATCTGCGCCGAGTAGTAGACCCAGATGAAGACGACCACCAGCGACCCGGCGGCGCCGAAGCCCGAAGCGACGCCGCTCTTGCCGATGTACAGGCCGATCAGGAACTTGCCCGCGGTGAAGAGGAGCGACGTGACGATCGCACCGAGCCAGACGTCGTGCCACTTCACGTGCACGCGGGGCATCAGCTTGTAGATCATCGCAAAGACGGCCGTGGTGAGAAGAAAGCCGACGCCGATGTTGACCACCTGGGCCAGCACTTCCCAGCCGGCGAAGAAGCTGCCCCACCACTTGCCGAGGGCAGAGATGACGGCGCCGAGCACCAACGACACCATCAGCAGGAAGGCGATGCCGAGGATCATGCCGAACGAGAGCAGGCGGGTCCGCAGGAGGCCCATCAAGCCGCCGGTCTTGTCGCGTGCGGGGGCACGCCAGATCCGGTCCATCGCGTCCTGCAGCTCGGCGAACACGGTGGTCGCGCCAACGAGGAGCACAGCGACGCCGATCACCGTCGCGACGATGCCCTGGGTGGGTCTGTTGACGCTCTGCAGCACGCCCTCGACGCCGCGAGCCGCGTCGGTGCCCATGAGGCCGCGCAGCTGCTCGAAGATCTCGCCGCGCGCCGCCTCCTCGCCGAACACGAGGCCGGCGATCGAGATGACGATGAGCAGCAGCGGCGCCAGCGAGAAGACGGTGTAGTACGAGAGCGCCGCGCCCATGCTCGGGGCGTAGTCGTCGATCCACGACGAACCGGCCGCCTTGACCAGCGCCCACCACTCCTTGAGCGTAGGCCTCCCCGCCACGACGCTGTTCCCGCTACGCGCTCAGGCCACTGCCGGAATTCGCAGCACCTGCCCCGGATAGATCTTGTCGGGGTTGGAGAGCATCGGCTTGTTGGCCTCGAAGATCTTCATGTAGGCATTGGCGTCGCCGTAGGCCTCTTTCGCGATCTTCGAGAGCGTGTCGCCCGACTTCACGGTGTGAAAGGTCGACTCGGGCTCGCTCGGCGTGGCGACGGTGAGCAGGTCGTTGACCTTGGCGACCGCGGCGACGTTGCCGCAGCACAGCACGATCTTTTCCTTGGTCGCCTGGTCGGGGGCGACGCCACTCACCGTGACGGTCTGGCTGGCGCCGTCGTACTTGACGTCGAGTCCGTCGGCCGAGAGGCGCTGGGAACCGATGTATTTCTCGATGGCCTCGCCGGCGGTGGCGTTGAGCGCTGCCACGTCGGGCTGGGCGGGCGCGGCCGACGTCGCCGGAGCGGCGGTCTTGAACAACTTCTCGCCGGCTTCCTTGATGAAACTGATCAGACTCATGTACGTTTACCTCCTGTGTGTTCCGACGAGTTTCTTCGGGGCATTCGGAATCTGCCGCCGGCGAAGGCCACGGGACCACGTCAGTGAATGCCTCGTTCGCTATCGGACTTCGGGTTTTCACGCACATCCGCGCGCCCGCTCAAGCCGACCCGAGCCCCGCCTGCGCCAGAAGATCGGTAAGCGAGCGGGCGTTGCGCTGGCCCTGGTCTTCCATGTTGTTGTTGAAGATCACGTGGGTCTGCATCGCCGTCAGCGCCAGGCGCTGCAGGTGCGGCACGAAGGCGGCCAGTTCGTCGTCCGGATAGTCGTAGTTGAAGCGGTCGGAAGCGCTCGTCTGGCCCTTGACGTTCCAGGTCGCGTGGTTGCGCCCATGCAGCCGCAGCAAGGCGAAGCGCGGATGCGTCGCCTCCCACAGCGCCGGCACGCTGTTGGCGAAACCCTGCGGGCCGTCGACCACGGTATGGGCGACGCCGAGCTCGCGCAGCATCGCGATCGTGGCCGTCTGACGCCCGGCGCCTTCGAACCAGCTGGCGTGCCGGAACTCGACGCCGAGGTCGAATCCTTCCATCCGCCGGACGCAGAGCTCGACGTGGCTGCGGCCTGCCGTGGTGCAGGTGAGCCAGGGCGGGAACTGGAAGTGCACGAGGCCGAGCCGGCCCGACGCCCGCAGCGGCAGCAGCGCCTCGCGAAAGCGCCGCCAGAGCTCGTCGACGAGCTCCGCCGGCAGGTCGCGGTAGAAGAAGGTCGAGCGCGGCAGCGCCGCGAAAGCCGGCTGCAGGTCGCGGTGCATCACGACCGACGTCGTCTGGTGGCCGGTGAAGAGGCGAAAGGCCTTGACGTTCATGACGAAGCCGGTCGGCGTCCGCTCGGCCCAGAGCTGCGCCGTGGCCGGCGCAGGCATCGCGTAGTAGCTCGAATCCACCTCGACGATCGGAAACTGCGACGCGTAGTAGCGCAGCCTCGCCTCGGCCGATCTGGCCTCGGGCGGGTAGAAGCGCCCGCAGGCGATGAGGGTCTTGTCCGTCCAGGAGGCGGTGCCGACGAGGATCGCCATGGCGCCAGCTTAACGGCGCCGGCTTCGACGTGAGCGTGGCCCGCTCAGGCGGTCCTTCGTACCGGGGGCCCGGGTCACTGGTGGGGCCGGCCGGCTCGGCGTTGCCTGCGTTCGTCCCGACGTCAGGCCGGCGCGCCCTCGGCACGACGGCCGCCGATCCAGCCCCGCGTGCGGCCGACCAGGAAGAGCACGATCGAGACGTTGAGCAGGTTCCAGGCAATGCCGTTCAGGAATGCGGCGTGGTACGAGCCCGTGAGGTCGAACACCTTGCCCGACATCCAGCCGCCGAGCGCCATGCCGAGCAGCGTGCACATGAGGACGGTGCCCACGCGCTGGCCCGCCTCGACGGCCGGGAAGTGCTCGCGCACGATGATCGCGTACGACGGCACGATGCCGCCCTGGAACAGGCCGAAGAGGGCCGAGATGGCGTAGAGCGAGACCAGCGAGTCGAACGGCAGGAAGAGGAGCAGCGCCGTGCCCTGCAGCACCGAGCCGAGGAGCAGCGTGCGCAGGCCGCCGATGCGGTCGCAGATCGCCCCGGAGACGAGCCGGCTGACGACGCCGCAGGCGAGCATGAGCGACAGCATCTGGGCGCCCCGCGCCGCGCCGTAGCCGAGGTCGCCGCAGTAGGCGACGATGTGCACCTGCGGCATCGACATGGCGACGCAGCAGGCGACGCCGGCGACGCAAAGGAGCGCCTGGGCCTGGTTCATCGACAGGCCGAACGGGCGGGTCGACGGCGTCGGCGCACCGGCGCGCGGCGCCACCTCGACCGCCACCGAAGGCGCCCGGCCCCGCATGAAAACGGCCAGCGCCGGCATGGTGACGGCGCAGAAGATGCCCAGGCCGACGTAGGTGGCGCGCCAGCCCGCCGTCTCGACGAAGTGCTGGACGATCGGTGGCCAGATCGCGCCGGCAACGTAGTTGCCGCTGGCACAGATGGCGACGGCGATGCCGCGCCGGCGAACGAACCAGAGCGACGTGTCGGCGACCAGCGGGGCGAAGGTGGCCGAGCTGCCGAGCAGGCCGAGGAGCACGCCGTGGGCCAGCGCGAAGGTCCAGATGCTGCCGCTGGCGCTGGCGGCGACGAAGCCGAGCCCGAGGCCGGCGCCGCTGATGAGAAGCGGCAGCGAGACGCCGCGCCGGTCGGCGAGGCGTCCCATGGCGATGCCGCCGGCGCCGAAGCCGATCATCAGCAGCGTGTAGGGCAGCGAGGCGTCGGCCCGGGCGACGCCGAACTCCCGCTGCACGCTCGGCAGGACAACCGCGACGACGTACATCGCGCTGCTGCCGATCGTCATGGCGACCAATGCCACGGCCAGACGAGTCCAGGCGTAGCGCGAGTCGGCAGCGTGCATCGATATCAGGGGAGGAGCGCCGCCATTTTGTCTCAGGCGCGATGAATGCCACGACGCCCGCGACCGCGCAACGGTCGGACCAGGGGAGCAGTGATGGCGAAGTACGACGAGAAGAGTGCAGCCAGGAAGGGGGCGGCGGCGAAGCGGTCGTCCTGAGCCCGCCGAGACGGGGGTGTGCGTTACCGGGCGCCGCCGCGCTCTTGCCGGACCTCGTCGAGCAGGAGGTCGAGGGAAGCCGGAACGACGGGCTTCAGCAGGTGATGGCGAAAGCCCGCGGCGCGGCTGTTCTCACGGTCGACGGGCGTCCCGAACCCGCTCATCGCGATCGCGTACGGAGGCCGCGATTCACCGAGCAGGCCGAGCAGCTCCCAACCGGTGCCGTCGTCGAGGCCGATGTCCGAAATGAGCATGTCGGCGGCGAAGGCAGGTATGGCCTCCAGCGCCGCCGCCATCGTCGCCGCGGAACCGACGACATGCCCCGCCTGGGCGAGCAACAGACCCATCAGCTCGCGCGTGTCGGGGTTGTTCTCGACGAGGAAGATGCGCAGCGGCGGGGGGCTCGCTGCCGCCGGCGCCTGGTTGCCGGGCTCGCGTGCCGCCCGGGGCTCGTCGGCCGGGCCGCGCATGTTCTGGCGCGGGGGTGCCGGGTTGCTCATCCGGGTCGCCCGGCAAGCCGCGCGCCCGGTCGAAATCACAACCGCCCGAACACGGCGCACGCTACGATCGAATTCTCGTTCGCCGAGGCCGCTGCTCGTGCTCGAAAAGATCTTTGCCGCTTCCGTCGTCGCCGCCTGCGCGCTGATGCTCCTGCGCGTGCTGGTGGGCCCGCGCCGCCGCAGCCGCCTCCACGCCTCCCTGCGCCGCCTGTCGGCCCGCATCGGTCGATTCCTCGACGCCGTGTTCGCCCGGCCGAACGCCGCGCGGCGCGCCGAGCGCGAGGCCAAGGCGGCGATTCGCAGGGCCCAGGGCCGTGCCGCCGGGCACTGGGACGGCAACGTCTACAAGCCGAAGTCGTTCCGCAAGCGGCGCGACATTCACTGAGCGTCGGCGCGCCGCGCCGAGCCGGCGCCGACGAGCGATTTCATCAGCGGCCACAGCCAGACGGCGATCGTCAGCGCACCGAGGGTGGCGGCGATCGGCCGGCTGAAGAGTGCCACGGGGTTGCCGTCGGCCTTGATCATCGAGGAGATGAAGTTCTCCTCCAGCATGTGGCCGAGCACGACGCCGAGGATCATCGGCGTGATCGGGAAGCCGTTTTCCTCGAGCAGCCAGGCCACGACGCCGGCGACGAGCATGATGCCGACGTCGAACGCGGTGTTGTTGATGGCGAAGGCGCCGACGACGCAGAAGAGCAGGATCACCGGCATCAGCACCTCGCGCGGCACGCGCAGGATGCGCTTGGCCGCCTTGATGCACATCCAGCCCAGCGGCACCATGATCACGTTGGCGATGATGAACAGCAGGAACACGGCGTAGATGTTCTGCGGATTGGTCGTGAACAGTGTCGGCCCCGGATTCATGTTCTTCATGTAGAGCACGCCGATCACGACGGCAGTGATCGAGTCGCCAGGAATGCCGAACACCAGGGCGGGAATCCAGGCGCCGGCGAGCGCGCTGTTGTTGGCGGCTCCGCTCTCGACGATGCCTTCGACGTGGCCGGTGCCGAACTTCTCGGGCTCCTTCGAGAACTTCTTGCTCGTCGCGTACGACATCCAGGCCGCGATGTCGGCGCCGGCGCCGGGAAGGGCACCGATCACCGTGCCGAGCGTGCTGCCGCGCAGGATCTGCAGCGGGTACTTGCGCGCCAGCCCCCAGACGCCGCGAAACACGTTGCCGAGCGCCGCGTCGACGACGAGCGGTTCCTTCTCGGTGGCGACCACGAAGCGGATGATCTCCGACACAGCGAACATGCCGATCATGAGCGGGATGAGGCCGATGCCGCCGAGCATCTCGGTGCTGCCGAAGGTGAAGCGTGGATACGCGGCCGGATTGTTGAGGCCGACACTGGCGATGAAGAGGCCGAGAAAGAGCGTGATCAGCCCTTTCAGCGGCCTGTCGGTCGAGATGAAGACGGCGCAGGTCAGCCCCATCAGGACGAGCCAGAAGTACTCGAACGAGCTGAAGCGCAGCGCGAACTCGGCCAGCGCTGGCGCAGCGACCATGAGCACCCCGGTGCCGAACAGGCCGCCCACCGCCGAGAAGACGAGGCCGGCGCCGAGCGCGAGCTCGGACTGGCCCTTCTTCGTCATCGCGTAGGCCTCGTCGGTGTAGGCCGCGGATGCGGGCGTCCCCGGCATGCGCAGGAGGCAGCCGGGGATGTCGCCGGAAAAGATAGCCATGGCCGTGGCCGTCACGATCGCGGCGATGGCCGGGATCGGCGCCATGAAGAAGGTGACCGGCACCAGCAGCGCCGTCGCCATCGTCGCGGTCAGTCCGGGAACCGCGCCGACAAAGAGGCCGAACAGCGACGCGCCCAGAATGACCAGCGCGTTGGTCGGCTGGAACACCAGATGGAACGCCTGAAGCCAGGCGTCGCTCATGTTGTAGCCCCCACGCTTGCGGCTGACGCCGCGGCGCTGCCCCCCGAGGGGGCGCGGGCCGGCTTGGGGCGGCCCGGCGCCAGCCCGGGCGCCCCCACGCTTGCGACTCGCGCCGCCGCGCTCACCATGCCACGCTTTCGAGCACGCCCCAGGGCAGCGGCACCCGAAGCAGCTTGTAGAAGGCGTAATGGATCACGAGCGTCATGACGAGCGCGATCGGCAGCGCCCGGGTCGGCCGAACCCGAAGGACCGTCATCAGGGCAGCCAGGTAGACGAAGGCGACCGGGATGAAGCCGAGGCGATCGACGGCAAACAGATAGAAGAGGTTGACCGCCGCGAGCACCGCGAAGGCGACGAGCTGCGGCCGCGAGCGGACCCACGCCGGCACTTCTGCCCAGGCCAGCGTCGAGCCCGCCCGGCGCCGCGCCCGCCAGCTGCGGGCCATGAGCAGCACGCCGCAGACGACGAGCGCCGCGGCGACGACGCCGGGAAAGAGCGCCGGGCCGACGTTCTGGCCGGGGATGGTCGGGAAGGCCTGCACGCGCAGGATCACGGCGCCGCCGAGCGCGACGAACAGCACCCCCCAGACACCGTCGTCGAACTTCACCGCGTGGTTCGGGAACGACGGCAGGAGACGCGTGCCGGTGCGGCGGCCGTGCCCTACTTCGCGATGCCGACGGCCTTCATCGTGGCGCCGAGGTCGGCGTCAGACTTGGCCATGAACTTGCCGAACTCGTCGGGGCCGAGGTAAACGACGCCGAAGCCGCGGCTGCTCATGAAGTCGTTGTAGTCCCTGCTCGCGGCGATCTTCTTGATGGCGGCGACGAGCTTGTCGCGCGCCTCGGCCGGAATGCCCTTCGGCGCGGCAATGCCGCGCCAGGCGCCGAGCTTCCAGTCGCTGCCGGTGGCTGCCTTCAGCGTCGGCACGTTCGGATAGAGCGCGGCCGGGGTGTCGCTCATGACCGCCAGGCTCTTCACCTTGCCGGCGTCGATCAGCGAGCGCGCCTCGGGCAGCGAGCACGGCACGATCTCGACGCCGCCGGCAACGAGGTCCTGCAGGCCGGGCGCGGCGCCGTTCGACGGCACCCACGGTGCGGCCGCCGGGTCGACGTGCAGGTCCTTCAGCATGCCGGCGATCGCCAGGTGCCAGATGCCGCCCTGGCCCGTGCCCGAAGCCTTGAACTTGCCCGGATTCGCCTTGATCGCCGCAACCAGCTCGTTGGCCGTCTTGTACGGCGCGTCGGCGCGCACCTGCAGGCCGGCCGGGTCGGAGTTGACGAGGCCGATCGGCATGTACGACGCACCGGACAGGTCGGTGAGCCCCTGCCAGTGCATCATTCCGATCTCGACCGTGATGAGACCGACGGTGTAGCCGTCGGGCGCCGCCGCGGAAATCGCCTGATGGCCGACGACGCCGCTTCCGCCGGTGCGGTTGACGACGTTGACCGGTTGCCCGAGCTCCTTTTCCAGCAGCGAGCCGATGATCCGCGCAGTGGCGTCGGTGCCGCCGCCGGCGCCCCACGGCACGATGATGGTGACCGGCCGCTCGGGCCACGCCGCCTGGGCGGCGGTGGCGGCCAGCGCGGCGATCAGCGCCAGCGCGGCGCGCCCGAAAATCCGTCGGTTCGTCATCGCGGTCTCCTTGGTTGCCGAGCGACTGTGCCCAAGCGCACCGGCGCCTGCCACGGGGCTGACCCTAGGCCGGAAAGAGACAACCCGCGCGGCGCTCAGGTCGTGCGCAAGGTGCGGTTGAAGAACGCCACCGTGCGCTGCCAGGCCTGCTGCGCCGCCGCGGGGTCGTAGCGCGGCGTCGTGTCGTTGTTGAAGCCGTGCTGGGTGCCGGAGTACTTGAAGGCCTGGTAGCGCTTGTTCGCGGCCTTCAGCGCCGCCTCGTAGGCAGGCCAGGTCGAGTTCACGAAGTCGTCGCTGTCGGCGAACATCGGCATCAGCTGGGCATGGATCGCCGGCACCCGATCGAGCGCCGGCGCCGGGCCATAGAACGGCACGGCAGCGTCGAGGTCGGGCAGCCGCGTCGCCAGGTAGTTGGTCATGCCGCCACCCCAGCAGAAACCGACCACACCCACCTTGCCGTTGCCACCGGGCACGCCCTTCAGGAAGTTCGCTCCGGCCACCATGTCCTCGCGTGTCTTCTCCGGAATGATCTGCTTGAAGATCTCGCGCGCCTCGTCCTCGTTGCCCGGATAGCCGCCATAGGGCGCCAGGGCGTCGGGCGCAAAGGCGATGAAGTTGTCGACCGCGAGCCGCCGCGCGATGTCCTCGATGTGCGGGTTGAGGCCACGGTTCTCGTGCACGACGAGCACGAGCGGCAAGCCGGTCGTCGGCGTGACCGCGCCGCCCGGCGGCGGCGCGCTCGCCGGCCGGACGAGGTAGCCGCTGCCCTTGCCGTTGCCTTGCGGCGAAGGAAATTCGACGGTCGATGCCCGGATGCGCGGATCGCTCTTCGGCACCTGCTCGGCCTCGGCGAACTTCGGCGAGAGCGCCTCCAGCAGCGCCGCGGCGGTGACGCCACCGACGGCGAAGCGGGAGGCGCCGTCGAGGAAGCCGCGCCGGTCGATCCGGCCGTGGACGTAGTGGTCGAACAGACGCAGGACCGCGGGATCGAAGTCGGAAGCGGCGAGGCGGGATTTATTCGGGTCGGCCATGAACGGTCCTTGGGTGGGCTCGGGCCCTCTTGTAGCGCACTCGCAGTCGGCACGTCGGCCGGCATGGCGGCTCGCCTGTCCGGATGCGGACCCGCGTTGCGTACTCCAGGACAGACGTGGGCCTTCGCCCCGTCACCCTTCCCGAGCGGAGCCGTCATGAACCTGCAACAAGCGAGCGAAAGCTTCTTCGACGAACCCTATTCCGGCGGGTCCGGGCCCGGCCCCGCCGTCGCCCACGCCACCTGCGTGCGGCAAACCGCCGAAGGCGCGCGCGCGGTCGGCAGCCTGGCCACGCGCTACCTCGTCGCCGTGCTCGCGCAGCGATGCCACGACGAGCTCGCTGACTGCCTCGAGCCGCACGAGCGCGCCCTCGAGACCGGCGCGATCCACGTCGAGCGGTCCGGCGCGGTTCCCGGTCCCGGTCTTCGCCTGACCGGCTGGGTGGAGCAGTTGGCCGACGATGCCGTCACCTGGCGCGTTCGCGCCCGCGACGAGCACGACCGCGTCTGCGAAGCGACGATCGAGCTGCGCACCGTGGCGGCGCGTGCCACTGCCACGGTGGGCGAGGCCGGCCAGCGCCAGAGGCGCGCTGCCTGACACGGCGCAGGAGGAGGCGATGGGCAACTTCGTCCTTCTCGTCGCCTGCCTGGCGCTCGGCGTGGGCCTGCGCGCGAACGGCCGCCTGCCGGGCGACGCCCACACGACGTTGAACGCCGTCATCGTCAACGTCGCGCTGCCGGCACTCACGTTCGCGACCATTCGCCACCTGCGCTTCGAGCCGGTCCTGGCGCTCGCCGCCGCGATGCCCTGGCTGGTGTTCGCGATCGGCACCGCCTTCTTTCTCGCCGCCGGGCGGCTCCTGCGCCTCGAGCGACCGACGATCGGCGGCCTGATCCTCACCGGCGCGCTCGGCAACACGTCGTTCGTCGGCCTGCCGATGATCGAGACGTTCTTCGGCCGCGAGGCGATGAAGCTCGGGCTCGTCATCGATCAGCTCGGCTCCTACCTCGTCCTCTCGACGCTCGGCCTCGTGGTGGCGGCCACCTTCTCCGGCGTCACCTCCTCGTGGCGGGCAATCGCAGGACGGCTCGTCCGCTTCCCCCCGCTGCAGGCGTTGGTGGCGGCGATCGTCCTGGCACCGCTGCCGTTGCCGCCGTGGCTCGACCCGATGCTGCTGCGCGTCGCCGACACGATCGCGCCCCTGGCAATGCTCTCCGTCGGCTGTCAGCTCCGGATCGGTCAGCTCGTGTCACACCGCGCCGCGCTGTCGCTCGGCCTCGGCTTCAAGCTGGTGCTAGCGCCCTTGCTGCTGCTGCCGGTCTATGGCCTGCTCGTGCCGCTGGCCATGCGCGAGGCGGCGCGAGTCACGCTCTTCGAGGCGGCCATGGCGCCGATGATCGGCGCCGGCGTCGTCGCCATGCAGCACCGGCTCGATGCCCCGCTGGTGAGCCTCATGCTTGGCATCGGCATCCCGCTTTCGCTGCTGACCGTGCCGACGTGGTGGTGGCTGTTGTCGACGTTCGGCTGAGCACCCGAATCAGGAGGCAGACGCCGGCGATCGGGCGCATCATCGACGCCCTGCGCCTCGCCGCAAAGACCACGGAACCCTCGCCGATGACTGACGCCGACGACCTCGCCGACTGCACCGCGACGCGGCTGCTCGAACTCTATCGAACGAAGGCGGCGTCGCCGCTCGAGGCGACGCGCGCCGTCCTGGCCCGCATCGAGCGGCTCGACCCGGTGCTGAACGCCTTCTGCCACCTGGCAGCCGACGAAGCGCTCGCGGCGGCCCGCGCCAGCGAGGGCCGCTGGCAGCGCGGCGAGCCGTGCGGCGCGCTCGACGGCGTGCCGGTGTCGATCAAGGACCTGATCCTCGCCAAGGGCTGGCCAACGCGGCGCGGCTCGCGCACCGTCGACCCGGCGCAGCGCTGGGACGTCGACGCACCGGCCTCGGCGCGCCTGCGCGAAGCCGGCGCCGTCATCCTCGGCAAGACGGCGACTCCCGAGTTCGGCTGCAAGGGCGAGACCAACTCGCCGCTCACCGGCATCACCCGCAACCCGTGGCACCCCGACCGCACGCCGGGCGGCTCGTCGGGCGGCACCGCCGCCGCCGTGGCGGCCGGAATGGGGCCGCTTTCGGTCGGCACCGACGGCGCCGGGAGCGTGCGCATTCCGGCGGCGTTCTGCGGCAACTTCGGCCTGAAGCCGAGCTTCGGGCGCGTGCCGGCGTACCCGCTGTCGCCGATGGGCACCGTGGCCCATCTCGGGCCGCACACGATGAGCGTCGTCGACGCGGCGCTGATGATGAACGTGCTGAAGCAGCCCGATGCGCGCGACTGGACCTCCCTGCCGGCCGACCCGTCCGACTACCTGCAAGGCCTCGACGACGGCATCGCGGGCCTGCGGATCGCCTGGTCGCCGACCCTCGGCTACGCGAGGAACGTCGATCCCGACGTCGCTCGCGCCGTGGCTGCTGCTGTCGGCGAGCTCGAGTCGCTCGGCGCGCGGGTCGAGGCGGTCGACCCCGGCTTCGCCGACCCGCTCGATATCACCACCGGTCTTTGGTTCGCCGGCGCCTGGGCGATCTGGAACGGGCTCACCGCCGCACAGCAGGCCGTCGTCGACCCCGACTTCGAGGCCGAGGCGCGGCTCGGGGCCGAGGTCGACGCGCTCGCACTGCAGCGGCTGCACCTGCGCCGCGGCGAGCTCGGCTCGCACTTGCGCCGCTTCATGACGACGCACGACCTGCTGGTCACGCCGGCGGTGGCGGTGCCGGCGTTCACGGCACGCCCGGCGGGGCACACGCCGATGGAGCCGGCGGCGATGCTCGGCTGGACGCCGTTCAGCTACCCGTTCAACCTGACGCAGCAGCCGGCCTGCACGATCCCCTGCGGCCTGAGCGCCGACGGCCTTCCGATCGGCCTGCAGATCGTCGGCCCGATGTTCGGCGATGCCCTGGTCCTGCGCGCGGCGCGTGCCTATGAACGCGTACGGCCGATCGCGCGGCCGGCGCTGGACGCCATCGCTTCCTACCCGGTACCGACAGGCCGCTGATACCGCGCCGTTTCAAGACGGCGGCATTGACTCGCCGCCGGCCGGCGGCGCCACGCTGCTGCTCCAGCGCCAGAGCACGAAGACGGTCCAGGCGAGCGGCAGCGAGAGCAGCGCGAAGGCGATGTCGAGGCGGCCGAAGGCAGCGCCGGCGGCGCCGAACAGCGGCGGCCCGACGACGACCCCGAAATAGGTGAAGAAGAGCGATCCGGAGGTCGCGGCCGTCGCCTGCTCGACCGGGACGACGCGGGCGATCGTCGCCAGGAAGACGCCGTTCCAGCCGATGCCCGTCGCCCCGTACGCGGCGAGCAGGGCAATGACCCCGAGGTGAGCGCTGCCGGCGTCGAAGAGCGGCATCGCGAAGGAGCAGGCAATCATCGCCAGCGCGAGGCCGATGAGGACGGTGCGGGCCTCCTGGCGGCGGTCGGCGACGACCCCCCAGAGCACGCGGCCGACGACGCCCGCCACCTGCGCCACGGCGAGCGCGGCACCCGCGGCGACCAGTGTCCAGCGCAGGTCGCGGGTCAACAGCGTGACGGTGTACGACGTGATGCACACCTGCACCGCCGAGAAGACCAGCGAGCACATCGCCAGCCGGAACAGGATGCCATGCGCCATGACGAAGCGGATCGGCGCGAGCAGCCTGGCCAGTCGCGGCAACGGCGCCAGCGGGTCGCGCAGGCGGTCGAGCGCTCTCCGCAGCCGCGCCGCGAGCGCGGCGGCGGCGAGGCACAGTGCGGCAATGGCGGCGAGCGCCGCGATCGGCCCTCCGGCGTGGATCAGGCCTGGCACGATGAGCCCGGCGACGACGCCGCCCACCGGCACGCCCGTCTGCTTGAGCGAGAAGACGAGGGCATAGCGCTCGGGCGGCGTCGTCCGGGCGAGGATCTCCGAGCTCGACGGCGTGATCGGGCCGTAGCCCGCGCCGACCAGGGCGGCGCCGAGCAGGGCGATGCCGACGTGGGGCACCGCGACCAGCAGCACGCCGACGGCGGCGAGGACAAGAGCGACCTGGCTGGTGCGGATCGGGCCCCAGCGCCTGACCATCGCCGCGCCCCACTGGCTCGACAGCATCGCCGCGCCGTAGAGGACGGCGACGTAGAGGCCGACCGCGACCGGGCCGACACCGAGACGCGGCAGCAGCGCCGGTGCCGCGACCGCCGGTGCGATCGCCGCCGCCGAGGCCGCCGCCTGGACCAGCAGCGTCAGCGGCAAGGTCACGCGCGACGCCGGCTCGGCGGGCTCGGCGGCCGGCCCGGGGCCTGCACGTGGGGGTCGATTCGGCTCCGTCATGTCGGCGCAGAATAGCCCGGCAAAAGAACACCGGCAGCGACGGGACAGGAACGCGACGTGGACGCATTGCGGGGGCTGAAGGTGCTCGAGCTGGGCCAGCTCATCGCCGGGCCATTCGCCGGCAAGACACTGGCCGAGTTCGGCGCCGACGTCATCAAGGTCGAGCCGCCGGGCGTCGGCGATCCGCTGCGCAAGTGGCGGTTGCTGCGCGACGGCACCTCGGTGTGGTGGGAAGTGCAGTCGCGCAACAAGCGCTCGGTCTGCCTCGACCTGCGCACCGCCGAGGGCCAGGCCGCGGTGCGCGAGCTCGCGCGCGAGGCCGACGTGCTGATCGAGAACTTCAAGCCCGGCACGATGGAAGGCTGGAATCTCGGCTGGGAGGCGCTGCACGCGCTCAACCCCGGGCTGATCATGCTGCGCATCTCCGGCTTCGGGCAGACCGGCCCCTACCGCGACAAGCCCGGCTTCGGCGTCCTCGGCGAAGCCATGGGCGGCCTGCGCCACCTCACCGGCGAGCCCGGCCGCGTGCCGGTGCGCGTCGGCGTGTCGATCGGCGACACCCTGGCCGCCCTGCACGGCGTGATCGGCGTCCTGACGGCGCTGCACCACCGCACCGCCCACGGCGGCGAGGGCCAGGTCATCGATGTCGCGCTCTACGAGTCGGTGTTCAACGTGATGGAAAGCCTGCTGCCCGAGTACGACGCCTTCGGCGCCGTGCGCGATCGCGCCGGCAGCGCCCTGCCCGGCATCGCGCCGACCAACGCCTACCGCTGTGCGAACGGCGACTACGTGCTCGTCGCCGGCAACGGCGACAGCATCTTTCGGCGCCTGATGGCGGCCATCGGGAGGCCCGACCTGCAGGCCGACGCGGCCCTGGCGCACAACGACGGCCGGGTCGCGCGTGCCGACGAGATCGATGCCGCCATCGAGGCCTGGACGCGCGAGAAGAGCCGCGACGAGGTGCTGGCCGCGCTCGACGCCGCGGCGGTGCCGGCCGGTCGCGTCTATTCGATCGAGGACATCGCCAGCGACCCGCAGTACCTGGCGCGCGACATGATCGTCGAGTCGAGGAACGCCGCCGGCGAGTCGCTGAAGGTGCCCGGCATCGTCCCGAAGCTCGGCGGCACGCCAGGTCGCATCGCCCGGCGCGCCCCGGTCCTCGGCGAGCACACGGCACAACTGGGTCGCGGTGGCTGGCCGGCGTTGCCGGAGGAGGAATCGGCCCCATGACCCACCGCCCCTGCGTGGCGTTCGCCTGCGCCCACCTCACCGACGAGCGGCTCTATGCGGCCCAGGTCGCCGCGCTCGGCGACGCGTTCGACTGCCGCGTCTTCGTCTTTCGCGAGCACGATTCGCTGGCCGGCATGGCCGAGGCCTTGCTCGCCGCGACGCCGGCGCGCTTCACGCTCGTCGGGCTGTCGCTGGGCGGCTACGTCGCCTTCGAAGTCGTCCGCCGCCAGACGCAGCGCCTCGAGCGGCTGGCGCTGATCGACACCACCGCCGTCGCCGACACGGCGGCGCGCCGCGACGGCCGACTGGCCGATATCGCCAAGGTGCGTGCCGGCGGCATCGAGGCGCTCGTTCCGGAGCTGCCGCCGCGCTGGCTGTTGCCGGCGCACGCACGGCGCCCGGAGCTCGTCGAGCTCATGGCCGCCATGGCGCGCAGCGTCGGCGCCCAGGGCCAGATCAACCAGCAGACGGCGATGCTCGGGCGGCCCGACTCGCACGCCGACCTGTCGACGCTGCGCCTGCCGACCCTCGTGATGTGCGGGCGCCAGGACCCGGTGACGCCGCTCGCCGACCACGAAGCGATGGTTGCTTGCGTGCCGGGCGCGCGCCTCGAGGTGATCGAGGACTGCGGCCACCTCTCGACGATCGAGCAGCCGGAGGCGACGAGCCGCGTCCTCGCCCGCTGGCTCGGAGTCGCCGCCAGGCCGTGAAGGCGCGGGGGCGCCGGCGCTCCTACTCGATCGCCTTGACCATGTCCTCGACGACCTTCTTGGCGTCGCCGAAGACCATCATCGTCTTGTCCATGTAGAACAGCTCGTTGTCGAGGCCGGCGTAGCCGGCGGCCATCGAGCGCTTGTTGACGATCACGGTCTTGGCCTTCGAGGCCTCGAGGATGGGCATGCCGTAGATCGCGCTGCCCTTGACGTGGGCGGCCGGGTTCACGACGTCGTTGGCGCCGAGGATGATGGCGACGTCGGCCTGGCCGAACTCGCCGTTGATGTCATCCATCTCGAAGACCTGGTCGTACGGCACCTCGGCCTCGGCGAGCAGCACGTTCATGTGGCCCGGCATCCGCCCGGCGACCGGGTGGATCGCGTACTTGACCGTCACGCCCTTGGCCGTCAGCTTGGCGGCAAGCTCCTTCACGGCGTGCTGGGCCCGCGCCACGGCCAGGCCGTAGCCGGGCACGATGATCACGGTCTCGGCGTTGCCGAGGATGAAAGCGGCGTCGTCGGCGCTGCCGCTCTTGACCGGCCGCTGCTCGGCCTTGCCCGCC
>JBBRFB010000032.1:0-24937 GCA_038225015.1 Burkholderiales bacterium
CGTCCGAGTAGACGAAGCCCTTCGTGAATCGCGGCTGCAGCGGCGCGCCCGCCGGATGGCGATGCAGGTCGACCGTGCCCGAGGCCGGCAGCATCTCGCGGCGCGCCAGGTGGTCATAGAGGAAGAGCCCGATCCGGATCAGCCAGACCGGTCGCATCGACGGGTCGTGCGGCATCACGAAGCGCAGCGGCCACATGATGTGCGGCGCGCTCTTCAGCAGCACCTCGCGCTCGGCGAGCGCCTTGCGAACGAGGCCGAACTCGCGGTGCTCGAGGTAGCGCAGGCCGCCGTGGATCAGCTTGGTCGACGACGAGGAGGTGTGCGACGCGAGGTCGTCCTTCTCGCAGAGCAGGACGGTCGCGCCGCGGCCTGCGAGGTCGCGGGCGATGCCGGCGCCGTTGACCCCGCCGCCGACGACCAGGACATCGAAGGCGCTGGTGCGGCCCCGGTCGTTCGGATCGGCTTGGGACGGGGCGGGAGTCGTCATCGCGGAAGGCCTATTCTTGCATCGCTGCCGCCAGGCCTTGCGGCGCGCCCGACGAAGGAGACCCGCCCATGCCGCCCGCCCCCGCACGCCTGCTCGCCCTCGACCAGGGCACGTCGAGCTCGCGCGCCATCGTCTTCGATGCGCACGGCGCCATCGTCGCCAGCGCCCAGCGCGAGTTCCGGCAGATCTTCCCGAAGCCCGGCTGGGTCGAGCACGACCCGAAGGAGATCTGGTCGAGCCAGCTCGACGTGGCGCGCGAGGCGCTGGCGAAGGCGGGGCTCGCCGCACAGGACATCGCCGCGATCGGCATCACCAACCAGCGTGAGACGACGATCGTCTGGAACCGCGCCACCGGCGAGCCGATCGCCAACGCCATCGTCTGGCAGGACCGGCGCACCGCGCCGGCCTGCGAGGCGCTGAAGCAGCGCGGCCTCGAGCCGATGTTTCGCGAGCGTACCGGTCTCGTCCTCGACGCGTACTGCGCCGGCACCAAGATCGCCTGGCTGCTCGACCACGTGCCCGGGGGGCGCGCCGCCGCCGGGCGCAGCGAGCTCGCCTTCGGCACCGTCGACACCTGGCTGATGTGGATGCTGACCGGCGGTGCCGCCGAGGCGACACGCCGACAGGCCCTTCACGCCACCGACGTGACCAACGCGTCGCGCACCCTCGTCTACGACATCCGCGAGAGCGCCTGGAGCGACGAGCTGCTCGACGCGCTCGCCATCCCGCGCACGCTGCTGCCTGCGGTGCACCCGTCGAGCCACGTCTTCGGGCACACGAGCGCCGAGCTGTTCGGTGCGCCGATCGCCATCGGCGGCGTCGCCGGCGACCAGCAGAGCGCGCTCTTCGGCCAGGCGTGCTTCGCCGAGGGGCAGGTGAAGAACACCTACGGCACCGGCTGCTTCATGCTGATGAACACCGGCGGCAAGGTCGAGACCTCGAAGCACGGCCTCGTCACCACCGCGGCGGCGCAGGTCGGCGCTGCGCCGCAGTACGCGCGAGAAGGCAGCGTCTTCATCGCCGGTGCCGTCGTGCAGTGGCTGCGCGACGGGCTGAAGGCGATCTCGGCCAGCGGCGAGGTGCAGCAGCTCGCCGAGAGCGTGCCCGACAACGGCGGCGTCATGTTCGTGCCCGCTTTCACCGGACTCGGCGCGCCCTACTGGCAGCCCGACGCGCGCGGCGCCATCGTCGGTCTGACGCGGGGCTCGACGATCGCCCACATCGCCCGGGCAGCCCTCGAGTCGATCGCCTTCCAGAGCGCGGCGCTGCTGAACGCAATGAGCCGTGACCTCGCCGCCGGCGGCGGCACGCCGGTGACGGAGCTGCGCGTCGACGGCGGCGCCTCGGTCAACGACCTGCTGATGCAGTTTCAGGCCGACCTGCTCGGCATCCCGGTGCTGCGACCGAAGGTGGTCGAGACGACGGCGCTCGGCGCCGCCTACCTCGCGGGTCTGTCCTGCGGCGTCTTCGCAGGCACCGACGAGCTGGCGGCGCAGTGGCAGGTCGAGCGCACGTTCCAGCCGGTGATGCCGCGCGAGCGTGCCGACGAGCTCATGGCCCGCTGGGAGCGCGCGGTCGGACAGGCGACGGCGTAGGGCCGAAGCGCGGATCGCGTTGCCGCTGCGACGGCTCGCCACCGGGAGGGCCGCGGCCTTTCACCCTCCGCCCGGCTGCGACATGGGTTGCGCGACGCGAGCATCGGTTCAGAATGAATCCGGCCCCGCCCGTCCGGTCGTCGTCGAAGGTGCGCGAGCCCCGTCGACGCAGGTGATCGCGGCGTCGCCATCCGCCGCCTGACGGCCGCCTCGCACGGCGCCCGCAGGCTTGTCGCAATCGGCCGGCTCGGTGGCCCGCAAACGCGCGACCTCGCGCGTTTGCAGGGATCCCCGCCGGGCGGATCCATTGCTGCTTCCTGATCTGAAAGGACATGCTCCATGGCCACGCAAGACACGGCACCCCACGAGATCGATCCCACCTACCACGAGGCGCAGCCGCCGCGCATGGTGGACAGCACGGCGTTTCCGCCGACCGAATCGCTGAAGCAGGAGCTGGGCCGGACGGAGCTCGGCCTCGACGACGTCATCGACCCCGACTTTCCCTGGCAGGTCCTGGCGCACGACAGCCCGGGCGGCAAGAAGCGGGTGGAGGAGATCAAGAAGAAGAAGGCGCAGGCAGTGCAGGGCTACGTGGTCGTGCACTCCCGCTTTTGGCAGCAGTTCCGCACGCCGGAGTACCTTCCCGGCGCGCAGACGCGGACCTACAGCTACACGGTCGGTCGCAGCCGCAGTCAGTCGAGTTCGGTCGAGGCCGGTATCGAGGTCGCCCTCGGCCTCGAGAAGGGCATCTTCAAGGGCGAGCTCAAGGGCTCGCTGAAGTGGACGACGACGACGGAGCAGGCTTTCTCGGAGTCGGAAACCAGGACGGTGGAGCAGCAGTTCGAAGGCGACTGCTGGTATTTCTACTGGCAGACGATGAATGAGCTGACCGTCTTTCGCCGCGAGAAGGCCAGTCCCGATGCGCTGGTGCAGGCGCAGCGCGTCGTGGCGCCGTCGAGCCTCGTGATGATCGACCGGTTCAAGGTCCAGCAGCCACGCGAGGCGCCCGCGATGCGCCTGGGGGCCGGTGCCGTGACGTTAAAAAAAGGCCAGTCGAAGGCGTTCGGTGGCTACGTATTCGCCAGCACCAAGGTCAGCGTCAAGAACCTCTCGAACAACGACGACGGCGAGCTGACCCTGAGCTGGATGGGCCTGGGCGGGCGCATCGTCGTCAACCTCGGGCCCGGCAGCGTCAAGCATGTCGACCGGTACCTTCCAGTCAGCTTCAACGCGATCGACAGCGGCGTCACCGAACTCGAGGTCTGGACTGCCACCTGAGCGCCGGCGCGAGCGCACGGCGAGCGAACCGACATCACAGCGCCGCGACCTGCCAGATCTCGCGCGCGTACTCGCGGACGGCGCGGTCCGAAGAGAACCCGCCCATGCCGGCGACGTTGGCGATTGCGGCTGCGGCCCAGGCGTGCGGCCGGCGGAAGAGGGCGTCGACGCGGCCCTGGGCGGCCACGTAGCTCGCGTAGTCGGCGAGCAGGAGGTAGGCGTCGCTGGTGAGCAGCGAATCGACGAGGCCCCGGTAGCGACCGGGCTCCGCGGGCGAGAACGTGCCGCCGCCGATCGCGTCGAGCGCGGCCCGCAGCGCCGGGTCGCTCTCGTAGTGGCGGCGCGGGTCGTGGCCACGTCGCTTCAGCGCCTGCACCTCGGGCGTCTTCAGGCCGAAGATGAAGATGTTCTCGTCGCCGACGCTTTCGTGGATCTCGATGTTGGCGCCGTCGTCGGTGCCGATCGTGAGCGCCCCGTTGAGCGCCAGCTTCATGTTGCCGGTGCCCGAGGCTTCGGTGCCGGCGGTCGAGATCTGCTCGGAGAGGTCGGCCCCGGGCATCACGGTCTCGGCCACCGAGACGCCGTAGTCGGGGATGAACACCACCTTGAGACGGCCGCCGATGCGCGGGTCGGCGTTGACCACGGCACCGACGTCGTTGACGAGGCGGATGATGCTCTTGGCCGTGGCATAACTCGACGCCGCCTTGCCGGCAAAGACGACGGTGCGCGGCACCCAGCCCTGGCCGTTGGGTCCGTCGGGTTCGGCGAGGATGGCCCGGTAGCGCGTCACCGCGTGCAGCACGTTGAGCAGCTGCCTCTTGTACTCGTGGATGCGCTTGACCTGCACGTCGAACAGGCTCGCCGGATCGACGACGATGCCGGTGCGTCGCTCGATCAGCGCCGCCAGGCGCTCCTTGTTTGCGTGCTTGACGGCCATGAACTGCTCGCGAAACGCCTGCCGCCCGGCGTGCTTGCGCAGGCCGGCGAGGCGATCGAGGTCGAGCCGCCAGGCCGGGCCGATCGTCCGGTCGATGAGGCCGGCGAGGCCGGGGTTGGCCTCGGCCAGCCAGCGTCGCGGCGTCACGCCATTGGTCACGTTCGTGAAGCGCTCGGGCCAGAGCATGGCGAAGTCGGCGAAGATCGTCTCGACCAGCAGCTGCGAGTGCAGCGCCGAGACGCCGTTCACCGCGTGGCTGCCGACGATGGCCAGGTGCGCCATGCGCACGCGCCGCTCGCCCGTCTCGTCGATCAGCGAGATGCGGGCGAGCAGCTCGTCGTCGCCCGGGCACTCGGCTGCGGCATGGTCGAGCAGCTCCTGGTTGAGGCGAAAGATGATCTCGAGGTGGCGCGGCAGCACGTGCTCCATGAGCCAGAGCGGCCAGGTCTCGAGCGCCTCGGGCATCAGCGTGTGGTTGGTGTACGAGAAGATGCGCCCGCAGAGGGCCCGGGCCGCCGCCCACGGCATGCCGCGCGCGTCGCAGAGCACCCGCAGCAACTCGGCGACCGCAATCGCCGGGTGAGTGTCGTTGAGGTGAATGGCGACGTGCTCGTCGAGGTTGGCGAGGGTGCCGTGCTCGGCGAGGTGGCGCTCGACGATGTCCTGGATCGAGGCACTGACGAAGAAGTATTCCTGGCGCAGGCGCAGCTCGCGGCCGGCCGACGTGCTGTCGTTCGGGTAGAGCACCCAGGAGATGCTCTCGTATTCGTTCTTGGCATTGGCAGCGCGCGCGAAGTCGCCGGTATTGAAGAGGTTGAGATCGATGTGCGCGGGCGCCGTCGCCTTCCAGAGCCTGAGGGTGCTGACGTGCTCGGTGCCGTGGCCCGGCACGACCATGTCGTAGGCCTTGGCCGTGACGCCGGCGTTCGGATGCCAGAGGGAAACGGCGGTGCCCCCTTGGTCGACCCTCTCCACCCAGCCGCCGAAGTGCACCGGGTAGGCGATCGTGGCCCGAGGAAACTCCCAGGCGCTGCCGTCCTCGAGCCAGGGGTCGGGATGCTCGACCTGCTCGCCGTTTCGGATCTCCTGCGAGAACATGCCGTATTCGTAGCGGATGCCGTAGCCGAACGACGGCAGTTCGAGCGTCGCCATCGAATCGAGGAAGCACGCGGCCAGCCGGCCGAGTCCGCCATTGCCGAGCGCAGCGTCGGGCTCGTGGTCGGCGACGTCTTCCAGCCGCTGCGCGTGCGCCTTCAGCGCCGCCGAGGTGTCGCCTTCGAGGCCGAGCGCCGCGAGGGCGTTGCCGAGGGTCCGCCCCATCAGGAATTCCATCGACAAATAGCAGACGCGTCGTGCCTTCGCCGCTCGCTCGCGGGCCTGCGTGTGCACCCAGCGCTGCGACAGGCGGTCGCGCGCCATCAGCGCCGCGCCCTGCAGCAGCTCGACCGGCCGGGCCGCGGACGGCGTGACGCCGACCTGGTCGAGCAGCTTGGCTTCAAGGGAGCGGGCGACGCCGGGGTCGGGGTGTGGGGCAGACTTCACGTGGGGGTCCGGGTGGGTGGGACTAAGAGCGGGCCAGGCGGGGTGCGTCGCGACGCCGGGCCTGGCCATCGAGGGCGCGTGGCGGGCGGGGGGCGCCACAATGCGTCGACGATGCAGGAGCCGACATCATGACGCCGACCGAGCTGGCCCAGAGCCTGGAGCTGCCGAAGCGGGCCGTCGCCCTCGTGCTTGCGGGCGGCCGGGGCAGCCGTCTGCAGAGCCTCACCGACAGCCGGGCCAAGCCCGCGGTGTACTTCGGCGGCAAGTTCCGGATCATCGACTTCACGTTGTCGAACTGTCTCAACTCCGGGCTCCGTCGGATCGGCGTCATCACGCAATACAAGTCGCACAGCCTGTTGCGCCACCTGCAGCGCGGGTGGGGCTTCCTGAAGAGCGAGATGAACGAATTCGTCGACCTGCTGCCCGCGCAGCAGCGCACCGACGACGAGAGCTGGTACCGCGGCACGGCCGATGCCGTGTACCAGAACCAGGACATTCTCGCCGGGTACGGCGCCGACTACATCGTCGTGCTCGCCGGCGACCACATCTACAAGATGAACTACGCGCTGATGCTCGCCGACCACGTGGCCAAGGGCCGGCCCTGCACCGTGGGCTGCATCGCCGTGCCGCGCGCCGAGGCGAGCGCGTTCGGCGTGATGGCGGTCGACGAGCGCGACTTCATCGTCGGCTTCGTCGAGAAGCCCGCCGACCCGCCGCCGATGCCGAACGACCCCGAGCGCTCGCTGGCGAGCATGGGCATCTACATCTTCGACGCCGACTACCTGTACCGCGAGCTCGAGCGCGACGTCGCCGACCCGGATTCGAACCACGACTTCGGGCGCGACATCATTCCGCACGCGGTGCGGCAAGGCGACGCCTCGGCGCACCCGTTCGCGCTGAGCGCCGTCGGCACCCGAGAGGGCGCGGAGCCCTACTGGCGCGATGTCGGCACGATCGATGCGTACTGGGACGCCAACATCGATCTCACCGCCACCGACCCGCTGCTCAACCTCTACGACACGCGCTGGCCGATCTGGACCTACCAGATGCAGCTGCCGCCGGCGAAGTTCGTCCACAACCAGGCCGACCGGCGCGGCATGGCCATCGAATCGGTGGTCTCGGGCGGCTGCATCGTCAGCGGTCACGTGCATCAATCGGTTCTCTTCTCGAGCGTGCGGGTGCATTCCTACGCCAACGTCGAATGCTCGGTGCTGCTGCCGGGCGTGCAGGTCGGCCGCCACGCCCACATCAGGCGCGCGGTGATCGATCGCGACTGCGTCATCCCCGACGGCATGGCGATCGGCGAGGACACGGCGCTCGACACCGAGCGCTTCGTGCGCTCGCCGAACGGCATCACGCTCGTCACCCGCGACATGCTGCGCCGGCTCGAGCCGTGACCCGGCCGTGAGAGTCCTGCAGGTCGGCGCCGAGGTCTTCCCGCTCCTGAAGACCGGCGGCCTCGCCGACGTGCTCGGCGGCCTGCCGCAGGCGCTCGTCGCCCAGGGCGACGACGTCCGCCTGCTGCTGCCGGGGCTGCCGGCCATCGCCGACGGCGTGCTCGAGCAGCGCACGGTCGGTGAAATCGGTGCCGCCTTCGGCGCCGCGCGGATCACCCTGCGCCGCGGCCGGATGCCCGGCAGCGGCGTTGCCGCGTACGTGATCGACGCCCCCTACCTGTACCGCCGCGGCGGCGGCCCGTACCAGATGGAGAGCGGTGCCGAGTGGCCCGACAACGTGCAGCGGTTCGCTTTGCTCGGCTGGGTCGCCGCCCACCTCGCTTCCGGCGAGCTCGACGCCGACTGGACGCCGCAGGTCGTGCATGCCCACGACTGGCATGCCGCGCTGGCCTGCGCCTACGTCGCCGCCCACCCCGCGCAGCGCGTCGGCACCGTGTTCACCGTGCACAACCTGGCCTACCAGGGGCTCTTCGCCGGCGCCGATTTCCCGCTTCTCGGCCTGCCGGCTCGCTTCATGGCCGCAGCCGGCCTCGAGTACTACGGCCAGCTCTCGTTCATGAAGGCCGGCCTCGTCTACGCACAGCGCGTGACGACCGTGAGCCCCGGCTACGCGCGCGAGATCGCGACGCCCGAGTTCGGCGAGGGGCTCGACGGCGTCGTCCGTTCCCGCGGCAGCGATGTGAGCGGCGTCCTCAACGGGGTAGACCGCGCGATCTGGGACCCGGCCCGCGACACCGGCATCGCTTCGCGCTATGCGGCCGGCGCGCTCGACGGCAAGGCGCGCTGCAAGCGGGCGCTGCAGTCCGATGCGGGCCTGGCGACGCGGCCCGAGGCGTTGCTGCTCGGCGTCGTCAGCCGCCTCACCGGCCAGAAGGGCCTCGACTTCCTCCTCGGCGCATTGCCGACGCTGCTCGAGCGCGGTGCGCAGCTCGTGCTGCAGGGCGAGGGCGATGCATCGCTCGAGTCGGCGTTCACGGCCGTCGCCGCGGCGAACCCCGCCGCCGTGGCGGTCCGCATCGGCTACGACGAGGCGTTCGCGCATCGACTCGTCGCCGGCGCCGATGCGCTGCTCGTTCCCTCGCGCTTCGAGCCGTGCGGGCTGACGCAGCTGTACGGCCTGCGTTACGGCAGCCTGCCCGTCGTGCGCCGCGTCGGCGGCCTGGCCGACACCGTCGTCGACGCGACCGACGACGCCGTACGCGCCGATCGTGCCACCGGCTTCGTCTTCGAGCAGGCCACCGCGCCGGCGCTGGCCGCCGCGATCACGCGCGTCGCCGATGCCTTCCGGCAACCGGCGCGCTGGCAACAGCTGATGCGCCGGGCCATGGCCGAAGACTTTTCCTGGGACGCGGCAGCCGCCCACTACCGGGCGCTCTATCGGCAGATCGTGAGCGACTGAACCGGCCGGGCGCGAAGGGTCCGTTCGGCGTGTCGCGCGGGTCCCGAGGTCGCAGGCCGCGACCGCCTCGCGACCAGACGGGGCCTCAGCGCGTGGCCTCGCCGGCCAGGGAGGTGATCGCGGCCTCGACGCCGTGGCGGCCGTGGGCGATGCCTTGCACCTGCATCGCCGCCTCGACTCCGGCGAGGCAGCCGAGGATCATCGCCTCGTTCAGGTCGCCGAGGTGGCCGATCCGGAAGGCGCGCCCGGTGAGCGGGCCGAGGCCGCCGGCGACGGCCACCTGGAAGCGCTCGCGGGCGACGGTGCGCAGCGCTTCGGGATCGACGTTGTCGGTCACCTCGATCGCCGTGACCGACACCGAGCGCGCGGCCTCGACCTGGGTGAATAGGCGCAGCGCACCGGCCTCGCTCCAGCGACCGACGGCCGCGTGCACCGCGCGAGCGAGTCGGGCATGGCGAGCGTGCACCGCGGCGAGCCCCTCGGACGCGATCAATGCCAGCGAGGCCTCGAGGCCGGCCAGGTGCGCGAGCGGCGGCGTGCCGCAGAACTTGCGGTACGAGTGCGCGTGCAGGCGGCGCCGCCAATCCCAGTAGAACCGCGGTGCCGGGTTCGCGGCGGCCGCCTGCATCGCGCGGGTATCCGCGGCGACGAAGGCCATGCCGGGCTGCAGCATGAGCCCCTTCTGCGACGCGCCCATCACCGCGTCGATGCCGAGGGCGTCCATCTCGAAGGGCGCCGCCGCCAGCGAGGCGACGACGTCGACGACGAAGAGCGCCGGGTGGCCGGCGGCGTCGATGGCGCGGCGCAGCGCCGCCAGGTCGCTCGTCGTGCCGCTCGCGGTGTCGGTGTGCACGGCGAAGACGGCGGCGATGCGGTGCGCGGTGTCGTCGCGCAGCGCCGCCTCGACCGCGTCGGGGTCGATCGGAAAGCCTTCGCGCCAGGGTGTTCGCACCGCGACGCCGCCGAAGGCCTCGACCTGCTCGGCCCAGCCGTCGGAGAAGTGCCCCGTGCCCGGAACGAGGATGGCCGCGCCCGGCGCGACCAGGTTGGCGATCACCGCCTCCCAGCCGCCGTGCCCGTTGGCCGAGTAGAAGAAGACCTCGCTGCGGTCGGTTTTCAGAAGCGCCTTGAGGCCCGACTCGCAGGTGGCGATCAGCTCGGCGACGCGGGGGTCGGCGAGGTCGGTCGGCTGGCGCGCCATCGCCGCGACGACCTCGTCGGGCACGTTCGTGGGCCCCGGCGAATGGAGCAGGCGGCGGCCGGGGATGCGGGGTCGCGTGGTCATTGGACTACCCTTCGCGCTGAGCGCTCCGGGATGAGCGCTTTGGAGCGGCCATGCGCGCTCAATGGCCGGCCATGGTAGCGGCCCTTCGGCGCCGGCGCGGCGGTGCCGTGACGCGCTATAACGCGGCACGATGTCGAGCCCCGAGATCTGGAAGTTCGCCCCGGCCTACGAGCTGCCGTCGTGGCCCTTCGTGGCGCCGCCCGACCTGGCGTCGGCCGAGCCGATCCGCTACCCGGTCGTCATTGCCGGCGGCGGCCTCGCCGGGCTGACGCTCGCCTGCGACCTGGCGCTGCGCGGCATCCGCGCCGTCGTCCTCGACGACGACGACACCGTCGGCGTGCGCGGCGCCTCTTCGCGCGGCATCTGCTACGCGCAGAAGAGCCTCGAGATCTTCGAGCGGCTCGGCATCTACGAGCGCATCCGTGCCAAGGGCATCACCTGGTCGGTCGGCCGCACGCTTTCCGGCGACGACGAGATCTACTCGTTCAACCTGCAGGACGAGAGCTGCTCGGAGCAGCCGCCCTTCATCAACCTGCAGCAGTTCTACCTCGAGTGGTACCTGGTCGAGCGCATCCTCGAGCTCTGCGCGACCGACCTGCGCTGGAAGAGCCGGGTCCTTCGCGTCGACAACGACGACGGGCATGCGCTCGTCGAGGTCGAGACGCCGGCGGGCCGCTACGTGCTCGAGGCCGATTGGTTCATCGACGCCACCGGTGCGAGCAGCAGTATTCGCGAGCAGATGGGCATCGAGTCGCATCCGTCGCGCAGCACCGATCGCTGGTGCATCACCGACGTGCGGTTCAAGAAGCCGCTGCCGGTCGAGCGCTGGACCTGGATCGACGCGCCGTTCAACGAGGGCCGCGCCGTCTGGCAGCACTTCATGGCCGACAACGTCTGGCGGCTCGACTACCAGATGGACGAGCGCGCCGACCCGCAGGCGATCAGCCGCCCCGAGGTCGCCGGCGAGCGGCTGCGCGCCCAGCTCGGCCCGGGCGTCGAATTCGAGTTCGTCTGGATCGGCCCGTACCAGTACCGCGATCACCTGCTCGAGACCTTTCGCGTCGGCCGCGTCGTCTTCGTCGGCGATTCGGCGCACGTTGTCTGCCCGTTCGGTGCGCGCGGCGGCAACAACGGCATCCAGGACGCGGCCAACCTCGGCTGGAAGCTGGCCCTCGTGCTGCGCGGCGAGGCCGGCGTCGACCTCGTCGACAGCTACCACGCCGAGCGGCATCCGGCGGCGGCCGAGAACCTGCGGGTCACGACCCGGACGACGCGATTCCTGGCGCCGAGAAATGCCGCCGAGCGGCGCATCCGCACCGCGCTGGTGTCGCTGGCGCGCCGCCACGAGTTCGCGCGCCGCCTCGCCAACACCGGTCGCATGGCGCAGGCCAACGCCTACCCGCCGTCGCGCTGGCTGCCCGAAGGCGGCCGCTCGGTGCAGAACGTCGCCGTCGACGGCGCGACCCTGATGCGCGGGCTCGGCGAGTCGACGCGCTTCGTCGGCTTCTGGGTCGGGGCGGGGGCCCCAGAGGCCGCCGCGCTGGGCTCGGCGCTCGCCGGTCGATTCCCGCTCGAGATCCGCGCCATCGAAGCGTCGACGCTGCTCGCCCGCCACCTCGGCGTGGCGTCCGGGTCGATGGCGCTGGTCCGGCCCGACGCCTATCTGGCGGCGACGATCGAGCGGCCCGACGCCGCCACCGTCGCCGAGGCGATGCGAAGGGCGCTGTCGCTGGAGGTGGCCGCATGAAGACCGAGCCGAACATTCCCGATGGCGACGGCTTCTACGAGGCCTGGCTCGACGCCCACGAAGGCCTCGACGAGAAGGAGAGCGGCGAGCTCGATGCGCGCCTCGTCCTCCTGCTCGCCAACCAGATCGGCGACCAGCAGGTGCTCCTGGACTGCATTGCCGCGGCGCGGGCGGCGAGAGACCCGCCGGCGTCGTCGTCCTAGGCCCTGCCAGCAGGCCAGGTGTCGCCTCAGGGCGGCGTCGCCCACGGGTCGTAGGTGCCGACGCTCCACAGGTGACCCTCGAGGTCGAGACAGGTGAAGCCGCGACCGCCGTAGTCCTCGTCCTTGATGTCGAGGACCACCGTGCCGCCGGCCGCCTTGACGCGGCCGAGCACGGCGTCGGCATCGGCGACAACGAGGTACGGGCTCTGCGTCTCGAAGCCGCCGATCTCGTCGGGCTGGCGAATGCGCTGGCCGAAGGCGGTGTCGGTCGCCGAGCCGAGCATCAGCATGCCGCCGCCGAGCACCAGTTGGGCATGAACGATCGTGTCGCCCGGGCCGGGCACGACGAGGTGCTTCTCGAAGCCGAAGACGCGGGCGAGCCACTCGATGGCCGAGGGCGCGTCACGGTAGCGCATGCAAGGCACCACGGCGCTGCGGGCGGATGGTGGTGTCGTGTCGGTCATGGCGCGTCCTTCAATGGCTCGGCGTCATGGTGCAGCGAAGGTGCCGGCGGCGTCAACCGCCGCCGGGGCGGCCCCTGCGGCGAGCCGGCCGACAATGCCGTTTTCCGTCATGAGCCGCTCACGCCGAGCCGTCCGACCATGCTGCACCTGCACTACTTCCCGGGCAACGCCAGTCTCACGCCGCACATGCTGCTCGAAGAGCTCGGCACGCCCTACCGCCTCGAGTTCGTCGACCGCGAGCAGCGCGCGCACCAGTCACCCGCCTACCTGGCGCTCAACCCGAACGGCCTGATCCCCGTCCTCGTCGACGATGCGAGCGGCCTCGTGCTCTACGAGACGGCGGCGATCTGCCTGCATCTCGCCGACAGCCACCCCGGCGCGGGCCTCCTGCCGGCGCTCGGCACCGCTGCCCGTGCCCACGCCTACAAGTGGCTCGCCTGGCTCACCAACTCGCTGCAGGCGACGCTCATCGTCTACTTCTATCCCGAGCGCTGGGCCGACGATGCCGCCGCCATCGCCCAGGTGAAGGCCCATGCCGAGGCGAGGACGAACGCGCTGGTCGACCAGATCGATGCCGAGCTCGCACGCCATGGCGGCCCGTGGCTGCTCGGCGAGACCTTCAGCGTCGTCGATCCCTACGCGCTCATGCTCTGCCGCTGGACGCGCGGCTTCGGCCGCCCGGCGCGCTCGTTGCCGGCGATCGGCGGCTATCTCGAGCGGGCGCTGGCGCGGCCGGCGGTGCGCCGCGCGTTCGAGCAGGAAGGCCTGACGCCGCCGCTGGTCTGAGCCGGGCTCACGAGGCCGCAAGGCCGAGCGCTCTGGCCCAGTGCTCGGTGAGCGGCGTCATCCGCTTGGCGAGCTTGCGCTCGTTGAGCAGGGCGCGGCCGACGTTCTTCTCGCGGCCGCGCGCCGACGCTGCGAGCAGCGTCTGGTCGATGAGATCGCGCTGCGCGTGGCTGCCGCCGAACCGCTGCGCCTGCGCCCGGATCGGGTACAGCGTCGCGACCGCGACGTCGTGGTCGCCGCGCGCGAAGGCGAGCAGGCCTTCCATCAGCGGCTCGCCGACGTCGCGCGCCACCGCCGCGTTCGGCCCGCCGCGGTCGGCCGCACGCGCCAGTGCGGTTCGCAGCCACGCCGCGGCGCGCGGCATGTCGCCGAGGCCGAGCAGCGCCAGCAGCGCGTGCGTGTCGTTGAAGGTCGAGTGCCCGGCATGACGAAAGTCGAGATGCCAGTCGGCGACCAGCGCCCGCCAGCGGTCGCCGACGTCGGCACCCTGCAGGTCGAGCCGCCACAGCAGCGACGCCGCGTCGACCCGCTGCAGCGTGATCTCGGTCGCCTTCGGGTGCAGGTAGGTGTCGAACACGCGCAGCGCCGCCGCGTGGTCGCAGGCCTCGAGCGCGAACAGCGCCTCGTGCCAGGCCAGGTGGCAGGTGAAGCCGTTGCCTTCGGCCCAGTGCGGCCGCCACTGCGCCAGCCAGGCGGCGCCTTCCTCGTGGCGGCCCTGCATGTCCATCACGTGGGCGACGGCGTGGATCGCCCAGGGCACGCGCGCTTCGCCGGCGAGCGCGGCACGCCCGGCCGATTCGGCCTCGACATGGAAGTTCGTCTCCTCGAGGCCGAATGCGTAGAGGCCGAGGACGTAGGGGTAGAGCGGGTCTTCGGCCTTCCATTCCGGCAAGGTGCGGGCGCCACGCTGGCGCAGCGCCTGCGAATCGCCGCGATAGAAGTCGAACAGGTGCGCCCATTGCAGCGCCAGCGGGTCGCGCGGATGGGCGAGAAGGAGCCGGTCCCAGGCCGTGCACGCCATGTCCCAGTCGCCCTCGGCCAGGGCCTGCAGGGCGCTCAGGTGATCGAGCTCGCGGCGGGTCGCGATCGCCAGCAGCGGCTCGGCGTCGCCGAGCAGCTTGCGCGCATCGTCGTGCAGCGACGGCTCGGTCAGGCTCAGCAGGAAGCCGGCCTTCATCAGCCGCGGCAGCATCCAGTGGGCATCGGCGGCGATGGCCGCGTCGAGGTCGTCGATCGGCGTGCCGTAGAACGACATCATTCGCCAGAGCGCCAGCTCGGTCGCCGCGAGCGCGCGGGGCGACACCGTGCTGACGGCGTTGCCGTGCGAGTCTTTCAGCACGTCATCCGGTCCGTCGGCTGGCTAGGGTCGAGGGGGTTCGGGCCATGGCCGCTGCGCGGGCCGCAGGCGCTCCCACAACGCGGCCGCCTGGAGCACACCGAGGTCGTCATGACGCCGTCCGGCAATTTGCATGCCGATGGGCAGGCCGGCGCGGCTGTAGCCGCAGTTGATGCTCGCCGCTGGCTGTTCGCTCATGTTGTAGGGAACGGTGAAGGCGATGTGCTCGAGCGGGCGCGCCGCGTCGTCGGTCGGCGAGGCGAGTTCGGCCGCGAACGCCGTGATCGGCGCCGTCGGCGACAGGACGACGTCGAGGCCGCGGTGCGCCGCGATGGCCGCATCGCGCATCGCGCCCATCTGGCTGTAGCCGCGAAACACCTGCTCGCCGCTGAGCCGGGCGCCGCCGCGGATCCAGTCGACGATGAAGGGCAGCACGCGCGCCTGCCGCTCGGCAGGCAGGGCCGAGAAATCGAGCCACGAGCGCATGCGCCAGAAGGCGTCCATGCCGTCGAGCATGGCGCGCGTGAAGAAGGGCGCGATCGGCACGACCTCGGCGCCGGCCTCGGCGAATCGCCGGGCGGCGGCTTCGACCGCCGCGGCGACCTCCGGATCGACGGCAAGGCCGGCACCGGCCTCGAGCAGGAGGCCGATCCTGAGGCCGCCCGCCTCGCGCTCGAGCCGCGACCAGTCGATCGCGTGCTCGGGCAGGCTCATCGTGTCGCGCTCGTCGGGTCGGGCGACGACGCCCATCATCAGCGCCGCGTCGGCCACCGTGCGGGTCATCGGCCCGGCGGCTCGGCCGGCGTAGGGCGGGTCGATCGGGATGCGACCGAGGCTCGGCTTCAGGGTGAAGATGCCGCACCACGAGGCCGGCAGGCGCACCGAGCCGCCGATGTCGGTACCGAGGTGAAGCGGCCCGTAGCCGCCGGCGACGCCGGCGCCGGCGCCGGCGCTGCTGCCGCCAGGCCCCTTCGTCAGGTCCCAGGGGTTCCTGGCCAGCGCGTGAAAGCTCGACAGCCCCGACGAGAGCATGCCGTAGTCGGGCATCGTCGTCTTGCCCAGGATCACGGCGCCGGCCTCGCGCAGGCGGGCCGCCGGCGGGGCGTCGGCCGCGGCCGGCGTCAGCAGCGCGGCCGCGGTGCCGAGCGGCGTCGGCGTGCCGCGGGTCGCGATGTTCTCCTTGATCATCGTCGGCACGCCGTCGACCGCGCCGAGCGGCTCGCCCTTCGACCAGCGCGCCTCGGAAGCCAGCGCCGCCGCGAGGGCGCCCTCCGGGTCGAGCGCATACGTGGCGTGCAGGTGCGGCTCCCACTCGCCGATACGGGCCAGCACGGCGCGGGTCGCGTCGACGGGCGAGAGCGTGCGCTCGCGGTAGAGGGCGACCAGCTCGGTCGCGGCGAGGTCGTGCAGGGGCTTCATCGAGGCAGGGTGCGGAGCGCCAGACGGGCCGGCACGGGCCGATCTATTGCCAGGTCAGGGCGCCGAGGTCGTTGCCGAAGATCGGCGAGCTGCTCCACAGGCCCTTCAGGTGCTTGTTCGCGACCGCGAATTGCGGCAGCTGGAACAGGTAGACGTTGACGCAGTCGGTGGCCAGCTGGCGCTGGATGTCGCCGAGAACCTTCAGGCGAGCCTTCGGGTCGGTGGTGGTGTTGTAGGCGGTGAGCAGGTCGCGGTAGGCCTGCGAGTCGTAGCCGTAGTAGTACTTCGTGTCGCCGTAGCGATCGAAATCGAGCGGCTCGACGTGGCTGATCACCGTGAGGTCGAAGTTGCCCTTGAAGGCGCCCGAAAGCCACTGCGCCCACTCGACGTTCTCGATCTTGGCGACGATGCCGACCTTCGCGAGCTGGGAGGCAATGATCTCACCGCCCTTTCTCGCATAGGCCGGCGGCGGCAGCGTCAGCGTCACGTCGAGCGGCGTCTGCACGCCCGCTTCCTTCAGCAGTGCCTTGGCCTTCTCCGGGTTGTACGGGTTGACGCCGGTGAGGTCGACGTAGCCGGCATCGCTCGGCACCATGTGGCTGCCGATCGGCGTGCCGTAGCCTTCCTGCGCGCCGTCGATGATCGCCTTGCGGTCGATCGCCGCGGCCAGGGCCCGGCGCACGCGCACGTCGTCGAAGGGCTTCTTCTTGTTGTTGATCGTCATGATCGTCTTGCCTTCGGTGCCGCCGACGGCGACCGAGAAGCGCGGATCGCTCTGGAACTGCTTCAGGCTCTCGAGCGCGCCGAAGCGCGGCATGCCGTCGATGTCACCCGCCAGCAGTGCCGCCACCTGCGCCGCCGGGTCGTTGATGAAGCGGAAGGTCACCTTCTTCATCTGTACCCGGGCGGCGTCGCGGTACTGGTCGTTCTTCACGAGCGTGATCGACGAGCCCTTGGCCCAGGCGTCGAACTTGTAGGGGCCGGTGCCGATCGGGTGCGTCGCGGTCGTCGCGGCGCTCTTCGGGTCGAGGATCACCGCCGTGTTCTCGCCCATGCGGAAGAGGAAGTTGCCGTCGGCATTGTTGAGGACGACGATCACCGTCGACGCGTCGGGCGTGTCGACGCGGCTGATGTTGTCGAAGACCGCCTTCTTCGCCTTGTTGGTCGAGCCCGGCGCCTTGGCGCGGTCGAACGAGAACTTGACGTCGCTCGAGTCGAACGTTTCTCCGTCGTGGAACTTCACGCCCTTGCGAAGCCTGAAGGTGTAGACCTTGCCGTCGGGATCGATCGTCCAGCTCTCGGCCAGGAGCGGCGTGATCTTGCCGTCCATGTGGATCTTGGTCAGGCCTTCGAGGATGCTCATGTGCACGACCTCGCCGATCGCAGCCGCGGGCGCCATGGTCGGGTCGAGGCCGGGTGCCGGCTCGAGCACCATGCCGAGGACGATCGTGTCCTTTTTCGGCTGCGCTGCCGCGTCGACGGCGCCGAGTGTCGTCACCAGCACGAGGGCGGTGGCGGCCAGGGTGGCGAGCCAGCGATTTCCTGTCGATTGCATCGTCTTCTCCATCGCGGCGCCCCGCCGCTGCTGCATGCACTCTAAACGAAGGCCGGCGGTGAGATGCCGGCTCACCTGGCTCGGCTGTGCGCGCGGTCGTGCCAGGGAGTAGGCTGCATCTTTCACTTCGACCGAGGCTGTCCATGTCCTACAACCCTTCGCACGTGCGTGCCTTCCTCGGCGCGGCAGAGATGGCGCTGTTCGAGTCGAGCTTCGGCGAGCGGTTGAAGGCGCTCGCGCCGGCCGACCTGCAGCGCCGCATCGTTCGCGCGCGCACCCTTCGCGACAAGAATCGCGACCTGCTGCGCCGGCAGAAGCTGCAGACGCGCGCCCGCACCGGCAGCAAGACCGGTCGCACCGGCCACGCCAACGAGCGCACCGCGAAGAAGGCCGTGGCGTTCGACGAGGCGCTGAAGCGCTTCGAGGCGCAGGCCGCTGCGGCGAAGAAGGCTGCGGCGAAGAAGGCTGCGGCGAAGAAGAGGCCGGCGAAGAAGGTGTCGGCCGGGAAGGCGCCGGCCAAGAAGGCGGTGGCAAAGAAGACCTTGCCCGGCAAGTCGTCGGCGAGCCGGGCGGCGTCGGCCAAGGTCGCCCGCCCACGGCGGCTGATCCCGGCGGCGACGGTGCTGCGCGAGGCCCTCGAGAAGAAGCATGCCGTCGAAGCCGAGCGCGCCGCCGGCGCCGCGCCGTCGCACCACACCAAGGGGTCGGCCGGTGCAACGGGCGTGGCACCGGGCGGTCTCGGGCCGACGACACCCGCGGTTCGCTCCAAGGTCGTCGCCTCGCGGATGCACGAAGCCAATCTCGAGCACATCCAGGGCCACACGAGCACGCAGGTGCGCCAGGCGCAGGCCAAGCGCGACCAGCGCGGCTGAGGCGGCGCCCCGGCCGTCGCGCCCGCGCGCCGGCTAGCCGCCGACGGCGTCGGCAGCGTGGCGGGACGAGACCGCGCCGTTGCCGGCCGTGGCTGCGGGCGTTCCGTGGCCGAGCGCCACCAGGCTCTGCGCCAGCGCCCGATCGATCGGCGTCGCCTCGAGCCCCGGGCAGCGCGCGGCGAGTCGCGTCCCGTCGAGGGCATGCGGCACCTGCCAGAGGTAGGCCATGCGCGCCAGCTCGCGCCAGAGGGGCACGAACGTGCCGGCGAGGCGCATGGCGAGCCAGGGCATCGTGCCGTGGCGCCAGCCGCCTGCCGGTGCGAGGCCGAGCGAGGCGGCGGCGCGCTCGGTGGCAGCGAGCAGCTGGCCGCCCGTCAGCGCGTGTCCGGCGAAGGTGAAGCGCTCGAACGGCGCCTCGGCCCGGCTGGAAGCGACGGTGACGAAGGCGCGAGCCAGGTCGGGCAGGTAGGCCCAGGCGTGAACCACGTCGAGCGGCCCCGGATAGACGAGGCGACCCTTCGCCAGCGACTTGACGATCGCCTGGTCGAACCAGCTGCCGTCGCCCTCGCCGAAGAAGTCGCCGGCGGTGATCACCGTGGCGCGAAGCCGGCCGGTGGCGGCGCGACACTCGAGTTCATCTTCCATGGCGACGCGCAGCCGCCCCTTCGTGGTCGTCGGCCGCGGCGGGGTCGTCTCGTCGATCCGCGCCGGCATGCCGGCGCCGAAGTTGTAGACGTTGCCCGGCAGCATGAAGCGCGCGCCCAGCCCCTCGGCCAGGGTCATGCCGGCGAGCGCGAGCGGCATCGCCTCAGCGTCCCAGCGGGTGTACACGGGATTCAGCGCATGGACGACGACATCGGGGCGGGCGGCATCGGCGATCGCGGCCGCCACGCCGTCGAGCGGGGCGCGGACGAGCCGAGCCCGCGCCGGCATGCCGGCAGCGGCGTCGCGGCGCACGTGGGCGAGGACGGTCCAGCCGGCGGCGTCGAACGCCTTGGCCGCGGCGAGGCCGAAGCGGCCGTTGGCGCCGAGGACGAGGACGGTCGGGCGGGGAAGGGTGGTCATGGCATTTCTCGATGAGTGCAAGGAGAACGGCGACTGCGCCGATGCCCCGGAGTGTGGTCTTCGAGGTGGATGATGACTACATCGTTTCATGCATGGAAGCAATACACTATCGCATGGCTACCGGCCCGATCGACGGCTTCGACTGGACCCTGGCGAAGAGCTTTCTCGCTGTGCTCGACGCCGGCAGCCTGACGGCGGCAGCGCGCCAGACCGGTGCCCGCCAGCCGACGCTCAGCCGCCACGTCGCCGAACTCGAGGCCCAGCTCGGCGTGCCTCTCTTCGAGCGTACCGGCCGCGGTGTCACGCCGACCGGCGCTGCGCTCGCCATCGCCGGCGCCGCACGGCAGATGCAGGAGGCCGCGACCGCCCTCGGCCGCGGCCTGGCGAGCTCGCGCGCGGTGACGCGCGGCGTCGTCCGCGTGACGACGAGCGATGTCGCCGCAGCCTGGCTGCTTCCGGACGTGCTCGCCAGGCTGCAACGCGCGCAACCGCAGATCGAGATCGAGCTCGTCGCTTCCGACGGGCTCACCAACCTGCTTCGCCGCGAGGCCGACATCGCGGTGCGCATGGTGCGACCGGCGCAGCAATCGCTTGTCGCCAGGAAGCTCGGCGAGATCGAGATCATTGCCGCTGCGCACGTGTCTTACCTGGCCGGCGCACCGCCCCTGGCCCGGCCGGAAGACCTGGCGGCGCATCGTCTCGTCGGCTTCGATCGCGACGATTCCATCCTGCGCGGCTTCGCCGCGCTCGGGTTGCCGCTCGCGCGCTCCGATTTCGTCCTGCGCACCGACGACCAGGTGGTCTACGGGCGGCTGGTCGCGGCCGGCGCCGGCGTCGGCTTCGTCGCCGGTTACGCGATCCGGCAGTGGCCGGGCGTTGTCAGGTTGCTGCCGGCGCTGCCGATTCCACCGCTGCCGTGCTGGCTGGCGGTGCACCGCGAGATCCGCTCGAACCCGCTCGTGCGCACGGTCTACGACTTCCTTGCGCGCGAGATTCCGGTCGCCCTGCGGAGCGCCGCGGCGCCCTGACCGGGGCCGCCGGGTATCCGCCGTGTCGCCGGCCCGCTCGGCATGAGACAGTCGTCTCTCTCACACAGGGAGACCGACATGCGACTCAAGGACAAGGTGGCGATCGTCACCGGCGGCACGAGCGGCATCGGCAGGCGCATCGTCGAGCGCTTCGTCGAGGAGGGTGCGCTCGTGTTCTTCAGCGGCCGTCGCGCGGCTCTCGGTGCTGAGGTGGCGAAGGCAACCGGCGCCACCTTCGTCGAGGCCGACGTGGCGCTCGAAGCCGGCGCGGCACGCACGGTCGCGGCGGCGGTGAAGGCGGCCGGGCGCGTCGACATCCTCGTCAACAATGCCGGCGCCGCCGCGCCAGGCGGCCGTCTCGAGGATTTTCAGCTCGAGACCTTCGACGCGGCGATCGCGGTCCACGTGCGCGGCGCCCTCGCCCACATCAAGCACGTGAGCGCGCTCATGCGCGCCCAGCGCCAGGGCAGCATCATCAACATCGGCTCTGTGGCCGGGCATCGGGCCGGCTACTCGTCGTCGATCAGCTATGGCGTCGCCAAGGCGGCGCTGATCCATCTCGGCCGCTGCGCCGCGCTCGAGCTCGGCGAAGACAACGTCCGCGTCAATTCGATCTCGCCCGGCGGCATCGCCACCGGCATCTTCGGCAAGGCCATGGGGCTCGCGCCCGACGCGGCCGAGGCCTCGAAGGACAAGGTGGCGATCGCGCTGGCGCGGATGCAGCCGATCCCACGCGCGGGCCAGCCCGACGACATCGCGCACGCCGCGGTCTACCTCGCCAGCGACGAAGCCACGTTCGTCAACGGCGAAGACCTGGTCATCGACGGCGGCCTCATCCGCGGCCGGCGATTCTCAGAGGTGGCGGCGGGCGGGCAGGCGATGCGCGCCCTGTTCGACTGAAGCCGGCTGCCCGCGCCCGGGCCGGCGCTCATGACTTCGCCTGCTTCGTCGGCGCACCGCCGAAGAAGGCGTTCAGCTCCTTTCCCGACGCGGCATCGGCGAAGCCGGCGAACGTGCCGGCGTCGGCGAGTTCTCTGGCCGCGCGCAGGAAGCCGCCCCAGGCGGCGCGCGCCAGGGCGCCGCCGACGCTGACGCGGCGAACGCCGAGCGCCGCGATGTCGGCCATCGTCAGCTCGCTGGCGCCGCCGACGAGCAGGTTGACCGGCTTCGGCGCCACCGCGGCGACCACCGCGGCGATCTGCTCGCGGCTGTGGATGCCGGGCGCATAGAGGCAATCGGCCCCAGCCGCGGCGTAGGCCTTCAGCCGCGTGATCGTCTCGTCGAGATCGGGCCGGCCGACGAGGAAGCACTCGGCGCGGCCGACGAGCAGGGCGTCGCCGCCCGATCGGTCGATGGCTCGGCGTGCGGCCGTGATTCGTGCGACGGCGTCATCGAGCGCGAAGAGCGGCCGGGCGGCGTCGCCGGTCGAGTCCTCGATCGACAGGCCGGCGACGCCGGTCTCGAGCAGGAGCCGGACACTCTCGCCGACACCGACGGCATCGACGGCGAAACCGCTCTCGAAGTCGGCATTGACCGGCAGGTCGCTCGCCGCCACGAGCTCGGCCACATGGGCGAGCACGGCATCGCGACCGAGGCCATTGTCGGGCCGACCGCGCGACCAGGCGAAGCCGGAGCTCGTCGTGGCCAGGGCCTTGAAGCCCAGGCCCTGGAGGAAGCGGGCGCTGCCGATGTCCCACGGGTTCGGAATCGCGAAGCAGCCGGCGTCGTGAAGCCGGTGGAAGTCGCGCCGCCTGTCGGCGATCGTGCGCGGGGTCTCGGGCATGGTGGCTCCAGTGTCAGGACGAGTGCCGATCTTGCCCCAGGTTGCCGTTCACGCCGCCTTCACATGGTTCATCGCGCGTTCACCCGCGGCCTCGAGACTGGCCGCCTCTTCACTCTGCGCACCTTCGATGAGCCACCTGATCGTCCACGGCGGCCGACCGCTGCGAGGCACCGTCGTTCCCTCCGCCAACAAGAACGCCGTCCTGCCGGTGTTGTGCGCGACCTTGCTGACCGACGACACGGTCGTGCTGCACCGCGTGCCGGACATCACCGACGTGCGCAAGCTGCTCGACTTCTTTCGCGCCCTCGGCTCGGCGGTCGACATGGACTTCGCGAGCGGCAGGCTGACGCTGCGGCACGGCAGCCGGCTCGCCGTCGGCGCGGCGCGGCTGCCCGCGGGCATGCGTTCGTCGATCCTGCTCGTGCCGGCGTTGCTGCGCCGATTCGGCCGCGCCGCCATCGAGGACGACGTCACCGGCTGCACGCTCGGCGTGCGCGAGGTCGATCCGCATCTCGAGGTCTTTCGCGCCTTCGGTGCCGAGGCGCTGCAGGAGCCCGGCGCCCTGATGGTTCGCGCCGCTCGGCGCTTTTGCGCCGCCGACCACTGGCTCGACTACGTGTCGGTGACGACGACCGAGAACTTCGTCCTCTGCGCTGCCCTCGCGGGCGGCCGGTCGCAGCTCGTCAACGCTGCCTGCGAGCCGCACGTCCAGGAGTTCTGCGAATTTCTCGGGCTGATGGGCGCGCGCATCGTCGGTGTCGGCAGCTCTCGCCTGCAGGTCGACGGCGTCGACGCGCTCGGCGGGGCCGAGTACACCTTCGCCGACGACTTCCACGAGGTCGCGACCTTCCTCGCGCTGAGCGCGATCACCGGTGGCGACGTCGTCGTGCAGAACGGCGCCGTGGCGCAGTTCGCGCTGCTGGATCGAACGTTCGCGAAGTTCGGAGTCGTGCTCGAGCACCGCGACGGCTTCAGCTGCGCTCACGTCGGCGGGGCGCTCAGGGTCCGGCCGGCCTCGTTCACGGCGAACCTGCTGCAGAAGGTCGAGGCCGCGCCCTGGCCGTACGTGCCGGCCGACCTGCTGCCCATCTTCGTCGCCCTCGGCGTTCGCGCGGAAGGCTCGGTGATGTTCTGGAACAAGGTCTACGAAGGCGCCCTCGGCTGGAGCGCCGAGCTCGGCAAGTTCGGCGCCCACGCGGTGCTCTGCGATCCGCACCGGCTCATCGTGTACGGCGGCAAGGCGCTCCGGCCGGCTGCCGTCGAGAGCCCCTACATCATCCGCGTCGCGATCGCGCTCTTCATGCTCGCCGCCAGCATCGACGGCCGTTCGACGATCCTGAACGCGCTGCCGATCCGCCGCGCCCACCCGCGTTTCGTCGACAACCTGAATGCCCTCGGCGCAGCCGTCGAGTGGGTCGAGGAGGCCCAGGGCCGTTGAGGCCTTGCGGCTCAGCGCTGTCGCGCCAGCCGCGGATCGAAGATGTCGCGCAGCCCGTCGCCCAGCAGGTTCAGCCCGAGCACCGTGAGGGCGATCGCCACGCCGGGGTAGACAGCGAGCTGCGGCGCGCGGAACAGCTGCTGCTGGGCTTCGTTGAGCATGCGGCCCCAAGACGGCGTGGGTGGCTGCGTGCCGAGGCCGAGGTAGCTGAGCGCGGCCTCGGCGAGGATCGCGAGGGCGAACTGGATCGTCGCCTGAACGATCAGGATGGCCGCGATGTTCGGCAGCACGTGCTCGAAGGTGATGCGCCACTCGCTCTTGCCGAGCGCCCGCGCCGCCAGCACGAACTCGCGCGAGCGCACGACGAGGGCGCTGGCCCGGGTGATGCGCGCGAACACCGGCACGTTGAAGATGCCGATCGCGACGATCGAGGTCAAGAGGCCCGGCCCGTAGATGGCCGCCAGCATGATGGCCGAGAGCAGCGCCGGGAAGGCGAACGTGAAGTCGGCCAGGCGCATCACCACTTCCTCGACCCAGCCGCGGCGCACGGCGGCGAGAAGGCCGAACGCGACCCCGAAGGCGACGCCGATGCCGACCGCGAGCAGGCCGACGGCGATCGAGACGCGGCTGCCGACGATGAGCAGCGACACGATGTCGCGGCCGAGGCTGTCGGTGCCCAGCCAGTGCGCGGCCGACGGCGGCTGCAGCTTGTGCGGGATGTCGAGCTCGGTCGCCGGCCAGGGCGTCCACACGTAGGAGAGGAGGGCCAGGGCGACCAGCGCCGCCACCAGCGTGGCGCCGAGCGCGAAGTTGAGGCGGCGCCAGCGGTCCGGTGGCGGCCCCGAGGCTGCGGCGACGACCGGTTCAGCGGCCGCGGCCGGCCGGGCGGTCGGGTCGATCATGCCGTCCTGGCGCGCAGGCGCGGATCGATGACGACGTAGAGCAGGTCGACCGCGAAGTTGATCGCGATCACCGCCGCCGACAGCAGCATGACGACGTCGCGCACGACGAGCAGGTCGCGGTTGGCGATCGCCTGGAAGACGAGCAGTCCGAGGCCGGGCAGCACGAACACCTTCTCGATGACGACCGTGCCGGCGAGCAGGCTGGCGAACTGCAGCCCCATCACGGTCAGCACCGGCACCATGGCGTTGCGCAGCACGTGGCCCCAGAGCACGCCCTGCGGCGGCACGCCTTTGGCGCGCGCGGTGCGAACGAAGTCCTCGCGCAGCACGTCGAGCACCGCCGAGCGGACGATGCGCGC
>JBBRFB010000033.1:0-23673 GCA_038225015.1 Burkholderiales bacterium
TTCCCGGTGCGTCGCGGCCTCTTCGGGCGCGCGCGCGGCGCCGTTCGCGCCGTCGACGGCGTCGACCTCGAGCTCGCGGCCGGCGAGACGCTCGGCATCGTCGGCGAGTCGGGCTGCGGCAAGTCGACGCTCGGGCGACTCGTGCTGCGCCTGATCCAGCCGAGCGCCGGCCGCGTCGTCTTCGCCGGCCAGGACCTCGGCACACTCGATGCGGCCGCGCTGCGCTCGCGGCGCAGCGCCATGCAGCTCATCTTCCAGGACCCGTACTCGTCGCTCAACCCGCGCATGACCGTCGCGCAGACGCTGGCCGAGCCGCTGCGGCTCCATGGCCTGCACGCCGGGCGGGAGACAACGCGCGTCGCCGAGCTGCTGCGCATCGTCGGCCTGGCGCCCGAGCACGGCAGGCGCTTCCCGCACGAGTTCTCCGGCGGCCAGCGGCAGCGCATCGGCATCGCCCGCGCCATCGCCGTCGAGCCCCGGCTCATCGTCTGCGACGAGGCGGTCTCGGCGCTCGACGTCTCGGTGCAGGCGCAGGTCGTCAACCTGCTGCAAGACCTGCAGCAGCGCTTCGGTCTGGCCTACCTGTTCATCGCCCACGACCTCGCGGTGGTCAGGCATGTCGCCACGCGCGTCGCCGTGATGTACCTCGGGCGCATCGTCGAGAGCGCCGACACCGTCGCGCTCTTCTCGGCGCCGCGCCACCCCTACACGCAGGCGCTTCTGGCCGCGATTCCGCTGCCCGAGCCTGGCGTGCGCCGCGAGCGTACGATCGTCGGCGGCGACGTTCCGAGCCCGCTGGCGCCACCGCTGGGCTGCCGCTTTCATACCCGCTGCCCGCACGCCCGCCCGCTGTGCGCCGAGGTCGAGCCGGCGCTCGAGGCCGAAGGAGGCCATGCCGTGGCCTGCCACTTCTGGCGCGAGATCGAGAGCCGGACGGCCGTGCCACCCGCCCGAGCGTCGACGCCGGGCCGCCGGCGCCTCGAGCAGCTGCAGTCGGCCTTCGTCGCGCCGGAACCGGCACCGACCTGAACCCGTCTGCGGCACGTACATTTGCCATCAACCCCTCAGGAGAAACCGCCATGACACTTTCCGCACGACGCCTCGGACTCGCCTGCGCCGCGGCCGTCCTCGCACTGGCCGCCTTGCCGGCACTGGCGCAAACCTTGCGCATCGGCCTCGCCGAGGACCCCGACGTGCTCGACCCGACGCTGGCCCGCACCTTCGTCGGCCGCGTCGTCTTCGCCGCCCTCTGCGACAAGCTGCTCGACATCGACGAGAAGCTTCAGATCGTGCCGCAGCTCGCCACCGCCTGGGAGTGGTCGGCCGACAGCAAGACGCTGACGATGAAGCTGCGCCAGGGCGTCACCTTCCACGACGGCGAGCCGTTCGATGCCGCCGCCGTGAAGTTCAACATCGAGCGGCACAAGACGATGGCCGGCTCGAACCGGCGCGGCGAGCTCGCCCCGGTGACCAGCGTCGAGATCATCGACCCGACCACCGTGCGCCTGACTCTCTCGGCGCCGTTCTCGCCCCTGCTCGCCCAGCTCGCCGATCGCGCCGGCATGATGGTCTCGCCGAAGGCAGCGCAGGCCGAGGGCGACAAGTTCGGTGCCCATCCGGTCTGCTCGGGCCCGTTCAAGTTCGTCGAACGCGTCGCCCAGGACCGCATCGTCCTGGAGAAGTACGCGCAGTACTGGAACAAGGACGCGATCCACTTCGACAAGGTGACCTACACGCCGATTCCCGATGCGACGGTGCGCCTGGCCAACCTGAAGTCGGGCCAGCTCGACTTCATCGAGCGGGTCGCTCCGAGCGACATGGACAAGCTGAAGGCCGACAAGAAGCTGAAGACCTCGCGCATCACCGAGATCGGCTACCAGGGCATCACCATCAACATCGGCAAGAGCGACAGGGCCAAGCAGACGGCCCTCGGCCGTGACGCCCGGGTGCGCGAGGCCTTCGAGCTGTCGCTCGACCGACAGGGTCTGGCGCAGGTGGTGATGGACAACGAGGCCACGGTCGGCAACCAATGGGTCGCCCCGAGCAACCCCTACTACGCGAAGAACATGCCGGTGCCCAAGCGCGACATCGCCCGCGCGAAGGCGCTCCTGAAGGAGGCTGGCGAGCCGCATCCGAGCTTCACGCTGGTGACGACGACGGCCTCCGACGCACAGCGCCTGGCGATCGTCGTCCAGTCGATGACGCGCGAGGCCGGATTCGACGTGAAGATCCAGGCGACCGAGTTCGCGACCTCGCTCAACATGGCCGACAAGGGGGACTTCGAGGCCTACGTGCTGGCCTGGAGCGGCCGGGCCGACCCCGACGGCAATCTCTACAGTTTTGATGCCTGCAAGCAGCCGCTCAACTACGCCGGCTACTGCGATCCCGAGACCGACGCGCTCCTCAAGCAGTCGCGCGCGCTGCGCGAGCCGGCCGAGCGCAAGAAGGTCTACGAGCAGATCGCAGCCCGGGTGCTGAAGGAGCGGCCGGTCATCTATCTGTACCACCGCAACTGGCTCTGGGCCTACAACGCCAAGCTCGGCGGCGTGCGCAACATTCCCGACGGGCTGCTCCGCATCACCGGCGTGAAGATGGCGCCCTGATGACGGCCCGGCGTGACGGCGGCCGGGCCGCCGCCGGCACCAGCCGTCCTGTCTCGATCGACTGAGGCCGCGCCGGTGCTCGACTTCCTCGTCAAGCGGATCGCGACCATCGTGCCGACGCTGGTCTTCGTGTCGATGCTGATCTTCGGCCTGCAGCAGCTTCTGCCGGGCGATCCGGCCAAGGTGCTGGCCGGCGAGGAGCAGGACCCGACCGTCATCGCCTACCTGCACAAGAAGCTGCACCTCGACGAGCCGCTGCCGATGCGCTACGCGTACTGGATCGGCGGCGTCGCACGCGGCGACCTCGGCGACTCCATCCGCAGCCAGCAGCCGGTGCTGACCCTGATCGCGCAGAAGCTGCCGGTGACGGTCGAGCTGGCGCTCCTGGCCATGACCATCGCCCTGGTGATCGGCATTCCCGCCGGCGTCGTCTCGGCCGTCGGCCGCGGCACGGCGTGGGACTACGCCGCCAACGTCTTCGCGCTCTGGGGCCTGTCGACGCCGAACTTCTGGCTCGGCATCCTGATGATCCTGCTCTTTTCGGTGCAGCTCGGTTGGCTCCCCGCGTCGGGCTACGTCAGCCCGTTCGAGGATCTGGGCGCCAACCTCGCCGCCATGATCATGCCCGCCTTCGTGCTCGGCAATGGCATCGCCGCCGTGTTGATGCGGCACACCCGCAGCGCCATGCTGCAGGTGCTCTCGGCCGACTACGTCCGCACTGCCCGCGCCAAGGGCCTGCGCGAGCGCACGGTGGTGCTCAAGCACGCGCTGCGCAACGCGCTCACGCCCATCATCACGCTCGGCGCGCTCGAGCTCGGCACGCTGCTCTCGGGCGCCGTGCTCACCGAGCAGGTCTTCACGATCCCCGGCTTCGGCAAGCTCATCATCGATTCGGTCTTCAACCGCGACTACGCCGTGGTGCAGGGCGTGGTCCTGGTCACTGCCAGCGCCTACATCGTGCTCAACCTGATCGCCGATCTGGCGTACTTCGCCGCCAATCCGCGGCTGCGCGGCTAGCAGGGAAACCGAGCCGTGTCCGCCGTCCTGCCCGTTCCTTCGCTGCAACGCCGCGGCGCCGAGGCCGGGCCCTGGCAGCGCGCCGGCCGGCGACTGCTGCGCCGGCGCGGCGCCGTCGCCGGGCTCGTCGTCGTGACCCTGTTCATCGCCCTGGCGCTGTTCGTGCCCTGGCTCGGCCTCGACGACCCGATCGCCACCAGCTGGAGCGCGATTCGCCAGGCACCGAGCGCGGCGCACTGGTTCGGCACCGACGAGATCGGACGCGACGTGCTCGCGCGCGTCGCCTGGGGCACACGCGCCTCGCTGCTCGCCGGAGTCGTCTCCGTCTCGATCTCGCTCGCCCTCGGCGTGCCCATCGGCTTGGCGGCCGGGTTTTTCGGCGGCTTCGTCGACGCGCTGATCTCGCGCATCACCGACGCCTTCCTGGCCTGCCCGTTCCTGATCCTGGCCATTGCGCTGGCCGCCTTCCTCGGCCCGAGCCTCAGCAACGCCATGATCGCGATCGGCATTTCGGCAACGCCGATCTTCGTCCGTCTGACGCGGGCCTCGGTGCTCAACGTGCGTGTCGAAGACTACATCGAGGCGGCGCGCGCGGTGGGCAACCCGCCGCTGCGCATCGCCCTGCGTCACATCCTGCCCAACGTGACCTCGCCGCTGATCGTGCAGGCGACGCTCGCCATCGCCTCGGCCGTCATCGCCGAGGCCAGCCTGTCGTTTCTCGGCCTCGGCCAGCAGCCGCCGGCGCCGAGCTGGGGCAGCATGCTGAACTCGGCGAAGAACTACGTCGACAACGCCCCCTGGATGGCGATCTGGCCGGGGCTGGCGATCTTCCTGCTCGTGCTGTCGTTCAACCTGCTCGGCGACGGCCTGCGCGACGCCCTCGATCCGCGCCAACGCTAGAGCGCTTGCCGTGGCCTCGGACAGACCGCGCCTTCGGGTCGGACAGCCGATCGACCCCGAGCAGTTCGATGCGCTGAGCGACGAGCAGCTCGCCCGTCTCGTGCCTCGCACCTACCGCGAGTTCTTTCCCGGCAAGGACTTCTGCGCCGACGGTGCCTTCTACCTGCACGACGGCAACGCCTGGAGCTTCTACAAGGGCGGCTTCGTCGACGACTGATCGTGCGGGCGCCGCCAGACGCTGGCGAGCCACGGCTGCTGCTCGCGCGGCAATCCCTCGGGCCGGAAGTAGTGCTCGAGCTCGACGAAGCCGGCCGCGCCGAGGTAGGACTGCCAGGCTGCGAGGTCGTGGAAAGCGCCGTAGCGACCGCCGTGCCAGCCTTCCTGCCCCTCGCCGCGCGGGTTCGACGCGAACAGCACGCCGCCCGGCTTCAGCGTCGCCCTGAGCTCGCGGAGCACCCGCGGCAGCTCGGCCGTCGGCACATGGAACAGCACCGCATTGGCGAAGACGCCGTCGAAGCGCGCTGCCGGCAGATCGAGTGCGAACAGGTCCTGCTGCCAGACTTCGCAGCCGCTGTGCTGGCGCGCCATCGCCGCGAACTGCGCCGAGCCCTCCAGCCCGACCGGCAGGTGGCCGAGCTCGGTGAAACGCTTCAGGTCGCGACCGGGGCCGCAGCCGAGGTCGAGCAGGGCGAACGGCGGCGTGCCCTGCACGTGGCGCAGCAGCGCCGCGATGTTCTGGCTGACGTCGTGGTCGCGCGTGCCTTGCCAGAACGCCTCGGCGCGCTCGTCGTAGTGCGCCAGCGTGCCGGCAGCGATGCGGTCGAGTTCGTCGCGGGCGAGTGGCATGGCGCGATGATGCCTCGGACGGCCTTCAGCGCCGGCCGAGGGGTCAGGTGGCGGCCGGACCCTGGAAGCCGCCGCCGCGCAGCGTCAGCACCAGCGTGTCGCGGTAGCCGTAGCCTTCGAGCGGCTGGATCGGCGTGCTCTCGTGGATGACCCGGCTGTCGTCGAGGAAGAGGCAGCTCCACGGCTCCTGCAGCGTGAAGCGCAGGCCGGTCGGGCCGGCCGCATCGAAGACGCGGGTTTCGCCGCCCTTGATGCCGGCCCGGCCGACGAGGGCGACGGCGACCAGGTCGACGCCGTCGCGGTGCGCGCCTTCGGGTGTCGGCCGGCCGATGCCGTCGGTGGTGTCGATCCGGAACTGGTGCGCCTCGGCGTACCAGCGCCGGCCGCCGCGCAGCGCGCTGGCCAGCCCGCCCATCGCGCGCAGGAGTCGCTGCCAGGCGGCGCTACCGACGATCGCTGCGTCGATCGGCTCGAACCAGCGCTCGAGGCCGCCGTGCAGCGCGTTGTATTCGACCGGCTGCCAGTGCGCCCGCTGCGGCACCGGCTCGACCCGTTCGCCCTCGACGATGAAGGAGGCGTGGCGGCGCCGACGGTAGCGGCCGCCGTCGCGCAGGTAGGTGTCGGGCGGCAGGTCGTCCCAGCTCGCACGCCAGGCATCGAGCTCCGGCAGTGGGCTTGCCGCGAAGGTCGCGAACCCGCCCGGGTCGACGACGGCGTGGCCCTCGGCGGCGAGCGCCTGCGCCAGCCACACTGCCGGCGTGACCGGTGCGGCGAAGGGCGCGGCGGCAGCAGTCGTCACGCGAACCGCTGGCGCGCCAGCGCCGCGCCCTGCGCCAGCGCCGCGAGCTTGGCCTCGGCCACCTCTCGCCGCATCGGCGCCAGGCCACAGTTGGTGCAGGCGATGAAGCGCTCCTTCGGCACGAACTGCAGCGCCCGGCCGATCGTGTCGGCGATTTCCTCGGGCGTTTCGATCCGGTCGGAGGCGACGTCGATGACGCCGACCATCACGTCCTTGCCGTCGAGCAGGCGCATGAGCTCGGGCGGCACGTGCGAGTGGATGCATTCGAGCGAGACCTGGTCGATTCGGCTCTTCGCCAGCGCCGGCAGGATCTGCTCGTACTGCCGCCATTCGTCGCCGAGCCCCGCCTTCCAGTCGATGTTGGCCTGGATGCCGTAGCCGTAGCAGATGTGCACCGCGGTCTTGCAGGTCAGTCCCTCGGCAACGCGCTCGAGCGCGGCGACGCCCCATTCGGCCGCATCGGCCATGTAGACGTTGAAGGCGGGCTCGTCGAACTGGATGATGTCGACACCGTCGGCCTCGAGGGCGCGCGCCTCCTGGTTGAGCAGCTCGGCGAAGGCGAACGCCATCTTGCGGCGACCTTCGGCGCCTTCGCCGTAGTAGCGGTCGGCGACGGTGTCGACGATCGTCATCGGCCCCGGCAGCGTGAACTTCAGCCGCCGCGTCGTGTGCGCCCGGGCCAGGCGTGCCTCCGTGGCGTGCACGCGTCCGGCGAGCCGGAGCGGCCCCACCACCTGCGGCACCATGGCGTCGTAGCGGTTGTCGCGAATGCCCATCTTCACCTTGTGCTCGAAGTCGATGCCTTCCACGCGGGCGAGGAAGCCGTGCACGAAGTGCTGGCGCGACTGCTCGCCGTCGCCGACGACGTCGAGGCCGGCGTCTTCCTACACCTTCAGCCAGAGCAGCGTCGCATCGGCCTTCAGGCGGTCGAGCTCGGCGCCCTCGGCGCGCCACTCGGGCCAGAGCTTCTCGGTCTCGGCGAGCCACGAGGGCTTGGGCAGGCTGCCGGCGCTGGCGGTGGGAAACATGACGGGTCGTCCTTCGAGAGTCATCCGGCATGCGGCCGTCGCGATTCGACACTGTCGGCGCGTGAGAGCCGAGGTCGCGCCACGCCGAGCCCTGCTCGCCGCTGCCTGCTGTCAAGGCATCGAGGCCCTCGACTTGCTGCGTGGCGTCGCCCGCGTCGGCATCTTCATTATCAACATGGCCCGCCGCACGCACTCCCTGTCCGCCCCGGAGGACGCTCGCGTCGCGCAGGGCGATCCTCGTGCCGCCGGGCGCCTGCTGGCTGGCGCGCCTTCGCTACGGTCCGCTCGAGGTGGTCTGGCGCCGGATCATGTACGGCGCGCTGACGCGCCAGAACCAGTGGCGGCGGCGTCGCCGAGGCCGAACTCGGCGGCCAGCAGTGCGTAGGAATGCCGGCGCACCGCCGGATCGTGCGCCCAGGTGTTGACGACGACCTCGTCGAGCTCGAACGCCGACGCCAGCTCGCGCAGCGTCGCGCCGACCGTCGCGGCCGAGCCGACGAAGGCCTTGGCGCGCATCGAGGCCAGCATCGACTCCTCGGCGGCGCTGAAGCCCTGCTTGGCAACTTCGTCGGGCGACTGCAGCGGCCCGAGCGCGCCGCGCTGGCGGTCGATCCGCCAGCGGTCGCGCGACAGGGCCTGGTGGGTCGCCTCGTCGTCGCTGTCGGCGACCAGCGCCCAGATGCACAGCGTCGCCTGCGGCCTCGGGTGCCGCTCGCTCGGCCGGTACAGATGGCGGTAGAGGGCGATCGCCTGCTCGGCGCCCTGACCGTCGGTGAAGAAGTAGGCGAAGGCGTAGGGCAGGCCGAAGTGGGCCGCCAGTTGCGCGCCGTAGTCGGAGCTGCCGAGGATCCAGATCTCCGGCGCATGCGGCCCGAGCGGGTGCGCGGTGATGCCGGCATGGGTGCCGAGCGACGTCCAGGCCTGCAGGTCGCGCACCTGGATCGGGAAGTCCCCGGCGGCGTGGCTGGCGTTCGGGTTCAGCGCCCGGGCGGTCCGCATGTCGCCGCCCGGCGCGCGCCCGAGGCCGAGATCGATGCGCCCCGGCGCCAGCGCTTCCAGCACGCGGAACTGCTCGGCCACCTTGAGCGCGCTGTAGTGCGGAAGCATGACGCCGGCGCTGCCGATCCGGATCGTCGTCGTCCGTGCCGCAATGGCCGCCATCAGGATCTCGGGCGCCGAGCCGACGATGGTCGGCAGGCCGTGGTGCTCGCTCAGCCAGAAGCGCGCGTAGCCGAGACGTTCGCAATGCTCGGCGAGAGAGACCGTGTCGCGAATGGCCGCGTCTTCGCTGCTGCCGGCCAGCGAGACCGACTGGTCGAGAACCGAGAGGCGCATCAGCCTTGCGGGTGCGTGGGATCGATCCAGCGCACCGACTCGGGCTTTTCGATCGGCTCGATGTCGAGGCTGACCGCCACCGCCTCGCCGTCGCTGCGGCAGAGCACGCACTCCAGCACCTCGGTGGCGCTGGCGTTGATCTCCTGGTGCGGCACGAACGGCGGCACGTAGATGAAGTCGCCCGGGCCGGCCTCGGCGGTGAACTCGAGCGCATTGCCCCAGCGCATGCGCGCCCGGCCCCTGACCACGTAGATCACGCTCTCGAGCGGGCCGTGGTGATGGGCACCGGTCTTCGCGTCGGGATGGATGTGGACGGTGCCCGCCCACAGCTTCTTGGCGCCGACACGGGCGAAGTTGATCGCCGCCTTGCGATCCATGCCCGGCGTCTGCGCCGTGTTCGGATCGAGCCGGTCGCCGGCGACGACGCGCACGCCGTCGTGTTTCCAGGCCGGCTCGCCGTGAGGTTGATCGCTCTTCGGGTCGTTCATGTGGGCAAGCTCGTGTACATTAGTGTCACAGTTATACGCAAGACAGTGGTTGCTCGTGATTCTCGTTCTACCCGCGCGGTCCTCGCGACGGGCGCCTGAAATCCCCTGATCGGCTCTTCGTGTCGCTGCAACGCGCCGCATTTGCGGTGCGTTCATTTCATCCAGATAGGATCTTTTCCATGACGACTCAAACGGGAACCGTGAAGTGGTTCAACGAAGCCAAGGGCTTCGGCTTCATCGCCCAGGACGCCGGCGGCGCCGACCTCTTCGCCCACTTTCGCGACATCCAGGGCAACGGCTTCAAGACCCTGGCCGAGAACCAGCGCGTCGAATTCGAAGTGAAGCAGGGCCAAAAGGGCCTGCAGGCCGCGAACATCCGCGTCCTCGCCTGACCTTCGCGGGCGTTTCGCCCCGACCAAGCCGCGGTTCGCCGCGGCTTTTTTGCGCCCGTCGCCGGCGCGACTGTCGATCTCATTCACGCCGCGTACGATCGCCAGCCCGCATCGGAGATCGCCCATGAGCACGACCGTCGCCTCGACCAGCAATCATCAGGTCCGCCTCGCGCGACGACCCTCCGGCCTGCCGGTCCGCGACGACTGGCAATTCACCCAGGAGCCCGTCACCGACGCGCCCCCGGGCGGCGTGCTCGTGAAGACGCTCGCCCTCTCGCTCGACCCGGCCATGCGCGGCTGGATGAACGAGGGCAAGAGCTACATCGCGCCGGTTGCGATTGGCGAGGTGATGCGGGCGGGCGGCATCGGCATCGTCGTCGCCTCGAGCCACCCGCGCTTCGCCGCCGGCGACCACGTCAGCGGCGCCCTCGGCGTGCAGGAGTACGCCCGCTTCGGCGAGGCCGACCTCGCCAAGGGCGCGCTGGTCGGCATCGATGCGCGCCTGGGAACGCAGAACCAGTGGCTCAACGTTCTCGGCATGCCCGGCATGACCGCCTACTTCGGGCTCCTCGACGTCGGCCAGCCGAAGGCGGGCGAGACCGTGGTCGTGTCGGGTGCGGCCGGCGCCGTCGGCCAGACGGTCGGCCAGCTGGCGAAGATCCTCGGTTGCCGCGTGGTCGGCATCGCCGGCGGCCCCGCCAAGTGCGAATGGGTCGTCAGCGAGCTCGGCTTCGACGCCTGCATCGACTACAAGGCCGGCTCGGTGAAGGACGGCCTGAAGGCGCATTGCCCGAAAGGCGTCGACGTCTACTTCGACAACGTCGGCGGCGAGATCCTCGATGCCGTGCTGACCCGCATCGCGCGCAAGGCACGGATCGTGATCTGCGGCGCGATCAGCCAGTACAACAACACCGAGGCGGTAAAGGGGCCGGCCAACTATCTCTCGCTGCTCGTGAACCGGGCCCGCATGGAGGGCATGGTCGTGTTCGACTACACCGACCGCTTCCCGCAGGCCGTCGCCGAGCTGGCGGGCTACCTGCGCGACGGCCGGATGAAAACCCGCGAAGACGTCGTCTCGGGTCTCGCGACCTTCCCCGAGGCGCTGTTGAAGCTCTTTCGCGGCGACAACTTCGGCAAGCTCGTGCTGGAGGTCGCACAAGCGTAGGCTCAGCTCGACCGGGCCGCGGCTAGACTGCTGAGACCTGTGATCCGGCCCTGCGGTAGCGGGACGCCGCATGAGTGACCCCACCACCGCCCGCGCTTCCTCGGCCGCCGCCGAGGGCTGGCTGCGTGCGTTCGTCGAGCAGAGCCCGGATCTCCTCGTCGCCACCGACACGCGAGGCACCATCCTCTGGAGCAACGCGAACGCCGCCGCCCTCGCGGCCGCGCCCGGGGCCTCGCTGGACAGCCTGGTGGCAGCGGACGGCGAAGGCGAGGCAACGCGGCACAGCCTCGAGGCGGCTCTTGCCGCGGGCAGCCTCGAACCGGCCGCTCTGGTATTGACCGACGCGGCGGGTGACGCCCGCCACTTCGTCGCCCGGATGCAGCGCTGCGACGAGGCCCTGCTCTGGACGCTCACCGATGTCAGCGCCGCCCACCGCCGCGCCGACGAAGCAAGGCGGCAACGCGAGCTCCTCGACATGGCCCAGGAATTCGGCCGGATCGGGGTCTGGGAGCGCGAGCTGCCGTCGGGCGAGGGGCACTGGGATCGGCACGTGTTCGGCTTCTGGGGCCTCGATCCGGCGAACGGCACGCCGACCTTCGAGCAGGCCATCGAGCACATCCATCCCGATGACCGGGCGGTGATGAGCTATCTCGACACCACGCAGCAGGTGGGTCGGCACAAGCAGCGCTACCGGGTCATCCATGCCGACGGCCGGACGCGCTGGATCCATTCGCAGTGGGAAATCGTGAGCGGACCCGACGGCACGCCGAACCGCGTCATCGGTCTCATGATGGACGACACCGAGGTCTACGAAGGCGCGCGCGCGCTCGGCGATGCCAGCGCCCAGCTCAAGTTGGCGGCCGAACTCGGCAACATCGTGACCTGGCGACATGACCTGCGCAACGAGCGCATGTACTACAGCGATCGAGGCTTCGAGATCCTGCAGATGCCGCCGCGGCCCGAGGGCATGCCGCTCGACGAGGCCCGCGCCATCATCCATCCCGACGACATCGCGCAGGTCACCGCCACGGCCGCCGAAACGCTGGCCACCGGACAGCCGACCGACACGCAGGCCCGCTACCGGCGCAGCGACGGTACCTACCGCGACGTCATCCTTCGCCGCGTCGTCGAACGCGATGCCGCCGGCGAGCCGATCGCCTTCGTCGGCGTCGCGCTCGACATCAGCGAGCATGTCCAGAATCGCCGCGAGGCCGACCGGCTCGCACACCGTCTGGAAGCAGCATCGCGGGCCGCCGGCATCGGCCTGTGGACGGCGAGCCTCGACCCGCCCGAGGTCGAGTGGAACGCGCAGATGTTCGCCCTCTTCGACCGCTTCGCTGGCCCGCAGGTGCCAACGTTCGGCGACTGGCTGCGGGCGTGCGTCCACCCGGACGACCGCAGCCGCATCGCCCGGCGCGCGAGCAGCTACCTCGTCTCGGGAGAGGGTCCGGCCGAGTTCGAGTTGAGGATCCTGCGTCGGGACGGCGGCATGCGCTGGATCGTCCTGCGCGCCGATCACGACCGGGCCGTCACCGATCGCCGGCGAATCCTCGGCGTCGCCATGGACGTGACCGAGTACCACCAGGCGCTGTCGGCCCTGCACGACGCGAGCGAGCGAGCCGCCCTGATCACACACCATGCCGGCATCGGCATGTGGGAAGGCGGCCAGGACGGTTCTCCCGAACGCTGGGACGAGCAGATGTTTCGCCTGCGCGGCCTGGCCCCGGGCCCGGTGGTCCCGAGCCGGGAGAAGCGGCTGGCCATCGTCCATCCTGACGATGTCGGGCGACTCGTCGACGTCATTGCACCCCGCGAGATCGGCGACGAGGCAACCTCCTACGAGTTCCGCGTTCGTCTGCCCGACGGCAGCTGGCGCTGGTTGGCCTCGCGGTCGGCGATGATGCGCGACGACGCCGGCCGGCTGCTCCGGCGTGTCGGCGTGAACTGGGACATCACGGAAAGCAAGAACGCCGAGCTCGCGCGCCAGCAGACCGCCATCGCCGAACGCGAGATCCAGGCCAAGTCGCATTTCCTCTCGCGGATGAGCCACGAACTGCGAACGCCGCTGAACGCCGTGCTCGGGTTCACGCAGCTGCTGCAGATCGAAGCCCGTCAATCGGCCCAGCCGAGCCAGCTGGCAATGCTCGGCCACGTTCGCGCAGCCGGCGATCATCTGCTGTCGCTGATCAACGACGTGCTCGACCTGTCGGGCCTCGAGGCCGGCGACCTGCGGCTGGCACTGCAGCCGGTGGACCTTGCACAGATGGCGCAGCAGTCGGTGCCTCTCGTCGAGTCGCTCGCGGCGCAGCACGGCGTCATGGTCGAGGTGGACGCCGCCAGCGGTGCCGTCGCGAACGCCGATCCGACCCGCTTGCGACAGGTGCTCATCAACCTGCTCTCGAACGCCATCAAGTACAACCGCGCCCACGGCCGCGTCTTCGTGCGCACCGGCGTCGAGCGCGGCAGCGCGGTGCTCAGCGTGCGCGACACCGGCCGCGGCCTGGGTGCCGACCAGGTGGCGCGCCTGTTCGAGCCCTTCAACCGGTTCGGTGCCGAGAACGAAGGCATCGAGGGCACCGGCATCGGCCTGACCATCGTCAAGGCCCTGGTCGAGGGCATGGGCGGGTCGATCCACGTGGCGAGCCAGCCCGGAACGGGCACGACCTTCGAGGTCCGGCTGCCGGTCAGCGAGCGCGTGCCTGCACCGCCGCCGACGGTACTGCACGGCCCAGACGACACCCGTCCCGGCGAGCTGCCGCATGCGCGTTCGGGACAGATTCTCTATATCGAAGACAACCCGGTGAACGTGCTGCTCGTCGAGGAGCTGGTGAAGAGCGTCTCCGGTCTTCGCATCGTCTCCGAAGCGACCGGCGCCAGTGGCACGGCACGGGCCATCGCCCTCAAGCCCGATCTCGTCCTGATCGACCTTCAGCTGCCCGACTTCGACGGCTACGAGGTGCTGCGCCGGCTGCGCGCCGACCCCGAGACGCGCGACATCCCGTGCATCGCGCTGTCTGCCAACGCCATGCCCGACGACGTGCAGCGCGGGCTGGCCGCCGGGTTCTCCGACTACTGGACGAAGCCGATCGCCTTCGGGAATTTCCTCTCGTCGCTGAAGAAGATCTTCCCCGGCGAACCGATCCGCGAACGCGCCTGACGACGGCGCCAGGCATCTCGCACCGGGCGTGCTCAGCCGCCTGGCTGCGCGCCGTCGTAGCCCTCGATGATGACGAGGTCGATCGTCGACACCGGCTGGCGCAGCGACAGCAGGGCCTGGTACTCGGGCGATTTCCAGCAGTCGAGCGCTGCCTGGTACGACGGGAATTCGATCACGGCGTTGCGCGTGCGGCTGCCACCCTCGGGATTCTCGAAGCGCCCGGCGCGCACGAGAAAGCGCGCGTCGTACTTACCGAGCGGCCCGGCGTTGGCGGTGGTGTAAGCCCGGTAGCGTTCCGCATCGGCGATGTCGACCCGTACGATCCAGTAGCCTTTTTGCATGTCGCGTTCCGGAAAGGTTGCAGACCCTAGCGCCGCCGGAAATCAAAGCTGCACTTGCGCTTGCCGAGCCGCTGACCGGTGCCTGTCGGGCCATCGAAGGTGGCGCGCACGCGGTAGCTGTAGGGTTTGCCGCGTTGCGCGTTGTTGATCGCGTAGGCGGGGTTGCTGACGATGCCGTCGAGAGTGAGGTGCGCCTTGCCATCCGGCGCGATCCTTCCGAAAAGGTGATGCCAGCTCGGCTCGCCTTCCTTGCCGTGCGTGCCGTCGAGCAAACCGTCCGTGACCTCGGCGCGGAACTGTTGGCGATAGCCCTTGGCATCGTCGTCCTCGTGATGCGGCGGGCAGGTGAGCGTGACTTCCCACGACCCGTCGAAAGGCGACGGCTCGTCCGCGGCACGCGCGGCGAAGGCGAAGCTCGACAGTGCCGCGAGCGCGACAGTCGACACGATCGTGAATCTGCTCATGGGACGGTATCTGTTCATGGGGCGGTTCCGTGAAGCGAGGTCGGCCGGCAGCAGTCGCGGCGGCGTCGGACCCGTGCCTCAGGCGGGCGCGCCGGCCATGAGGCCGCGCTGCCTGAGCATCGGCGCTGGAGTCGGCGCGCGGCCGCGGAAGGCCCGGTACGCTGCCGAGGGCTCGATCGAATCGCCCGACCCGTAGATGTAGCGCGCCAGGAGGCGCGACAAAGCGGGATCGAACGGATCGCCGGCCTCGGCGAAAGCCTCGAAGCCGTCGGCATCGAGCACCTCCGCCCACAGGTACACGTAGTAGCCGGCGGCGTAGCTCGAGCCCGAGAAGAGATGCTGGAAGTGCGTCATCCGGTGGTTGACGCCGACCGCTGCGGGCAGCCCCAGCCTATCCAGCTCGACGCGCTCGAAGGCGACGACGTCGGCAGGCGCTGCCTCCGTGCACGCGTGCGCCGCCATGTCGACCAGCGCCGAGGCGGTGTAGCGCGCCGTCTCGTAGCCCTGGTTGAAATGCCGGGCAGCGTGCAGCTTGCCGATGAGCGCCTCGGAGATCGGCTCGCCGGTGACGTGGTGACGGGCGTGCCGGCGCAGCACTTCGGGCTCGAGCAGCCAGTGCTCGAAGAGTTGCGACGGCAGCTCGACGAAATCGCGCAGCACGTTGGTGCCGGAAACCCGCTCGTAGGTGACGTTCGACAGCAGGCCGTGCAGGCCATGGCCGAACTCGTGGAAGAGCGTGCGGGCATCGTCGAAGCTGAGCAGCGTCGGTGCACCAGGCGCCGCCTTGGCGAAGTTGTTGTTGTTGACGACGACGGGCAGCACCGGCGTGCCGCCCTCGTCGGCGTTGCGCGACTGGTTCCGGTACGAGCTCATCCAGGCGCCGCTGCGCTTCGTAGGCCGCGCGAAGTTGTCGTGCAGGAACAGGCCCACCGGGCGCGCCGACGCGTCGCGCACTTCGTACGCCTTCACGTCCGGGTGGTAGAGGGCGAGGTCGGGCCGGGCGACGAAGCGCAGGCCGAACAGCCGCTCGGCGCAGTCGAACGCCGCCTCGACCATTCGCTCGAGGGAGAAATACGGCTTGATGGCCGCCTCGTCGAGGTCGTAACGCTGCTGCCGCATCTTCTCGGCATAGAAACGCCAGTCCCACGGCTCGATGGCGGCCGACGCGCCGCACGCCCCCGCGAGCGCCTGCAGCGCTTCCTGCTCGGCCTCCGCGCGCTCGCGCGCCGGCCGCCACACCTGCATCAGCAGTTCGTTGACCGCACCCTGGCTGCCCGCCATGGTGTCGGCGAGCGCGAAGTCGGCATAGGAGGCGTAGCCGTGCATGCGGGCTTGCTCGAGGCGCAGCGCCAGGATCTCCGCCGCGACCGGCCGGTTGTCGTTCTCGCCGCCGTGCTCGCCGCGCGACGTCCAGGCGCGCCAGGCCTTTTCGCGCAGATCGCGCCGCTCGGCAAACGTCAGGAACGGGACGATGTGCGAGCGCGAGAGCGTGACGACGCCGGTGGCGTCGAGGCTGCGCTCGATGGCGGCCTGGCGGGCTGCCGCCCGCACGACGGGCGGCAGCCCGGCGAGATCGACCTCGTCGCACAAGGGCAGCTGGAACGACGATTCATCGGCGAGAACGTTCTGGCCGAAACGCGTCGTCAACGCGGCGAGGCGCTGCATGATCTCGGCGTAGTCGCGCTGGCGCTCGGCCGGCAGGCGGGCGCCTGCGTGCACGAAGTCGAGGTGGTAGCGGTCGAGCACCCGTGCCTGCTCGCTCGTGAGGTCCAGCGCCGCCGTGCGTCGATGCAGCCCGTCGATGCGTGCGAACAGGCCGTGGCGCATGTGCACGGCGCTGTCGTGCGCAGACAGGCGCGGGGCCATCTCGCGCTCGACGGCCTGCAGCTCCGGTGACGTCTCGCTCGACGTCAGGTTGTGAAACAGGTTGCCGATCCGCTCGAGCCGGCGGCCCGAGCGGTCGAGCACGGCAATGGTGTTCTCGAATGTCGGCGCCTCGCTCGACGCCGCGATGGCATCGATCTCGCGAAGGTGCTCCGTCATGGCAACCGCGAACGCCGGGGCGAAGTCGGCCGCCCGGATCGCGGCGAAGGGCGGCAGGCCCCAGGGGCCGGGCCAGGGCCGCAACAAGGGCTCGCCGGGCGCGGTCTGCGCCGGCGCGCCGGCCGACCAGTGCGGGTCTCTCATCTCTTCTTCTTCTTCAGGTCGACGAGGTCGCGCTCGTCGTAGCGCTGGTTCTCGCAGACGGCCTCGTAGCTCGCCTTGGCCGACAGCACGGCCTCGGCCTTGACGTTGTAGGCCGCGACCTTCGCCTGGTAGTCGTCGATCATGCGGTCGCGCGCTGCGACGCGGGCGTTGTAGTCGCCGACGGCGTCGGAGCTGGCACGGTCCAGCGCCGGCAGCTGTTCGGCCAGCGCGGCGCCGCTGCGGTCGATCTCGGCCTTGCCGGCCTCGGTTGCAGTCTTGTCCTTCAGCGCGTCGTCGGTCTGGGCGTGGAGCCTGTCGCGCCGGGCCAGGCACTCCTTCAGTTGCGCCTGCGTCAGCATGGCGTTGGCGGACTTGTCGGGAAGCGTCTGCCGCGTCTTGCCGGCGGCCAGCGCGCTGCTCGCAGCGGTGAGGCCCGCAACGACGAGCAAGCTGGCGAACGAAGGGCTAGGAAGCAGGCGGGCGGGCATGACGCGGGACAAGGGCGGCGAAGGGCCCGGCATCATGCCACCACGGGCGAACGCATCGTCACGAATTCCTCTGCCGCCGTCGGGTGGATTCCCAGGGTGGCGTCGAAGACGGCCTTGGTGGCGCCTGCCTTCATCGCCACCGCAAACCCCTGGATCGTCTCGCCGGCATCGGCGCCTACCATGTGCAGGCCGACGACGCGATCGCTCGTGTCGTCGACGACCAGCTTCATCAGCGTGCGCTCCGTGCTGCCGCTCAGCGTGTGACGCAGGGCCTTGAATTCGCTGCGGTAGACGCGGATCTTCTCGTGGAGGCCGCGTGCGTCGTGTTCCGACAGGCCGATCGTGCCGATGTTGGGATGGGTGAAGACCGCCGTCGGGATGTGCGCATAGTCGACGCGGCGGCCGCTGCCGCCGAACAGGTCGTCGACGAGAGCCATCGCCTCGGCGAGAGCCACCGGCGTCAGCTGGACACGGTCGATCACGTCGCCTACCGCATAGATGCTCGGTACGTTCGTGCAGTAGCGGTCGTCGACGATGACCGCGCCGTTCAGCGCGAGCGCGACGCCGACGGCTTCGAGCCCGAGGCCGGCGGTGTTCGGCGTCCGGCCGGTGGCGTAGAGCACGCTGTCGGCGACGATCTCGGTCGCGTCCGCGAGCCGGACCCGGACGGCGCCGGCCTCGCGTTCGAGCGCCACGGCCCGGGCCTGCAGCCGCAAGTCGACGCCCTTCTTGGCCATCTCCGCGGCGATGAAATGGCGCACGTCGTCGTCGAAGCCACGCAGGATCTGTTCGCCGCGATAGAGCTGCGTCACCTTGGCGCCGAGGCCGTTGAAGATCGAAGCAAATTCGCAGGCGATGTAGCCGCCGCCGACGACGACGAGACGACGTGGAAACTGCGGCAGGTCGAAGACTTCGTTCGAGCTGACGGCCAGCTCGGCGCCGGCGACGTCGGGCGGCGTCGGCCAGCCGCCGGTCGCGATCAGGATCCGTTCGGCCGTGTGCAGGCGACCGTCGATCTCGACCTCGTGCGGGCCGGCGACCCGCGCACGGCCGCGCCGGACCGCGACGCCGGAGCCCTCGAGGAGCTGCCGGTACACATCGTTCAGGCGGCCGATCTCTGCGGCGCGATTGCGCTTCAGCGTCGCCCAGTCGAACGACGGCTCGACCGCCGCCCAGCCGAAGCCGCGCGCCTCCTCGTAGGCCTCGGCGTAGTGCGCCGCGAAGCTGTAGAGCTTCTTCGGAATGCAGCCCAGGTTGACGCAGGTGCCGCCGAGCGCCGCGTCTTCGGCGACCGCGACGCGCGCGCCGAGTTGCGCGGCCATGCGGGCGGCGCGAACACCGCCGCTTCCCGCGCCGATCACGAACAGATCGAATTCGCTTGCCGCCATGGACTCAGCTCTCCGGGCCGGATGTGCGGCGCGCCATCGGCCGTGCACCTGCCAAGGGCGGACGATACCTGTTGCGCCGCGCCGGCTGCGCGGTCAGACTCGCGGCGCACTGCAGCAGGTACCGGGAGAGGTGGATGAAATTCGTACGGGGGATCGTTGGCCACCTGCCTGCATGGCGGGCGATGCTCGACGCCCGGCTTCGCTGATGGCGCAGAAAGCGACGATCTGCAAGGCCACGCTGCAGATCGCGGATATCGAACGCGGCCTGTACGGCGACCATCAGGTCACGCTCGCGAAGCACCCTTCCGAAACCGACGAGCGGATGATGATCCGCCTGCTCGCGTTCGCCCTGCACGTGCCGGCCGACGACCGGCAGGGCTCGCTCGAGTTCGCCAAGGGAATGTGGGAGCCGGACGAGCCCGAGCTGTGGCAGAAGGATCTCACCGGCCGGATCGTCCAGTGGATCGAAGTCGGACAGCCTGAAGAACGACGGCTCCTGAAGGCGAGCGGCCGCGCCGATCGCGTCGCGGTCTTTGCCTACGGACAGAACGTCGCCGGCTGGTGGGCGGCGATGTCGGGCCGCCTGGCGCGCACCCGCAATGTCGAGGCCTGGCAGATCGACGCCGCCCAGAGTCGGGCGCTTGCCGGGCTGGCGGGCCGGGCGATGAACCTGCAGGTGAGCCGGCAGGAGGGCCTGGTGCTGATCGCCGACGGGCAGGGCAGTGCCGAAGTCGCCCTCGAGCGCCTCATGTAGGTTTGCGGCGGCGGTGACGCTCGCCCACGTCATGGCATTGCGGCTGTCGTCGACAATCACGCCATGAGCTCCACTGCACCGGCCGCGAACGACGTGATCGACTTCTGGTTCGGCCCGCCGGGCAGTGACCTTCGGAAGGCGACGCGGACGATCTGGTTTGCGAAGGACGATTCGTTCGACAGCGAGGTCGCCACTCGCTTCGGAGCCACGATCGAGCAGGCCTTGCGTGGTGAGCTGGCAGCCTGGGCCGCCGAGCCGGAAGGCGCGTTGGCGCAGATTCTCCTGCTCGACCAGTTCACCCGCAATGCGTTCCGCGGCACGCCTCGGGCCTTCGCCGGCGACCGACGCGCCCTTGCAGCTGCCGTCGCAATGGTCGGCGCGCAGGCCGACCAGGCGTTGCCCGTGCTCATGCGGAGCTTTGTCTACCTCCCCTTCGAGCATGCCGAAGGCCTGAAGATGCAGGACGAATCGTTGCGCCTCTTTGCGCGCCTGCCGGCCGATGCACCTGATCGAGCGAGCCTTCTCGATTACGCCGGGAAGCACCGCGCCATCATCGAGCGGTTCGGCCGGTTTCCTCATCGCAATGCGATCCTCGGCCGTCAGTCGACGGCCGAGGAGCTCGAGTTCCTGAGACAGCCGGGCTCCGGCTTCTAGTCGACCCGGCCCGCGCCTGCGCTAGCTGCAGGCGCCCTGCCACTCAGTTGCGGCGGGGGTTGTTCGGATGGCTGTCGCGCCGGTTGGGCACGCCGTCGCCATCGCGATCGCGGTCGAAGCGGTTCGGAATCCCGTCATGGTCGCGATCGCGGTTGCCACGCCGCGCCCAGGCACCGCGCTGCAGCCGCCAATGGCCGCCGTTCTCGACCCAGGTAGGTTGTGTGTAGAGATAGCCCGGACGATCACGCGCCCACGTACCCGCGACCCAGTGATGGCGGTTGCGGCGCCAGTCCCAGTAGCCCGGCGTCCAGATGTAGCCGCGGCGCGGCGCCGGCACGACCTCGTAGCGTGGCGCCGGCGGACCGACCCGGATGTCGAAGCTGACGGGAGCCGACGAGGCAGGTGCCGAGAACGTCGCCGACGCGGCGGCGAGGACGGCGATGGATGCGAGCTTTCCGATCATGGTTGTCTCCGAGGACTGAACACCTGACGATCATCGCACTCGCCGCGACCGGCGGGATCGGAAAGCCGCGCGGGCGCCTGTAAGCCTCGTCCTTCGCTGCTGTCGGTGTCAATGCAGGCCAGTGAAGAAGTGTGCGGATGGGCGACACATCACGACACATTGGGCGGCTGAGACTCACCTTTCGTTACAACGGTCGGCCCTGCGTGCCGTGCGTCAGTGGTTGTCTTTCGGAACAAAGGCGCCGCGTTTGCCGACGAGGAAGTCGAGGTCGACTCCCTGGTCGGCCTGCAGGACATGGTCGACGTAGAGCTTCCAGTACCCGCTCGCCAGCGGTGGCTCCGGAGCCTTCCAGTCGGCAAGGCGTCGCGCCAGCTCGGCGTCGCTGACCTGAAGGTGCAGGCGCCGGTTCGGCACGTCGAGTTCGATCAGGTCGCCATTGCGAACGACCGCCAGCGGCCCGCCCGCCGCCGCTTCAGGCGCGGTGTGCAGAACCACCGTGCCGTACGCCGTGCCGCTCATGCGCGCATCGCTGATGCGGACCATGTCGGTAATGCCCTTTCTGAGGATCTTCGGCGGCAGCGGCTTGTTGCCCACCTCGGCCATGCCGGGGTAGCCCTTCGGACCGCAGTTTTTCAGCACCAGGACGCAGCTCTCGTCGACGTCCAGCGACTCGTCGTCGATGCGGGCGTGGAAGTCGTCGGACGACTCGAACACCACCGCCCGCCCGGTGTGGACCATCAGCCCCGGAGTCGCCGCGCTCGGCTTGATGACGGCGCCGCGTGGCGCCAGGTTGCCGCGCAGGACGGCGATGCCCGCGTTCTCCTTGAACGGCGCGGCGACCGTCCTGATGACTTCCTGGTTCCAGTTCTGCGCGTCGGCGATGTTGCTGCCCATCGTCTCGCCCGTGGCGGTGATGGCGTCGAGGTGCAGCGTCGGCGCGATTTCCTTCATCACCGCAGGTACGCCGCCGGCATAGCAGAAGTCCTCCATCAGGAACTTTCCCGAGGGCTGCAGGTTGACCAGGCACGGCGACTCGCTGGCGAGGCGGTCGAAGTCGTCGATCTCGAGCGGGACGCCGAGCCGGCCGGCGATGGCGATGAGGTGGATCACGGCGTTGGTCGAGCCGCCGATAGCCGCGAGCACGCGGATCGCGTTCTCGAACGCCTCGCGGGTGAGGATCTTCGAGATCGTGAGGTCCTCGTGGACCATCTCGACGGCGCGCCGGCCGGCCATTCGGGCCAGCACGTTGCGCCGGCCGTCGACCGCGGGGTAGGCGGCGTTGCCGGGCAGGCCGAGCCCGAGCGCCTCGACCATCGAGGCCATCGTGCTGGCGGTGCCCATCGTCATGCAGTGGCCGTGGCTGCGGTGCATGCAGCTCTCGGCCTCGAGAAAGTCGTTCAGCTTGAGCGTACCGGCCCGCACCTGCTCGCTCATGCTCCAAACGCCGGTGCCCGAGCCGAGTTCCTGCCCGCGCCACTTGCCGTTCAGCATCGGTCCGCCGGAAACACCGATCGTCGGCAGGTCGACGCTCGAGGCGCCCATGACAAGCGCCGGCGTGGTCTTGTCGCAGCCCATCAGCAGCACGACGCCGTCGATCGGGTTGCCGCGGATCGACTCCTCGACGTCCATGCTGGCCAGGTTGCGGTAGAGCATCGCGGTCGGCCTGAGCATGGTCTCGCCGAGCGACATCACCGGGAACTCGAGCGGGAAGCCTCCCGCCTCGTACACGCCGATCTTCACCTGCTCGGCCAGCGTGCGGAAATGCGAGTTGCACGGCGTCAACTCGCTGAAGGTGTTGCAGATGCCGATCACCGGGCGGCCATCGAACTGGTCGTCGGGCACGCCCTTGCCCTTGACCCAGCTGCGGTAGGCGAAGCCGTCGCGGTCCATGCGGCCGAACCATTTCCGGCTGCGCAGGTCTTCGGTTTTCTTGATCTTCGGCAGCGTGCTCATCGCGTCGTCCTTGCTGGTGTCATTCCTTGACCGACCCCGTCATTCCGGAGACGTAGTACTCGACGAAAAACGAATAGACGAAGGCGACCGGCAGCGAGCCGAGGAGCGCGCCGGCCATGAGCGGGCCCCATTGATAGACGTCGCCCTGGACCAGCTCGGTGACGACGCCGACCGGCAGCGTCTTGATCTCCGACGACGACACGAACGTGAGCGCGTAGATGAACTCGTTCCACGACAGCGTGAAGGCGAAGATGCCGGCCGATATCAGCCCGGGCACGGCCAGCGGCAGCACGATCTTGACGAGGATCTGCCAGCGGCTGGCGCCATCGATGAGGGCGCACTCCTCGAGCTCGAACGGGATCGAACGGAAGTACCCCATCAGCAGCCAGGTGCAGAACGGGATCAGGAAGGTCGGATAGGTGAGGATCAGCGCCCAGCGCGTGTCGAACAGGCCGAGCTTGAAGACGACGTTGGCCAGCGGGATGAAGAGGATGCTCGGCGGAACGAGATAGGCCAGAAAGATCGCCAGGCCGACGTGCTTCGAGGAGCGAAAGCGCAGCCGTTCGATCGAGTAGGCGGCGAGCACGGAGGCGAAGATCGACGCCGCGGTGGCGACGACCGAAATCAGCACCGTGTTCCAGAGCCAGGCCGGGAAGGCCGTCTCGAAAAGGAGCTTGTGAAAGTGGTCGATCGTCGGTGCGATGACCCAGAACGGATTGCCATCGCGCGAGAGCAGCTCGGCATCGGGCTTCACGGACGTGATCGCCATCCAGTAGAACGGGAACAGCAGGACGATCAGGAAGACGACGAGCGGCAGATAGACGGTAACGGCGCGTCGCGGCACCGACTCGAGAAAGCTCATGCCCGTGGAATCGGTGCTGGCGTCGCGGCTCACTCGTCGCGCCCTCCCTGCTGCCAGGCCCTTCGCTGCAAGCCGAAGAAGCTGAACATGATGCAGGCGAGCAGGAACGGCACCATCGTGATGGCGATCGCCGCACCCTCGCCGAGCGCGCCGCCGTTGATGGCGCGCTGGAAGGCGAGCGTCGCCATCAGGTGGGTCGCGTTCAGTGGCCCGCCACGCGTGATGACGTAGATCAGCTGGAAGTCGGTGAACGTGAAGAGCACCGAGAACGTCATGACGACGGCAATGATCGGCGTGAGCAGCGGCAGCGTCACGTGGCGGAACTGCTGCCAGCGCGTCGCACCGTCGATCGCCGAAGCCTCGTAGAAGCTCGGCGAGATCGTCTGCAG
>JBBRFB010000034.1:0-23563 GCA_038225015.1 Burkholderiales bacterium
GCTTCGACGCGAAGCGCCGCATGCTGATCATCACCGGTCCCAACATGGGCGGCAAGAGCACCTACATGCGCCAGGTCGCGCTGATCGCGTTGCTCGCCTCGATCGGCTCGTTCGTTCCGGCGAGCAGTTGCCGGCTCGGCCCGCTCGACGCGATCCTGAGCCGGATCGGCGCCGCCGACGACCTGGCCAACGCGCAGTCGACCTTCATGGTCGAGATGAGCGAGGCTGCGGCCATCATCCACCGCGCCACCGAGCAGTCGCTGGTGCTGGTCGACGAGATCGGCCGAGGCACGTCGACCTTCGACGGCCTGGCGCTGGCCGGCGCGATCGCCCACCACCTGCACGAGAAGAACCGAGCCTTCACGTTGTTCGCGACCCACTACTTCGAGCTCACCGAGTTCCCGGCCCGGCACGAGCGCGCGCTCAACGTGCACGTCGGCGCCATCGAGACGGGCGACGACATCGCCTTCCTGCACGAGATTGAGCCAGGCCCCGCGAGCCGCAGCTATGGCGTGCAGGTGGCCCGTCTCGCCGGCATGCCGGCTTCGCTCATCCGCCACGCTCGGGCAACGCTCGAGTCGCTCGAGGCGGCCCGGCTGGCGGCCCAGCCGCAGATCGATCTGTTCGTCGGCGCGGCGCCGGCAGAGCCGGCCGCCGACGGTGTGGCGGATTCCTCGCCAGGGCCGGGCGACGCCGTGCTTCAGGCCCTGGACGCGCTCGACCCCGATATGCTCACCCCGCGCCAGGCGCACGACGCGCTCTACCGCCTGAAGTCGCTGCAACGGGAACCCCCATGACCTACTGTGTAGGCGTCAAGCTCGACGCCGGGCTCGTGTTTCTTTCGGATTCGCGCACGAACGCCGGCCTCGACCAGATCGGCACCTTCCGCAAGATGATGATCTACGAGCGGCCGGGCGACCGCTTCATGGTCATGCTGTCCGCGGGCAATCTCTCGATCTCCCAGCAGGTGCGCGAGATCCTGCAGATCGAGCGGCTCGACAACGGCGACAAGCCGCCGATCACGATCTGGAACGCGACCAGCATGTTCGATGCCGCCCGCGTCCTCGGCTCGGCCGTGCGCCGCGTCTACGACGAGGATGGCGCCTCGCTGAAGAAGGCCGGGCTCGACTTCAACGCCTCGATGATCTTCGGCGGCCAGATCGGTAACGAGGCGATGCGCCTCTTCCTCGTCTATTCGGCCGGCAACTTCATCGAGGCGACGCGCGAGACGTGCTTCTTCCAGATCGGCGAATCGAAGTACGGCAAGCCGGTTCTCGACCGCATGATCCGGCCATCGACACCGCTCGACCAGGCGGCCAAGTGCGTGCTCGTCTCGATGGATTCGACCCTCAAGTCGAACCTCTCGGTCGGCCTGCCGCTCGATCTCGCCGTCTACCAGGCGAACAGCCTGCAGAGCGAACAGGTCGTCTGCATCGACGAGAAGAACCCGTACTTCCAGATGATCCACAGTACCTGGGGCGAAAAGCTCCGCCAGGTCTTCGAGTCGCTCGACGATCCGCAGTGGGCCGCCGATGGCTCGGCGAAGGCCCCTCTGCGCGTCGCCTCGGCGCGCTACGAGGCCATGAGGAAGATCGGCCACCCCGGGGAGAAGCTGGCCTGAGCGACCCGCGGTTGGCTGCCCAGTGAGGGCGAGGCCGGGGCTGACCCCCTCGCTATAATCGCGCTTTACCACCAGGGCATTCGTGACCGACCTCTCAGGCCTTCGTGTCGGGTGCGCCCCCCGAGCGCAATGACCAAGTTTGTCTTCGTCACCGGCGGCGTGGTGTCCTCGTTGGGCAAGGGCATCGCTTCCGCGTCGCTCGCCGCGATCCTCGAATCGCGGGGCCTCAAGGTCACCCTCATCAAGCTGGATCCGTACCTCAATGTCGATCCGGGGACGATGTCGCCGTTCCAGCATGGCGAGGTCTACGTCACCGACGACGGCGCCGAGACCGATCTCGACCTCGGCCACTACGAGCGCTTCATCACGACGAAGATGAAGCGCACCAACAACTTCACGACCGGCCAGATCTACAAGAGCGTGCTCGAGAAGGAGCGCCGCGGCGACTACCTCGGCAAGACGGTGCAGGTGATCCCGCACGTCACCAACGAGATCCAGGAGTACGTGCGGCGCGGCGCCGGCAACGAGGTCGACGTTGCCATCGTCGAGATCGGCGGCACGGTCGGCGACATCGAGTCGCTGCCGTTCCTGGAGGCGGTGCGGCAGATGAGCCTGAAGATGGGCCCGGGCAGCTGCGCCTTCCTTCACCTCACGCTGGTGCCCTGGATCTCCGCCGCTGGCGAGCTCAAGACCAAGCCGACCCAGCACAGCGTGCAGAAGCTGCGCGAGATCGGCATCATGCCCGACGCCCTCCTCTGCCGCGCCGACCGCCCGATCCCCGACGAGGAACGCGCCAAGATCTCGCTCTTCGCCAATGTGCACGAGTTCGGCGTCATCTCGGTCTGGGACGTCGACACCATCTACAAGGTGCCGCGCATGCTGCATGCGCAGGGCCTCGACGAGCTGATCTGCGCCAAGCTGCAGCTGCACACCAAGCCAGCCAACCTGGCGCGCTGGGACAAGCTGGTCGACGAGGTCGAGCACCCGCAGCACGAAGTGACGATCGCGATGTGCGGCAAGTACGTCGACCTCTCCGACTCGTACAAGTCGCTCAACGAGGCATTGCGTCACGCCGGCATCCACAACCATGCGCGCGTGAAGATCGAGTACATCGATTCCGAAGACCTGACGTCGACCAGCGTCGCCAACCTGTCGCGCTACGACGCGATTCTCGTCCCCGGCGGCTTCGGCAAGCGCGGCGTCGAAGGCAAGATCCTCGCCGCCCAGTACGCGCGCGAGAAGAAGATTCCCTACCTCGGCATCTGCCTGGGGATGCAGGTCGCGACGATCGAGTTCGCCCGCCACAAGGCAGGCCTGGCCGGCGCCAACAGCAGCGAGTTCGATGCCGACACGCCGCACCCCGTCATCGCCCTGATCGACGAGTGGCAGGACAGCGACGGCAGCATCCAGACCCGCACTGCGCAGTCCGACCTCGGCGGCACGATGCGCCTCGGCGCACAAAGCTCCGACGTCAAGTCGGGCACGCTGGCGCACGATATCTACGGCAACGTCGTCACCGAGCGGCACCGCCATCGCTACGAGGCCAACGAGCACTACCTCGACCGCCTCACCGAAGCCGGCCTCGTGATCTCGGCGATCACACAGCGCGAGAAGCTCACCGAGATCGTCGAGCTGCCGCAGTCGGTGCATCCCTGGTTCATCGGCGTGCAGTTCCACCCCGAGTTCAACTCGACGCCGTGGGGCGGACACCCGCTCTTCAAGTCGTTCATCCACGCCGCGCTCGCGCACCAGGCCGAACGGGCGGAAAAGGTGGCGGCGTAGCGATGAGACGCGCGCTGCGCTCGCTGCCGCGGCCGGCCCCGGGGGCGGGACGAAGACGCTCGGTCCCCGCCGCGACGTCATGAAGCTCTGCGGCTTCGAGGCCGGCCTGGCGCATCCGCTTTTTCTTATCGCCGGCCCCTGCGTCGTCGAGTCGGAGCAGTTGCAGATGGACGTCGCCGGAGCGCTGAAGGAGATCGCCGCCGCGCTCGGCGTGGCCTTCATCTTCAAGTCGAGCTATGACAAGGCGAACCGCTCGAGCGGCGCGTCGTTTCGCGGCCCCGGCATCGACAAGGGGCTGGAGATTCTGGCCAAGGTCAGGCGCGAGCTGAACGTGGCGGTGCTCACCGACGTCCACCGCGAAGACGAGATCGCGGCGGCCGCCGCAGTCGTCGACGTGCTGCAGACGCCGGCCTTCCTCTGCCGGCAGACCGATTTCATCCGCGCCGCCGCGCAGAGCGGCAAGCCGGTGAACATCAAGAAGGGCCAGTTCCTCGCGCCGCACGACATGATCAACGTGCTCGACAAGGCACGCGCTGCGGCCCGAGACGCCGGCCTCTCCGAAGACCGATTCATGGCCTGCGAGCGGGGGGCGAGCTTCGGCTACAACAACCTCGTCTCCGACATGAGAAGCCTGGCGATCATGCGCGAGACGAACGCGCCGGTCGTCTTCGACGCCACCCACTCGGTGCAGCTGCCGGGCGGCCAGGGCACGTCGTCGGGCGGGCAGCGCGAGTTCGTGCCGGTGCTGGCGCGCGCGGCGGTGGCCGCTGGCGTGGCCGGCGTCTTCATGGAAACGCACCCGAACCCCGCCGAGGCGCTGTCCGACGGGCCGAACGCCGTGCCGTTGAAGCACATGGCGGCTCTCCTCGAGCAGCTCGTCGCGATCGACCGCGTGGTCAAGGCGCGACCCTTCGCCGAGAACGATTTCGCGGCATGACGTCCGACCGCGGTCGGCCCACTTGCACGCGATTCCCATTTTTTTCCAGAATCCGGAAGGTCCTGAATGAGCGCCATCGTTGACATCGTCGGGCGGGAGATCCTCGACAGCCGCGGCAACCCGACGGTCGAGTGCGACGTGCTGCTCGAATCGGGAACGATGGGCCGCGCCGCCGTTCCCTCGGGCGCCTCGACCGGCTCGCGCGAGGCGATCGAGCTGCGCGACGGCGACGCCGCCCGCTACGGTGGCAAGGGCGTGCTGAAGGCGGTCGAGCACATCAACACCGAGATCAGCGAGGCCGTGCTCGGGCTCGACTCGAGCGAGCAGGCCTTTCTCGACCGCACCCTGATCGACCTCGACGGCAGCGAGAACAAGAGCCGGCTCGGTGCCAACGCGACGCTGGCCGTGAGCATGGCGGTGGCGCGCGCCGCCGCCGAGGAGTCGGGGCTGCCGCTCTATCGCTACTTCGGCGGCTCGGGCGCGATGCAGATGCCGGTGCCGATGATGAACGTCATCAACGGTGGCGCCCATGCCAACAACAACCTCGACCTGCAGGAGTTCATGATCATCCCGCTCGGCGCGCCGTCGTTTCGCGAGGCGATGCGCTACGGCGCCGAGACGTTCCACGCGTTGAAGAAGATCATCCACAGCCGCGGCATGAGCACCGCGGTGGGCGACGAAGGCGGCTTCGCACCGAGCGTCGAGGGCCACGAGGCGGCGATCCAGATGATCCTCGAGGCGATCGGCAACGCCGGCTACGAGGCCGGCACGCAGATCGCCATCGGCCTCGACTGCGCGGCAAGCGAGTTCCACAAGGACGGCCAGTACCGCCTCGACGGCGAAGGCCTCACCCTGGCACCGTCCGACTGGATCGACGTCCTGGCCGGCTGGGTCGACAAGTACCCGATCATCTCGATCGAAGACGGCATGGGCGAGTCGGACTGGGACGGCTGGAAGCTGCTCAACGACAGGCTGGGGTCGCGCGTTCAGCTGGTCGGCGACGACCTTTTCGTCACCAACACGAAGATCCTGAAGGAAGGGATCCAGAAGAAGGTCGCCAACTCGATCCTGATCAAGATCAACCAGATCGGCACCCTCACCGAGACCTTCGCCGCCATCGAGATGGCCAAGCGCGCCGGCTGGACGTCGGTCATCAGCCACCGCTCGGGCGAGACCGAGGACGCGACGATCGCCGACCTCGCCGTCGGCAGCAACGCCGGGCAGATCAAGACCGGCTCGCTCAGCCGCTCCGACCGAATGGCCAAGTACAACCAGCTCCTGCGCATCGAGGAAGACCTCGGCGACGTCGCCGCCTATCCCGGTCGGGACGCGTTCAACCACCTGCGCTGAGCGCACGCTGGCAGGCGACATGCGTCTCGTCACCCTCGCTCTCGCCGTCTTGCTGGCGCTCGTGCATGTCGAGCTGTGGTTCGGCAAGGGCGGCATGCCGCGGATGGTCGAGCTGGGCTCGAAGCTCGAGACCCAGCAGGCGACGAACGAGGCGGCGCGGCAGCGCAACGCCCAGCTCGCCGCCGAAGTGGGCGACCTCAAGGAAGGCCTCGAAATGGTCGAGGAGAAGGCCCGTCTCGAGCTGGGCATGATCAAGCCGGACGAGATCTTCGTGCAGCTGATGCCGCCGCCGCGTTGAACGCGCTGCTGGCGGCCGCCGGCCCGCTCTTCGCGGACGCCTTCACGCTGTGGGGAAACGGGGCCACCTGGCTCGAGATCGTGGCCTTCGTCATCGCGGTGGCCATGGTGATGCTCAACATCCGCGTCAACCCGCTTGCCTGGCCGCTCGCCATCGTGAGCTCGCTGCTCTACTTCCTGCTCTTCTGGCGCAGCCGCCTCTACGGCGACGCCAGCCTGCAGATCTTCTTCGCCGTCGTCGCCGGCTGGGGCTGGTGGCAGTGGCTGCACGGCACCGGAGCCGGCGGCAAGCCGCTTCACGTTCGCGAGCTCGGGTGGCGCGGCCGTTGGCGGGCGCTGGCCGTGCTCGCGATCGCCTGGCCGGCGACCGGTCTCTTCCTGAGTCGCTTCACGAACACCGACGTGCCCTGGTGGGACGCCTTTCCCACCGCAGCCAGCGTCATCGGCCAATGGCTGCTCGGCCGCAAGTACATCGAGAACTGGCCGACCTGGATCGTCGTCAACGTCGTCGGCGTCGGTCTCTTCGCCTACAAGGGCCTGTGGCTGACCGTGCTGCTCTACACCCTCTTCGTCGCCATGTCGGTCGTCGGCTGGAGCGCCTGGCGGCGGCTCGCCGCCATATCGACGCCGCGGCCGTGAGCCGCGGCGCCGTCATCGCCCTCGTCGGCGCCGAGAGCACCGGAAAGTCGACGCTCGCCGACGAGCTCGCCGCAGCGCTCGCCGGGCGCGGCCATGCCGCAGTCGTCGTCGGCGAGGCGCTGCGCGAGTTCTGCGACCGGCAGGGCCGGACGCCGCGCCGCGAGGAGCAGGCCGGCATTGCCGACGAGCAGACGCGACGGATCGCGATCGCCCGCAACGACGCGGAGGTCGTGATCGCCGACACGACGGCGCTGATGATCGCCGTCTACAGCGATCTCGTGTTCGCCGACCGGAGCCTCTATCCGACCGCCGAATCCGCGCAGCGCGGCTACGAGCTCACCCTGCTGACGGCGCTCGACCTGCCCTGGGTCGCCGACGGCCACCAGCGCGACGGCGAGCACGTTCGCGTCCCGGTGGACGAGCGGATTCGTGGCGCCCTCGCGCGCGCGGGCGTTGCCTGGACGACGGTGGCGGGCCAGGGGCCGGCGCGCCTGGCCGCCGCGCTGGCAGCGGCCGGCCAGACGCTCGCACGACTCGCCGAGTGACATCGGCTGCGCGGCAGCCACCAAGACGACAGGCGGCCGGGGTGATTACCGGCGATCGCGACCTTCGATCGCGACCTTCGCTAGGCCGTGCCGCCGAGGCGCATCAGCGCCACCACGAACGCGCCGAGAACGAGATTGATCATCACCTCGCGCCGGATCCCCGCCAGCGCGGCAGCGCCTTGCGGCCACGCCTCGGCAGCAACGGCCCGCCCGAGGCGCCGAAAGAGGACGAGGCGGACACGGACGAACACCGCGACCATGACGACGAAGACGACGACCATGGCGTACCAGTCGAGGGGCACGTTGAACTTCAGGCCCGAGCGCGCCGCGGTAACGCCGGCGATGGCCATCATCGCCGCGCCGCTCGCCAGCACGAGGACAATGGCGCCGACGACAACGTCGAAAAAGCGCTTCATGGTCGCGTGCATCAGGCGCAAGCGCGCCGGCGGCTCGAGGGTGGCCGCAGCCGCGGGCCGCAGGCAGACGTGCATGAAGAACATGCCTCCGACCCAGGCGACGACCGAGAGCAGGTGGATCGCTTTCAACGCGGCGTACAGCACGGACCCGTCCTTCCTTGACGCGAGAGCAGTCGCATTGTCCACGCTCGTCATGCCATGGCGGTGCTCCACGCAATTGCCCTGCCCCGCAAACCAAGGTATCGTCCTTCGGGATGCGATGGAGAGACGCTCGATGAGCAAGCTTTGTTCGGTATGCGGGACCGACAACAGGGACGAGGCGCTGTTCTGCCGCTCCTGCGGAACGAAGGTCATCGAGCCCGAAGGCGCCGGCGAAGAACGGCAGGAAGGCGCCGGCATCACGTGCGATGAATGCGGTTTCCAGAACAAGCCCGGCCTTCGCTACTGCGCCAATTGCGGCGTGAGCCTGCTCGGCACCGTGGTAGTTCCGCGTTCGCGTGCCACGCCGCCGCCCGACGCCGGGACGGGTCAGAGTCCGCCGCCCATCACCTATCCGTCGTACGCCCCGGTCGCGCCCTACCCGCCGCCGCCTGTGGCATCGCCTCCATTCGATCCGCTCGCGCAGGCCGATGCCGCAGCGTACGAAGCCGGCTACGACGCCGGCGAGGACACGATGACCGAAGATCGCCACGAAGCGACGCCGCCCGCGGCGGCTGCGCTGCCTCCGCTCGCCTCGGCGCCGAACCGGACACCGATGCTGATCGGCCTGGTCGTGCTCGTGCTGCTGGTCGTCGGCGGCGCCGCCTGGTGGTTCATGGGCGGTGCAGCGACCGGAAGCTCCGGCCCCGTCGCCGCCTCGTCGCCGCAGGATGGCGCTGCCGCCGTCGCCGAGCCGGCTTCGGCGCTCGCGGCGCCTCCCGTCGCCCCTCCGGAGCCGACCGCCGGCACGTCGCCAGCCGCCAGCGAAGCCGTGGCGGATGCGGCGAGCGCGCCGATGGCCGAAGCGTCCGCCGCCGCGGCGGCGCCTCCCGAAGCCGGCGCGGCCTCGACGGTCGATGCGACGGTCGACACCCGGGAGGCCACCGCCGAGGCGAAGCGCGTCGCCGCCGAGCGCCGCCGCGAGCGTGTGGCCCGCGAGCGAAGCGAGCGCGAGGCCAGGGCCAAGGCGCTTGTCGAGCAACGCGAACAGCAGGCCGCCACTGCCGCCGCCGCAGCGGCGCGCTCCGAGCAGGAAGCCGCCGTCCGCCGCCGTGCCGAAGAGGCGCAGCGGGCCCGCGCCGCGGCCCCGCCGCCGCGATCGGCGCCCCCGCCCGTCCAGGCGCGCGGCGTGCGCGAGATCTGCGCCGGGCGAGGCGCGATTGCCGAAGCGATCTGCCAGTCACGCGAGTGCGGCGCTGCGTCGCACAGCGGTGAAGCGATCTGCCGCCAGGTCCGCGAAGCGGAGGAGCGGCGGCGCAACTACCAGCCCTAGTCGATTCGAACAACAACCGGTCGGGCGCCGCGACGCGCCCGACGGCAAGACCCCGAGGGAGCATCACCCATGGCCCAAGACCCGGCGCAAGCCGCCCTGCCCGCCGGCCTGTCGGCGAATGCGTTCTCCAGCGTGTTCCAGGCCATCAACGGCCTGCGTAACCGGCGCGCCATCGTCGCGCTCCTCGGATGCACGATCGTCGGCGTCCTCGTGAGCGTGCTTCTGGTGGCGATGGCCGGCACGATCGGATTCTTCGCGGCATTTCTCGGCGGCGTCTTCTACCTGCTCGCCGTCGGAACCGGCGTCAACGCCGCCGGCCTGCTGCAGATGGACCAGGCCCGCGGAATCGCCTCGCGCAGCCTCGTCGATGCGCTCGTTTACGGCCTCATGTGCATTCCGAAGCTGATCGTCCTCGGCCTCGCCCTCGTGGCTGTCGAGATCGCGATCTTCATTCTCATCGCCATCGTGCTGTTCATATGCAAGATCCCGTACTTCGGGCCGCTGCTGTTCGTCGTCGCCTTTCCGCTGTCGGTCGTCGTCGCCGGGGTCACGATCTGGGGTCTCTTCCTCTGCCTGCTGCTGTCGCTGCCGGCGATCTGGCAGGGGGCGACCATCACGCGCGCCCTCGCGCAGACGCTCGCCATCGTGCGCAGCCGACTGATCGAAGCGGTGCTTCTGCTCGTCGTCCTGGGCTTTCTCTGCGCCGCTGTCGGCTTCATCCTCTTCGCCCTGCTGTTCGGCGGCCTCATGCCGACCCTCGGCATGTCGGCCGGCATCGTCGGATTCGGCGGGATCGGGATGCAAAACCTCTCCGGCATGATGTACGGCATGGGCGGCATGGGTCGTGGCGGCGGCCACATGGTCGCCGGCATGATCGGCGGCGCCGTGCTCTGGGCGATTGCGGGTTCGCTGCTCGGCCAGGTGTACCTGCTCGGCTTGAGCATCGTCTACCTGCGGCTCACCGAAGGGCTCGACCTCACCGCCAGCGAAGAAGCATTGCGCACCAGGTTCGACGAGGCGCGTCGGCGCACCGCCGAGCTCGGCGAACGGGCGCGCGCGGCAGCCGGTGCCGCAGCCGCAAGCGCCACGGCGCCCTCGGCTACCGCCGCCGCTCCGCCGCCATTCCAGCCACCACCGGCCTACGCGCCGCCACCTGCGGCCGCCCCCGGCACGGCGCCACCTGCAATGCCGGCTGCGCCCGTGGCCGGCAGCGGCACGACCGGGACCGACATCGACCTGCCGTTCGATGACGCGCGCCCTGCCCCTGCCCCTGCCTACGGCGCGCCGCCGGCCTACATGCCGCCACCGGTGCAAGCGCCGCCGGCGCCGCCCGCGGTCGCGCCGGTAACGGCATGCCCGCAGTGCCTCTCGGCGGTGACCGCGGACGACGTGTTTTGCGGCGTCTGCGGCTACCGCCTGAAGTGAACGAGGCCGCGTACACGGCCGCCGTCGATGCCCTCGTCGCGGCGCGCCGGAGCGCGCGCCCAATCGATCCATATCCGCCCGACTGGCTGCCCGGCGATCTCGCCGAGGCGTATCGACTGCAACGCGCGGTGGCCGCCAGGCTCGGCGCGATCGGTGGCTGGAAGGTCGCGGCGGTCACCGCTGGGCAACAGCAGGCGCTGCGCGTTCCCTGTCCGGTCGGAGCACCGATGCTCGCGCCCTGGATTCACGACGCGAGCACGGCCCCGACGAGCCTGGCGCTGCGTGACTTCATCGCCCCGCTGCTCGAATGCGAGTTCGCCTTCGTGCTCGGCCGTGATCTGCCGGCCGCCGGTCCGGCCGGCTATGCGCGCGCCGACGTCGAGGCCGCCGTCGACGCGCTGTGCATCGGCATCGAGCTCGTCGACCCGCGCTTGCCGCGCGGCCTCGGCATCGGCGCTGAGCTGGCCGACGCCTTCAACAACGGCTGCTTCGTCGCCGGGCCACGCATTCGCGACTGGCGCGGCATCGACCTCGGAGCAACCACGATCGACGTGACGGCACGCCGCGACGGCGTCGAGAGCGCCTTCGCCAGCGGCAGTGGCCGGGCCATCCTCGACGGCGATCCGTTCGGCGCCGTCGTCATGCTGGCCAACGCGCAACCCGACGGCGAGCGCGGCCTGCGGGCTGGCGACATCGTCACGACGGGCAGTTGCACCGGCGCACCGCGCGTTCCGGGGCCGGGCACCTACAGCGCCGAGTTCAACGGCCTCGGCCGGGTCGGGATCCGTCTCGACTAGGGCCGAGTCTCGAGTCTCAACGACCGCTCGAGCCGTCGGCGATCCAATCGGCGTAGGCGCCGTCCACGTTCGCGAAGGCGACGGCATAAATCGCCGGCAACTCGTAGGGGTGGAGCTCGCGGATAGCCGCCTCGACGGCCGCGTAGCTCGCAGCGATCGTCTTCACGACGAGACGGAACTCCGCCTCGTCGTGCAGCGTGTCCTGCCATGAATAGACGCTTTCGATCTCCGAAATCTGCACGCAGGCCGCCAGCCGGCGCGAGACCAGCGCGGTCGCCATCGCCCGGGCCTCGGCGCGCGTGGCGACGGTTGTCACCACGGCGATCGGCAGCGGCGTCGGCGCGGGAGCGCCGGTCGAATCGAACATGGTATTCACTGAGCGTTGAGCAGGCCCGTTTTACTACAGTCACCAGTACCGTGGCGGGGCCGGCAAGGTCGGCCCATGCGCCAGGCCGTGTCCCGGCGCCGCTGTTTCAAGAACCTGAACTGGAGACCCGCACCATGATTCAACGCACTCTCTTCCGCGCCTGCGCGATCGCCGCGTTCGGCGCCCTCTCGCTCGGCGCCGCGCACGCCGACACCATCACGTTGAAGGCCTCGCACCAGTTCCCCGGCGGCAAAGGCGACGTTCGCGACGAGATGGTGCAGATGATCGCGCGCGATGTCGCCGCAGCCAATGTCGGCCTCGAGATCAAGGTCTACCCCGGCTCGAGCCTGGTGAAGGCGCAGGAGCAGTGGAAGGCGATGCAGTCCGGCCAGATCGACATGACGTCTTTCCCGCTCGACTACGCTTCCGGCTCGCACCCGCAGTTCGGCGCGACCCTCATGCCCGGGCTGGTGAAGAGCCACGCGCACGCCGAGCGGATCGACAACTCGCCGTTCATGCGCGACATCAAGGCGATCATCGAGCAGGACGGAGTCCGCGTCCTCGCCGATGCCTGGCTGGCCGGCGCCTTCGGCTCGAAGGACAAGTGCATCCGAAAGCCCGAGGATGCTGCGGGGCTGAAGGTGCGCTCGGCCGGCGCCACCATCGCGCAGATGTGGGCCGGCGCCGGTGCGTCGATCGTCTCGATCCCCTCGAACGAGGTCTACAACGCCCTCCAGCAGGGCGTGGCCCAGGCGACCGATACGTCCACCGGCAGCTTCGTCTCGTTCAGGCTCTACGAACAGCTCAAGTGCGTCACCGCCCCCGGCGACAACGCGCTCTGGTTCATGTACGAGCCGGTGCTGATCTCCAAGCGCAGCTGGGACAAGCTGAACGACGCCCAGAAGAACGCGCTCACCGCGGCGTCGAAGAAGGCCGAGGCTTACTTCAACGCCGAGTCGAAGAAGCTCGACGACAAGATGGTCGAGACCTTCAAGAAGCACAACGTTGAGGTCATTACGCTCAGCGATGCCGAGGCCGATGCCTGGCGCGCGGTGGCCCAGAAGACGTCGTACAAGCAATTCTCCGACAAGGTCCCGGGCGGCAAGGAGCTCATCGAGAAGGCGCTGAGTGTCAAATAGCGGCACGCCGCTGCCCACGTGGGTGGCGGCCGTGCACGCGGCCTCGCGCTTCTTCGGCGTGATGGCCGCGGGCCTGATCCTGGTCTCGATCGGGGTCGTCTGCGAGATGGTGTTCGTTCGCGCCGTGCTCGGCCAGTCCTCTATCTGGCAGACCGAGTTCGTCACGTTCGCGATCATCGCGGCCACCTTTCTCGGCGCGCCGTACATCCTGCTGACGCGCGGCCATGTCGCGGTCGACGTCGTGCCGCTGATGATCAGCGTGCCTGCGCGGCGCGCCCTGTACCTCTTCGGCCGCATACTCGCCCTCGGCTTTTGCGCCTTCTTTCTCTACGGCTCGTGGCCGTGGTGGCAGGAAGCCTGGAGCTCCGGGCAGACGACGTCGTCGATATGGCGTGCCCGGCTGTGGATCCCCTACCTGTCGCTTCCGGTCGGACTCGGCCTGCTCTGCCTGCAGTTCGCCTGCGGCATCTATCTCGTGGCGAGCGGCCGCGAGCTGCCGTTCGGCCTGGCCGCGGACGAGCGCCTCTGATGCGCGGCCCCGGCGGGCGATCGCGATCGGGCGGATGAGCCCTCCGGTCATCGGCTTGCTCATCTTCGTCGTCACCATCGCGGTGCTGGCGACGGGCCTCCCAATTGCATTCGGCATGGGCGCGGTGGCCCTCTTCTTCATGGTCGTCTTCGACGGCTGGAACAGCATCCGCTTCGTGCCCGAGACCGTGTTCGCGGGGCTGAACGACTTCACGCTCGTGTCGCTACCGATGTTCGTCATCATGGGCGCCGCGGTGGCCTCGTCGCGCGCCGGCGGTGACCTCTACGAGGCGCTGGCCCGCTGGCTGCACCGCGTGCCCGGCTCGCTCGTCATCTCCAACATCGGCGCCTGCGCGCTCTTCTCGGCGCTCACCGGCTCGTCACCGGCGACCTGTGCGGCGATCGGCAAGATGGGGATCCCGGAGATGCGAAAGCGAGGCTACGACGCTGACCTCGCCACCGGCGCCATCGCCGCCGGTGGCACGCTCGGCATCCTGATCCCGCCGAGCATCACGATGATCCTCTACGGCATCGCTTCGGAAACGTCGATCGGGCGCCTCTTCATTGCCGGCATCATTCCCGGGCTCATGCTCACCGGGCTCTTCATGGCCTGGGCGCTCTTCCTGAGCTGGAAGCGCGGAACCCGAGTTCACGACCGCGACCGCATCTACTCGCTCGCCGAAAAGCTCGAGCTGCTGCCGCGGCTCTTGCCCTTCATCGCCGTCATCGTCGGCGTCGTCTACGCGCTCTACGGCGGCATCGCCACGCCGTCGGAAGCGGCCGGCGTCGGCGCCGCGCTCTGCCTGGCGATGGTGATCGTCATCTACCGCACCTGGCGCCTCGCCGATCTCTGGCACATCCTGCGCGACGGCCTGCGCGAGTCGGGCATGCTGATGATGATCATCGGTACGTCGATCCTGTTCGGCTACATGATGTCGTCGCTGCAGGTGACGCAGTCGGTCGCCACCATGATCGGCGACATGCACGCGAACCGCTGGCTGGTGCTGCTGGCGATCAACGTGATGCTTCTCGTCGCCGGCTGCTTCCTGCCGCCGGCGGCCATCATCCTGATGACCACGCCGATCCTGATGCCGGTGATCACCGCGGCCGGGTTCGATCCGATCTGGTTCGGCGTCATCCTGACCATCAACATGGAGCTCGGCCTCATCACGCCGCCAGTGGGGCTGAACCTGTTCGTCATCAACGGCATCACGCCCGACGTCAGGCTGCAGACGATCCTGAAGGGCGCCTTCCCCTTCATGCTCTGCATGGTGCTCGCGATCGTGATCCTGTGCGTCTTCCCGCAGCTCGCGACCTGGCTGCCGTCGCGCGTGATGGGCTGACGAGGCGGCGGCTCCGCTTCGGCGTCAGCGCGGCGGCGTCCGTGTCGACAGCGGCGGGGTAGTGAAGTCGGGCAGGAACCGGCACCCCTTCGTCGGCTCGAACCGCGCATCGACCCGGCTGCAGCTCGCGGCGATGCCCTGCGGCGTCGGCTTGTCGCCACGCTCGACCCAGGCGAGCAGCGCCGCCATCGCGGCGACGTACTCGGCATCGCTCAGGTAGCTGTGCTCGTGGTCGTCGGTGACAACCTGGACCAGCCGGTCGGCGCTGCCGGCGGCCGCCATCGTGTCGTGGAAGGTGGATTCGAGCTCCACGAAGGCCGTCGGGTCGTCGATCGCGTGCATGCTGAGCACCGGCACGCCGATGCGGCCCGTCGGATCGGTATCGGCGGCGAACATGGCCTTGGCCGCCGGGTCGGCGCGATAGCGCAGCACCGCGGCGTTGAGCGCCGCGTCGCCGGCCGAGCCTTGGTAGTGCACGCCTTCGTTGCCGAACGGGTTGCCGCCGCCGGCCCGCTTCGCCGCAATGTCCTGGAAATGCCAGGTCGCCCAGTTGAGGTGGCCGATCAGCGAGCGCTCCGGGATGTGGATGACGCGCGTGAGGGTGTCGAGCCGCTGCTGCTGCGCCGCTGTTCGCTGCGCGGGCGGATGGCGCACGCCGGTGCAGTCGTCGACCCGGCGCGCCAGCTCGGCCCGCGTCAGCTCGCTGTCTGCCGGCAGACCCTGCCACAACGGGTAAGCAGGTTCCGACGGCAGCGGGTGGTTGGCACAGACGGCCTCGTAGACAACGCGCAGATCGAGCCTGAAATCGTACGAATGCGAACCGCCGCCGAGCACGCCGGACGTCAGCAGCACGCCGTCGTACGGGCTGCGTAGCGAGGACGGGCCGGCATACATCTCTGCCGCCTTGGCCGCGACGCCGGCACCCCACGACTGGCCGTGCAGGATCGTCCGCCGGGGCATGCCGTACTCGGCGACGAAGATCCGGCGCACCCGTTCGGTGTCTTCGGCCGCCGAGGTGACGGCGACGCCGCCCTGCCGGTAGCCCGAGGCGGCATAGGCGTAGCCGGCGCGAGTCCAGATCGACCAGCGGTGCAGGTCCTCGACGGGACGCGAGGCCTTCGGCACGCCGAGGGCCGGGCCGCCGTGCGCGTGGACGACGAGGACGCCGTTCCAGGCGCGCGGCACCGCCAGCCAGTAGTACGCGCCTTCGCTGTCGCGGCCACTCACGCAGCGGCTGCCGGCGGCGACGCCCTGCGGACACGGCGCGGTCTGGCCGGGCGGCGTCGGTGCCGCATCGGCGGCGGCGGCGGCGGCGGGCGCGGTGAGTGCAGCCAGGAAGGCGAGGACGGCGATCGGGGCGCCGTCGGAAGTGAAGGTCATCGTCGGGCTCCTGTCGAGCGGCACTTGATCAAACGCGGCGACCCATTGTCTGCGCCTCGCATTGCTCGGCATACTCGCGACCGTGCGGCCGGACCTCGACCCGGCCGGCCGGACCAAGCTCGTGCACGCCGTCGGCTCGACCGCGCAGAGCCTGGCCTGAGTCGACACCGTCATCACGGACCTGGGGAGCACTTCAAATGAAGACCTGGTTGAAGCGCACGCTGAGCGGTGGCGCCGTGCTGATCGCCGGCGCGGCCGCGGCATTCCTCGTTGCGGCCGAGCTCGGCGAGCGCAAGCTCGAGCGACGTATCGACGTCGCCGTGGCACCCGTGGCCTACCGGAGCGATCAGGCCGCGATCGCCCGCGGCGACTACCTCTTCCGTTCTCGCGGTTGCGGCGATTGCCACGGGTCCACCGGCCAGGGCCAGGTGGTCATCGACGACGGCAACGGCATGCTCATCCGGTCGCCGAACATCACCGGCGGAGCCGGCGGGGTCGTCGCCGGCTATGGCCCGGTCGACTGGGTACGCACTATCCGCCATGGCATCAAGCCCGACGGGCGGCCGATCCTCATCATGCCGAGCGAGGAATACAACCGCCTGACCGACGCCGATGTGGCGGCTGTCGTCGCCTATGTGCGCCAGCTCCCGCCGATGGCCGGCAGCCCCGCCGAGATCCGGTTGCCGATGCCGGTCAAGGCGCTCTACGCCGCGGGACTCGTGCGCGACGCGGCCGAGAAGATCGATCACGCGTTGCCGCCGAGCCAGCCGGTCGTCGAGGCGGTGAGCGTGTCGCACGGCGCCTACGTCGCCACCGGCTGCACCGGCTGCCACGGCGCCAGGCTCGAAGGCGGAAAGATCGCCGGGGCTCCGCCCAGCTGGCCGGCCGCGGCCCGCCTCGCGCCCGGTGAAGGCAGCGTCCTGCCGCGCTATCGAGACGCCCGGGCGTTCGCGACAATGTTGAAGACCGGCAAGCGCCCCGACGGCACGGCGGTGAGCGTTGTCATGCCGTTCGTATCTCTGCGCGAGATGAACGAGATCGACGTCGAGGCGCTCTATCTCTACCTGACGACGGGGCAGCGCAGCCCCTGACACGGGCCGGCCACGCGCCGTTCGAGGCGCTGCCGCCCGGCCAGGCTAGCCGGCGCCAGCCGCGAGATAGCGCCAGCCAAGCCAGGCCAGTGCGAGGAGGACGGCGACGAAGAGCAGCGCGCCGCCGCCGCCGCCGCGCGGCACTTCGCCCGGCGACAGGCCGTGGCCCCCGGAGGCGCTCGAGCGGGCTTCGATGGCGTCCTTCGCTTCCTTCAGCCCCATGCCAGTCTGGTCCCGCAGGCGGCGGATCGCGGCGATGACATCGCCCGCCGCCGCGCTCGGCGTGAATCCATCAGCCGACACGGGTGGGCTCGTCGTCGGCGACCCGTGTCGCACCGCCGAAGGCGACGGCCGCCGCCGGTACGCGTCGATCGCGTCGCGCGCCGACTTCAGGTCGAGCCCGGTCTCGTCGCGCAACAGCCTGACTGCCTCCAGCGCCTGACCGCGGCGCAGCGCGTCCTGCACGCTGCCCGAGAGGGGTTGGTCGAAAGTCGCCATCGGTTGTCTCCTCGCCTTGCGAATCGTCCCATACCGTGACGATCTTCCGGCCCCAACGCCTTCTTCGCCCCCGCCGCCCTCAAGGCGCCGACGGCGCGACCGAGAACGGGGCGTGTCTTGCCGGTCGAGGGCCTTCATCGGCACAAGGTGCGTCCGAAATCACCTCTTACCGGAGAAGAACTTGTCGACTCTCTATTTCTTGGCCTTCTGCGGGGTCTGCATCGCCGTGCTCGGCATTCTTGTCGATGCCGTGCTCCGTGTCTCGCAGACGCCGCGCTGGGTTCGCCACCGCCCATTGCTCTCCATCGTCGCGACAGTCGACACGCGCACCCAGGACCTCCCGTTCGTCGGCGCCGACCGACGCAGCGCCGTGACTACGTCTACCGATGCACGCGCGCTCGAAGGGCTCGAGGAGCGCCGGCGCGCCTGAGCGACGTGTCGCTCGCCTCCGGCGCGCGCGACGGCTCGGCCTTGCTGCGGGTCAGGACTTGCGTCCGCCCATGACCAGCAGCAACCCGCCGACGACGATCGCGCCGACTCCCGCCCAGACGGGAACGTTGACCGTCTCCTTGTCCTTGACCGACAACTCGATCGGACCGAGCTTGGCCTTCGTCGTGTCCTTGGTGTAGCTGAAGCTGCCGTAGGCGAGGCCGAGGGCACCGGCGACGATGAGGATGATGGCGAGGATGCGAATCGGGTTCATGGAACGGTCTCCCTGTTCTGAGGTCGTTGTGCACGCCCCGCTGCTATCCGGGGCGCGGGCATCCTAACCCGGGGCCGAGGCCCTTCCGTCGCTGGCGTAGCGCCATGTCCAGTAGTGAGGAAGCGCCTCGAACACCGGGCGCAGGCCGAGCCCGGCAATCTCGACCTCGAATTCCTCGCGTGTCGGAAAGTTCTTCAGCACGCGGTACGACGAGCCGTCCTGCAATTGCCGGATCTGGTGGGTGTCGCCGTGGGCATCCTCCGGCGTCACCGGCAGGCTGCTACCCGCCACGTGGCGATTGTCGAGCAGCACCACCGTGGCGCCTGGCATGAGCACCTCGCCAAGCCCGGCGAGGAACTCGCGCCGCCGGCGCTTGGGAACGTGCGAATACCAGAAGCCGGCGAAGGCGGCCTCGAACAGACCGCGCTCCACGGGCGGCCGGTAGGCATCGCCGATCATGAACTCGACCTGCCCCACGATGGGGCGGCGTCGCGCCACGGCGAGGGTCTCCTCGGCGCTGTCGAAGGCGACGACCGACGCCGCCAACGGCGCGATGAATTGCGTCCAGTAGCCGGTGCCGCAGGCGACTTCGAGCACCCGCGCGCCGACGAAGAAGGTCGGCAGGCGCTGGCGCAGCATGCGCAGCTCGGCCTGGCGTTCGGGCTTGTCGTAGACACGGTCGTATTCGGCGGCACGCGCCGCGTAGTACGCCTGCAACTCGGAATCGCCGGCCCCGCCGTCCACGGGCTGGTCAGCCACGGCGGCCCTCCACCGCCGAGCCGGCCGAAGGGACCCGGCTGGGTAGGTCGACTTCGCCCGCGCTCTCCCGCGACAGCACCGCGTGAACCACGCGCTGCGGGAACGGGATCTCGACGCCTTGGCGGTTGAGGACGTCGAGCACGGCGAGGTTCACCTCCGACTTGACGTTGCCCTGGCCGTTCTCGGCGTCGCGGATCCAGAAATTGATCGTCAGGTCCATGCCGTCCGATGCGAACGCGGCCAGCTGCACATTCGGCGGCGGATCGGCGATGACCCGCGCCACGGCGGCGACGGCGGCGGCGAGGAGCGGCTGCAGGCTGCGCACGTCGGTGCCGTAGGCGACCTGCACGGCGTTCTGCACCAGCACGCGCGGATCGGCGAGCGAAAGATTCTCGACCCGGGTCGTGATGAGGTTCTCGTTCGGGACGAGCGACTCGCGCCCGCCGAGCGAGCGGATCACGGTGTAGCGCGTGCGGATGTCGGTGATGCGGCCCTCGAAGCCGTCGACCTTGACCATGTCGCCGATGCGCAGGCTGCGCTCGGCCAGGATGACGAAGCCGCTGACGTAGTTGGCGGCGATCTTCTGCAGGCCGAATCCGATGCCGACGCCGATGGCGCCGCCCACGACCGACAGCGCCGTCAGGTCGATGCCCACCGCCGACAACGCGACCATCAGGCCGACGAAGAGCAGCACCGTGCGCACGAGGGTGGCGACGATCTTGCGCAGCGACAGGTTCTGCCCCGTGGCCGAGCGCAGGAGCCGGCGCTCGAGCGCCGCCGAGATCCAGAGGGCGAGGACGAGGACGATTCCGGCGGTGAGCGTCCCCTCGACGACGTTGCGCAGCGTCACCTGCGCGGTGCCGACCGTCCAGCGGATGTCGCCCATGGCGTCGAGAACCATCGGCAGCACGCCGGTCACCCACAGCACCACCGCGATCCAGGCGATCCACGAGATGCTGCGCTCGACCTGGCGTACCCAGGCGACGTTGGCGAAGGCGCGCGACAGCACGCGAACGCTGAGGCGGATGACGACAAGCGAGAGCAGGATCGGGATCGCGACCCGGAACACTGCCGGCTTGAGGGTCGCCTCCAGCGTCACCCGCGCAGCGTAGGCGAAGCCCAGAGCGAGCACTGGAAAGAGGACGCCGTCGACGATGCGGTTGCCGAACCAGACCGAGTCGTCGGGCACCGGGCGGCCGCGCATGAGACGCACGACCGCCCAGGCGGCGGCCAGGCAGAGCACAAGCAGCCCGAGCTCGGCGGCCGCACCCGGCCGTGTCAGCGCCACGACCAGCTCGTCGAGCTCCTGGATGTCGAATGTGCGCGCCATCAGCGCAGATCCCATCGGGCGCGCAGAAAGGCTGGCACCGGCGCCGCCGCCGATGGTGCGGCGCCGGCGCGGCGACTCACGTGCCCGACAGCACCCTGAGGTGCGCCGCGACGCTGCGTGCGAGGGCGCGCAGGTTGTACCCGCCTTCCAGGCAGGACACGATCCGCCCCTGGGCGTGGCGGGCGGCGACCGCCTTGATGCGCTGGGTGATCCAGGTGTAGTCGTCCTCGACCAGGCCGAGCTGACCGAGCTCGTCGTCGCGATGGGCGTCGAAGCCGGCGGAGATGAAGATCATCTCCGGCCGGAACGCCTCGAGCCGCTCCATCCAGTTGGCCTCGATCAGCGAGCGGATCTCGGCGCCGCGCGTATAGGGCGCGACCGGCACGTTGATCATGTTCGTGCCCATGGGCACGGCGCCGCTATAGGGGTAGAGCGGGTGCTGGAAGATGCTCAGCATGAGCACGCGCTCGTCGCCGGCGACGATGTCCTCGGTGCCGTTGCCGTGGTGGACGTCGAAGTCGACGATCGCCACCCTCGCGAGGCCACGCACGTCGAGCGCGTGGCGCGCCGCGACGCAGACGTTGTTGAAGAAGCAGAAGCCCATCGCCTGCTCGCGCGTGGCGTGGTGGCCGGGCGGGCGGGTCGCGCAGAAAGCGTTGTCGACGCTGCCGTCGATCACCGCGTCGGTGGCGGCGACGGCAGCGCCGGCGGCGCGCACGATCGCGGCCCAGGTGCCGGGGGCAGCGATCGTGTCTGGGTCGATGGCGCAGCGTTCGCCCCCGGCGGCCACGCGTTCCAGCACGTCGCGCAGCTCGTCGACGAAGCGGCTGCTGTGCGCCAGGCCGACATCGCTCATCGCCGCAACCGGTGCCTCCCGCCGCTCGAGCGCCGCGTCGAGTCCGGTGGCGATGAGGTGGTCTTCGATGGCGTCGAGCCGCCCCGGGCATTCCGGGTGGCCACCCCCCATGTCGTGGCCCCGACAGTCGGGGTGGCTGTAGAAGGCGGTGGTCATGACGGATCCAATTAGAACCGATCCCCCGTCGGGTCCGGCGCCGGCCGCGCCGTGACCGAGTCGCGCCCAGGGACGCCGGCGTCGCGTCCGTCGACCTTTGTCGGCACCGAATTCGGGTAACGTGAAGCCGATGGATTCATCGATACGCGACAAGCTCACCGCACTCGTCGACCAGATCGCCACCATCATCGTCGGCAAGCGGCCGCAGATCGAGGACTGCGTCGCCTGCATGCTCGCCGGCGGCCACCTCCTGATCGAAGACGTTCCCGGGGTCGGCAAGACGACGCTGGCGCACGCGATCGCCGTCTCGCTCGGCCTGCGCTTCTCGCGCACCCAGTTCACCGCCGACCTGATGCCTTCCGACCTGATCGGCGTCAGCGTCTACGAGCGCAGCAAGGAGTCGTTCGTCTTCCACGCCGGCCCGGTGTTTACCCAGGTGCTGCTCGCCGACGAGATCAACCGCGCCGGACCGAAGACGCAGAGCGCGCTGCTCGAGGCCATGGAAGAGCACCAGGTCACGGTCGAAGGCGAGACGCGTGCCCTGCCCGCGCCGTTCTTCGTCATCGCGACGCAGAACCCCACCGACCAGCTCGGCACCTATCCCCTGCCCGAATCGCAGCTCGACCGCTTCCTCATGTGCATCACGCTCGGTTACCCGGACCGCGCCAGCGAGCGCGAGCTGCTGGCCGGCGCCGACCGCCGCGCGGCGATCGTCCGGCTGCGCGCCGTGATGACCCCGGCCGAGCTGCTCGGCGCCCAGGCGGCGGTGCAGACCGTGCATGCGTCGGATGCACTGCTCGATTACCTGCAGGCCGTCATCCACGCCACGCGCTCGGGGACCTGGTTCGTCGAGGGCCTGTCGCCGCGCGCCGGCATCGCCGTCCTGCGCGCCGCGCGGGCGCGGGCGCTGCTCGGCGGCCGCGATTACGTGGCGCCCGACGACGTGCAATACGTCCTGCCGCAGACGATCGCGCACCGCCTCGTGCCCGCTGCCGGCGCGGGCCGCGGCCGGACCGAGCAGGTGCGGGCCATGATCGAGGCGCTGCCGCTGCCGTGAGCCGGTCGCGTCCAGAAACGTCGTGAACCCAGCGCTGACGCTCAACCCCGCGGCGATGGTGCGGGCGCGCTTTCGCAAGTGGTGGGAGGCGCGCCTGCCGCGCACCGACTCGCAGCTGCTGACCCAGGGCAACGTCTACATCCTGCCGACGCGGGCCGGCTGGTTGTTCGGGCTGACGCTGATCGTGCTCCTGCTCGCATCGATCAACTACCAGCTCAACCTCGGCTACGTCCTCACCTTCCTGCTCGCCGGCAGCGGCATCGTCTCGATGCACCTCACGCACGGCACGCTGCGCGGCCTGACGCTGCACCTGCGTCCCGTGGCACCAGCCTTCGCCGGCGCGCCCGCGGTTCTCGACGTCGTCATGACCAGCCCGTCCTCGGCTCGCTTCGGGATCGGCCTGCGCCTCCTCGAGGCGTCTGCCTCGACGGTGGCGTGGACCGACGTGCCGGCCGGCGCCCAGGCGACGGCCCAGGTCAGCTTCGTGCCGACGGCGCGCGGCCGCCACGAGGTGCCGACGCTGACCGCGGAGACGCGCTTTCCGCTCGGCCTGTTCCGCGCCTGGACCGTCTGGCGGCCGGCCGCCCGCCTGCTCGTCTATCCGAAGGTCGAGCCGAACGCGCCCGCGCTGCCAGCGGCGCAGCCGGTCGCCGGCGGCCCGACGCAGTCACGCAGCGGCGGAGGCGGCGAGATCGAAGGCATCCGGGCCTACCGGCGCGGCGATCCGCTCAAGCTGATTGCGTGGAAAAAAGCGGCGCAGGCGCTGGAGACAGGGGCCAGGCTCGTCAGCCGCGACACCAGCGTCTCGTCGCGCCGCGAGCTCTGGCTCGACTGGGCATCGTGCGGCTCGCTCGCGGCCGAGGAGCGCCTGTCCCGGCTCACCGCCTGGACTCTCGCGGCCGATCGCGCCGACGCCGACTACGGTCTTCGCCTGCCCGGCCTCGACATCGCGCCTGGCGACGGCGTGGCGCAGCGAAGCCGCTGCCTCGAGGCGCTCGCGCTCTGGGGCAAGGCAGCGTGAGCGCCGTCCCTTCGCTCGTCGTGCCGGGCGTCGCCCGGCCGCGGCCGTTTCTGCC
>JBBRFB010000035.1:0-23559 GCA_038225015.1 Burkholderiales bacterium
CCAGAGGCCGGCCTTCTTCAGGTCGCGCACCAGGTATTCGTTGACGATCGTGAACTCGCCCGACAGGTTCGACTTGACCGAGAGGTTGCCGAACGACGGCTCGATGGAGGCGCTCACGCCGACGATGTTGGAGATCGTGGCTGTCGGCGCGATCGCCACGCAGTTGGAATTGCGCATCCCGTGCTCGGCGATCCGCTGGCGCAGCGCCGTCCAGTCGAGCGTCGAGCTGCGGTCGATGTCGACCAGCGGTGCCGGGTCGCCCTTCAGCGAGCCACGCTGCGCCGCCAGGAGGTCGAGCGAATCGATCGGCAGGATGCCGCGGTCCCAGAGCGAGCCGCGATAGCTCGAATAGCGGCCGCGCTCGGCGGCGAGCTCGGTCGAGGCCCAGTAGGCGTGGTAGCAGACCGCTTCCATCGAACGGTCGGCGAACGCGACAGCAGCCTCGGAGGCGTAGGGGATGGCGAGCTCGTAGAGCGCGTCCTGGAAACCCATGATCCCGAGGCCGACGGGCCGGTGGCGCAGGTTCGAATCGCGCGCCTTCTTCACGGCGTAGTAGTTGATGTCGATGACGTTGTCGAGCATGCGCATCGCCGTCGCCACGGTCTTCTTCAGCTTGGCCTGGTCGAGCTCGCCGCCGGCGATGTGCTGGGCGAGGTTGACCGAGCCGAGGTTGCAGACCGCGATCTCGGTATCACCGGTGTTGAGCGTGATTTCGGTGCACAGATTGCTCGAGTGGACGACGCCGACATGCTGCTGCGGCGAGCGGATGTTGCAGGCGTCCTTGAACGTGATCCAGGGATGCCCGGTCTCGAACAGCATCGTCAGCATCTTGCGCCACAGGTCGGCGGCCTTCATCTTCTTGAAGAGCTTGATCTCGCCGTGCGCCGCCTTGTCCTCGTAAGCCGTGTAGGCGGCCTCGAAATCGGCACCGAACTTGTCGTGCAGGTCGGGACAGGTGCTGGGCGAGAACAGCGTCCACTCGCCGCCTTCCATCACCCGCTTCATGAAGAGGTCGGGCACCCAGTTGGCGGTGTTCATGTCGTGCGTACGCCGGCGGTCGTCGCCGGTGTTCTTGCGCAGCTCCAGGAACTCCTCGATGTCGAGATGCCAGCTCTCGAGATAGGCGCAGACGGCGCCCTTTCGCTTGCCGCCCTGGTTGACGGCCACCGCGGTGTCGTTGACCACCTTCAGGAAAGGCACCACGCCCTGGCTCTTGCCGTTGGTTCCCTTGATGTGGCTGCCGAGCGCGCGAACGTTGGTCCAGTCGTTGCCCAGCCCGCCAGCGAACTTCGAGAGCAGCGCGTTCTCCTTCAGCGCCTCGTAGATGCCGTCGAGGTCGTCGGAGACGGTCGTCAGGTAGCAGCTCGAGAGCTGCGAGCGGCGCGTCCCGGCGTTGAACAGCGTCGGCGTCGAGCTCATGAAGTCGAAGGACGAGAGCACCTCGTAGAACTCGACTGCCCGCGATTCGCGGTCGATCTCGCCCAGGGCCAAGCCCATCGCCACGCGCATGAAGAATGCCTGCGGCATCTCGATGCGGGCTTCCTCGATGTGCAGGAAATAGCGGTCGTAGAGCGTCTGCAGGCCGAGGTAGTCGAACTGCAGGTCGCGATCGGCGTCGAGGGCGGCGCCCAGCCTGGCGAGATCGAACTGGAGCAGCCGCTCGTCGAGCAGCTCGGCATCGACGCCCTTCTTGATGAACTTCGGGAAGTACTCGGCGTAGCGCGCCTTCATGTCCGAGTGCAGGAGCTCCTCGCCGAGGATCTCGCGCCGGATCGTGTGCAGGAGCAGGCGAGCCGTGGCCCGGGTGTACGAAGGATCCTTCTCGATCAGCGTGCGGGCAGCCAGGATGGCCGCCTTGTAGACCTCATCGATCGGAACGCCCTCGTAGAGGTTGCGCCGCGTTTCGACCAGGATCGGCTCGGGCCGCACTTCGTCGCCCAGGCCGGCGCAGGCCGATTCGATCAGGGCGCGCAGCCGGGCCTGGTCGAGCGGGACGCGACGGCCGCGATCGGTGACCGTCAGCACCGGCTCGGCGGCGACCGGCACGACACCGAGCTTGGCGCGCTCCTGGGTCCGCCGCTCCCGATAGAGAACGTAGGCCCGCGCGACTTCGTGATGGCCACCGCGCATCAGGCCGAGCTCGACCTGGTCCTGGATGTCTTCGATGTGGTACGTGCCGCCACCCGGGCGCGAGCGCAGCAGCGCGCGCACCACCGACTCGGTCAGGCTGTCGACGGTCTCGCGCACGCTGGCCGAGGCGGCGCCCTGCGTGCCGTGGACGGCGAGGAACGCCTTCATCAACGCCACGGCGATCTTGTTCGGCTCGAACGGCACGACGGCGCCGTTGCGGCGCAGGATCTGGTAGCCCTGGTAGGCCGACGCCGTGCCGGCGGGCCGTGCAGCCGGCCGCGGCCCGCCCGACATGACCTGCGTCGCCGCGGCAGTGGTTGCTTGCATCTTGTCTCCTCTGGATTTCCCGATCGGTCGTGGCGAGAGCGATCAGGCTGTTCTTGTCATTGCCCCGGATCGATCCGGGGCTCGCTGATTCGTGCCGGTGCGCATCGCCTCGAGGGCCGTTGCACCACCCGGGCGCAGTGCTTGCGGAACCGCCTGAAACGTGGCGCGGCGAGCGCCTGTTGAAAAGTCCAGCATAGCATCGTGGAACACTATATCTGGGGTCTGTGTTGCCAACAAGCACTACCTATAGCGTATCAACTCGTCGATTAATTCACACTTGCTCAAGCGACCGGCGGGTCGTTTTCGGCCACTTCGGCGGTGGGGTCGCAGACGTCCGCGGCAAGTTGAAGGGAATGCTTGCGGGCCATGCCGCGCAGACGGTTCCAGTCGAATCCGCGTCCCGGGTCGCCCTTGCGCCCGGGCGCCACGTGCTCGTGCCCGGCCACCCACGCCAGCGGGTAGCGCGTGCAGATCGCGCCTGCGAGACGAACCAGCGCGTCGTACTGGACGCCCGCGAACGGCGTGCCCTCGAGGCCCTCGAGCTCGACGCCCACCGAGTAGTCGTTGCAGGCCGTGCGGCCCCGCCAGGACGAGACGCCGGCATGCCAGGCACGGTCGTGGCATGACACGAACTGGAGCATGGCGCCGTCACGGCGGATGAGGAAATGCGACGACACCCGCAGCGAGGCGATGGCCTCGAAATACGGGTGCGCCTGAGGATCGAGGCGATTCATGAACAGCCGCTCGACGTCGTCGCTGCCGTATTCGCCCGGCGGCAGGCTGATCGAGTGCACGACGAGCAGATCGACGACGGCGTCGACCGGCCGCGCGTCGGCATTCGGCGAGGGCCGACGGCCGGCAACGGCCCACCAGCCGTCGGCCCAGCCGTCGGCCTCGCCCATCCTTCGGTCGCGCCGAACCGCGTGCAGGCTGTCAGGCCGGCGAGGTGCGCCCGGGCCGCCAGCCGTCAATCGCGTTCACCGACGCCGGCGCTGCTGTCGCCGCTGCCGCCGCCGACGTTGACGTTCAGCCGGGCCATCCGGTAGCGCATCTGGCGCAGCGCCAGGCCGAGGCCGGTGCCGGCAGCCGTCCGGTTGAAGCGGTGGTGCTCGAGGGCGCGCACGAGGATGTCGCGCTCGACCTCGTCCAGGTATTTCTCGAGATCGCTCGGCAGCGGCTCCTCGACCGGAAGCGAAGAGGCTGCCGCGTGCGCCGGATCGGCCGACCCCGCGTCGGCGAGCTGGTCGAGCTCCTGAGCGGCGCTGTCGGTGAAGACGGAATCCGGCAGGCCGAGGTCATAGACGTCGAGCTCCTCGCCGCCGGTCAGGGCGACCGCCCGGTGCAGCAGGTTCTCGAGTTCGCGGACGTTGCCCGGAAACGGATAGCGCGCCAGGTGAACGAGGGCGTCGCGGGTCAGCCGCGGCGCTGGCCAGACGCCGGCCTCACGCGACAGCCGCTCGAGGATGCGCTCGCTCACGACCATCAGGTCCTCGAGCCGCTCGCGCAGGGGCGGCACGCGGATCTGGATGACGTTCAGGCGGTAGTAGAGATCCTGGCGAAACTGCCCGGCCTGGACTTCGGCGTTCAGGTCCTTGTGGGTGGCGCTCAGCAGCCGCACGTCGACCGGCTGCTCCGTGACTGCGCCGACCGGCCGCACCGAGCGTTCCTGGATCGCCCGCAGCAGCTTGGACTGCATCGACAGCGGCAGGTCGCCGATCTCGTCGAGGAAGAGCGTGCCGCCGTTGGCGGCCTGGAAGAAGCCCTCGCGATCGTCGTTGGCGCCGGTGAACGCGCCCTTCCTGTAGCCGAAGAATTCCGCCTCGAGCAACTGCTCGGGGATGGCGCTGCAGTTCACCGGCACGAAAGGCTGGCTGCCGCGGACGCTGACCTCGTGGATCGCGCGGGCGACGAGTTCCTTGCCGGTGCCGGACTCGCCGGCGACGAGAACGGGCGCCATGCTGCGGGCGACCTTCTCGACCAGCGAACGCACCTGGCGCATCGCCGCCGACTGACCGGCCATGCGCCCGAGGGCCTGGCTGACCGGTGCCGCCGCGGGCGGCGCCACCGGGGCGGCGACGCGCTCCGGCCGCGGCACCGTGCCGCGGTGCTCTGACGGCAGGCTCGACGGGTCGACCGTCGGCCCTGCCGTGCTGCCGCCGCGTCCGAGCGCCGACGCGACAACGCCGCGGAACTGCTTCAGGTCGACCGGCTTGGTGAGGTAGTCGTAGGCGCCGGCCTTGAGGGCCTCGACCGCGTTCTCGGACGAGCCGTAGGCGGTGATGACGATCACCTTCTCGCGTCGCGAGTTCTCCTCCAGCCAGCGCAGCACGTCGAGCCCGGATCCGTCGGGCAGCCGCATGTCGGAAATGACGGCGCTGTAGGTTCGGTCCTTCAGGTGCAGCAGGGCTTCGCTCACGGACCCCGCCGTGTCCAGGTCGTAGCCTTCGCGCAGCAGGGTCAACTCGTAGAGCGTGCGCAGATCGGGCTCGTCGTCGACGATGAGCAGGCTGAAGTGCGAGGCAGTGGTCATGGGATCAGGGGCAGGCTGGCTTCGGCGGACGCGAGGTCGCGCGTCAACTCGCCGCGCCGCATGTCGACCGAGAACACGTTTCGACGCGGCTCATCGGGCGGCAGCAGCTCGTAATCGATGCGGGCTCCGTATCTCTCGCAGAGTTCGCGGCAAATGTAAAGGCCGAGGCCTGCGCCGCGGCTTCGGGTCGAGAAAAACGGCTCGAACAAATACGATTCGACCTCGGCCGGAATCGGCGCGCCGTCGCTCAGTACGTCGAGCAGGGCGTGGTCATCGCCTCGTTCGGCGAGCCTGACCCGCACGGAGCCCGGCTGCCCGCTGGCATGGCGGCGCGCATTCTCGAGCAGGTTGACCAGCACGCGACGAAGATGCTCGGCGTCGAAGCGAACGCCGAGTGGCCGCTCCGGGAGCTCGAGCTTGAGGATGCCGGCGCCGCCGAACGGTTCGCCGGCCGCCTGCGCCCATTCGGCGCAGATCGCCGGCACCTGTGCCGCGGCGTCGATGGCGTCGACGTTCTGGGCCTGGCCCGGGGCGACCTCCATCACGTCGTCGACGATGCGCTTGAGGCGTTCGACGTTGTCGGTGACCATGCGCATCAGCCGCCGCTGCGACGGATCGGTCGCGTCCTCGAACAGCAGGGCGTTGGCCTGGGCAATGGCGGCCAGCGGATTGCGGATCTCGTGCGCAATGCCTGCCGACACGCGACCCATCGCGGCGAGCTTTTCCTGCCGGCTGCGGGCCTGCACGTTGCGGATGTCGTCGACGAAGAGGACGCAGAACTCCTCGCTCGCGCTCGCTTCGCGGCGGCGCGTGAAGCGCACCCGCACACGCAGCGTGCGGTGCGAGTCTGGCGCGAACTGCAAGGCGACGTCGCGGCCGGCCTCCGGCCACGCTGCTTCGGCGAACGCGCGTTCCACCGCCTTCACCAACGCACCCCAGGCCGGCACGCCGCGCAACTGGAACGGCGCCGCCCGGCTCATCCCTTCGGGCGCCAGCAGGCGCCGCGCCGCCGGGTTGGCGGCGCGCACCTTGCCGCCGCGGTCGACGACGAGGACGCCGTCTTCCATCTCCTCGATCACGAGCCGGTTCAGCTGGGCCTGCTGGCGCGCCATCTCGAGGCTGCCGCGCGCGCTCATCTCCTCGCGGGCGAGGCGCCCGGCGAGCTCGCCCGCGAGCACGGCGATGACGAAGAAGCCGGTGCCGGCAAGGCCCGCCTGCGTCATGAGCAGGGCGACGTCGCCGCCGGCGAGCAGGCTCAGCCAGGCGGCGACGAGCAAGGCGATCGTCGCTGCGGCCGCCGTCGCCAGCGCCGGCAGGCGCGGCGTGAGCACGCCGGCCATCAGCACCGGCATGACCAGTAGCGCCACGTAGTTGAAGCTCGATCCGGGCGAGGCCACGTGCAGGCCGGTGAAAAGCACGAGGTCGGCGCCGATCGTCGCCAGCCACTGCGGGCTGCGCAGCCTCGCCAGCAGCCTTGGCTCGGCGCCGGCGTGAAAGCGCGGCAGCATCCACATGCTGATGGCCAGCGTCGCGTAGACGACATTGAGCGTGGCCACGGCGAAGGTCGGCCGCAGGCCAAAGACCCCGGCGGCCGCGAGGGTCACCACGAGCGCCACGCCGAGGGCGGCGCGCGCGGCGAGGAACGCCCGGTAGATGCGCTCGAAGGCCGTCGCAGTGGCGTGGCGGGCGCTCGACCGCTGCCCGGCATGGACAACGGCGTCGTTTTGCCAGGAGGCGGCGAAGCGCGAGTCATCGAGCATCGACTGCGTGTCTCCGGTCGGCCCGAAGGCCCCGAACCACGACTCGCTCGCACCGCGCCGCGGCGGCGGACGCACTCGCGGCGGCGGCGAGGCCGACCGGGTGAAGCTCACGACGGCGTCCCGTGGGTCAGCTCGTAGGCCTTGCGATGGGCCTCGCCGCAGAACACCCCGCCGCGCCCCGGCAGGGCCTCGTCGCGCGGAAGATGGAGGCCACAGTGGGCACAGGCGACGATCGGTTGCGGCCCCTCGGCGGGCGGCGGCCTGGCGCGCGGCCCGCCGGTGCGGCGGCCCAGGCCACCGCGCAGCAGCCAGAGCAGCACGAAGACCGCGATCAGAAACAGGACGATCTTCATCCGCTCGTATCCTCAGGCGCTGGCCGCGCGGTGCAGGAGCACCTCGAGAACGAAGCGCGACCCGACATACGCCAGCAGCAGCAGCCCGGCGCCCGTATAGAGCCAGCCCGTCGCCTTGGGGCCACGCCAGCCGAACGCCCGTCGCCCCGCGAGCAGACCGGCGAAGACGAACCAGGCGAGGATCGAGAACACGGGCTTGTGGCCCCAACGCCAGGGATTGGCGTCCCAGGCACCGAGCGCGATGGCGGCCGACAGGACGACGAAGCCGGCGCCGACGAAGCGGTACGTCAGGCGCTCGAGGCGAAGCAGCGGGACGCCGCGGCGCGCCGGATCCGCCGGCCTGCGTGCCGCGTCTCGCATCTGTCGCTCGGCGCGGCTCAGCAGGAGCGCGTGCAGCACGGCGACCCCGAACAGTGCATACGACGCGATGCCGAGCAGCCAATGCAACGGCGCCCAGGTCGATGTCGCCTGCGGATGCACCTGCCCCGGGTAGATCCAGGCGACCACGACCACGACGACGCCGCAAGCGGCTAGCGCACGCCGCGCGCCGGGCAGCGGCACGAAGCGACTCTCGAGCTGGTAGACCGCCAGCACCAGCCACACCGTCACAGACAGCGCCGGCGCGAAGCCGAATCGAACGCCCGGGATGCCCGAGCCGACGCCGGCGATGTCGATGACGAGCGAGATGCCCTGGGCGATCCAGCCGACGAGCAAGGCCTTGCGCAGGGCGTCCGCACGACGGTCGCCGGGCCATGCCGCAGCGACGAAGGCGGCGAGCGCGACGACGCTCGGCAGGCTCAACGCCAGCGCCTGCGGCGACAGCTCGCGACCCGGTGCGAACGATAGAATCATCGAAGAAGTGTACTTTCGCACCCGGGCCGTTCGGCCCGCATGCACACCCCCATGGCATCTGCCCTCACCGACCGGCTGAGCCGTCTCGTCAAGACGATGCGCGGCCAGGCCCGCATCACCGAAGACAACGTGCAGGACATGCTGCGCGAGGTCCGCGTGGCGCTGCTCGAAGCCGACGTCGCCCTGCCGGTGGTGCGCGATTTCATCGCCCGCGTGAAGGCACGCGCGCTCGGCGCCGAGGTCGCCGGCTCGCTCTCGCCGGGGCAGGCGTTCGTCGGCATCGTCGACCGCGAACTCGCCGCGACGATGGGCGAAGGCGTCGCCGATCTCGACCTGACGACCCAGCCGCCGGCCGTCATCCTGATGGCCGGCCTGCAAGGCGCCGGCAAGACGACGTCGACGGCCAAGCTGGCCCGCCACCTGATCGACAAGCGCAAGAAGAAGGTGCTGACCGTATCGACCGACGTCTACCGGCCGGCCGCCATCGAGCAGCTGAAGGTGGTGACCCGGCAGGCCGGCGCCGAATGGTTCCCGTCGACGAACAGCGATGCGCCGGTGGCCATCGCCCGCGCCGCACTCGACCATGCGAAACGGCACTACTTCGACGTCCTCCTCGTCGATACCGCCGGGCGTCTGGCGATCGACGAGAAACTGATGGCCGAGATCCGCGAGCTGCACGCCGCCCTGCAGCCGATCGAGACGCTGTTCGTGGTCGATGCCATGCAGGGCCAGGACGCGGTCAACACCGCCCGCGCCTTCAAGGACGCGCTGCCGCTGACCGGCATCGTCCTGACCAAGATGGACGGCGACTCGCGCGGCGGCGCGGCGCTGTCGGTCCGGGCCATCACCGGCGCGCCGATCAAGTTCGCCGGCACCAGCGAGAAGATCGACGGCCTCGAGGTGTTCGACGCGACGCGGCACGCGGGACGCGTGCTCGGCATGGGCGACATCGTCGGCCTGGTCGAGGAAGTGCAGAAAAACGTCGACGTCGCGGCCGCCCAGAGGCTCGCCGACAAGGTCAAGGCCGGCGACAGCTTCGATCTCAACGACTTCCTGTCACAGATTTCACAGATGAAGAAGATGGGCGGCCTCGGCGGCCTGATGGACAAGTTACCCTCGCAGCTGACGGGGCAGGCGGCGCAGCTGGGGCCGGCCGACATGGAGCGCGCGGAGCGCGACGTGCGCCGGATGGAGGGCATCATCTGCTCGATGACGCCCCTCGAGCGACGCAAGCCCGATCTGCTGAAGGCGACCCGCAAACGCCGAATCGCGAGCGGTGCCGGGGTCCAGGTGCAGGAAGTGAACCGCCTGCTCAACCAGTTCGGGCAGATGCGCGACATGATGAAGAAGATGAAGGGTGGCGGAATGACGAAGATGATGCGGCGTATGGGCGGCATGAAGGCTCTCGGTGCCCTGAAAGGCATGGGCGGCCCGCGCTGAGGCGCCGCCGGCCACTGCCATGACCCGATTGCTGCCGCGACGACACCCCCACTGATGGACGGCTACCTCATTTCGGCCGTCGCGCTGGCGTGTGCCCTGCCGATCATCTGGTGGCTGGCCCGGCGCCAGTCGGTTCCTTCCGTACGCGTCGAGCAGCCGACCGACCGCCTCGACACGCTGGCTGCGTGGCCGCCCGAGCCGACTCGCGTGCTGCGCTCCGCGGAGCGGCTGGCGTTCAGCACCCTGAAGCTGGCGCTGCCGGGCTACCTCATCCTCGCGCAGGTGCCGATCGCACGCTTCCTGAGCGTGCCGAAGCGCTATTCGTATGCCGAGTGGATGCGCCGAATCGGCAGCCAGTGCGTCGACTTCGTCGTCTGCGACGTCACGACCCAGGTGGTCGCGGTGGTCGAGGTGCGCCCGCCTGCCGAGCAGCTCGCCGAGAAGCTGCAGCAGCGGCTTGCCCGGCTCGACCGCGTGCTGGCGGCGGCCAACGTGCCGGTGCACGTGTGGAACGAAAACAAGCTGCCCACGATCGAGCTGGCCCGCGAGCGCATCCTGCCGCAAACGCCGGCCGTTCCGCCGGGCGCGGCGAAGAAGGCGGTGCCGCAGCCGGTGGCCACCGCGGCCGTCGCCGTCGCTGCCTTCGCCGGCGAAGAGGGGGCGCCGGCGCCAGCCGTCAATCCGTTCGCCGATACCGATCGCGACTGGAGCAACGACGAGATCATCGAGGTCCTGGAGCCGGCCAACAACACCTGGTTCGACGACATCGACTCGGTGTCCCCGGTTCTCCCGCCGCCGCACGAGCGATAGGCGGGTCGCGCGCCCGGCAGCCTCCCGGCGCCGCCGCCCTCAGCTGAGCAAGGCCTCCGCGAACTCGCGCGCGCGAAACGTCTGCAAGTCCGCGAGCGACTCGCCGACGCCGATGAAGTAGACCGGCAGCGGCGCCGCCCGACCACGCGCCCAGAGCGCGATCGCGGCCAGCACGCCGCCCTTGGCCGTGCCGTCGAGCTTGGTGATGACCAGCCCCGTGATCTGCAGCGCAGCGTCGAACGCCTGCACCTGCGACAGCGCGTTCTGCCCCGTGTTGCCGTCGATCACCAGCAGCACCTCGTGCGGTGCCCCGGCCTGCGCCTTGCCGATGACGCGGCGGATCTTCTTCAGCTCGTCCATGAGGTGCGCCTGGGTGGCAAGGCGGCCCGCCGTGTCGGCAATGACCACGTCGCAGCCCCGCGCGGTGGCGGCGACGACGGCGTCAAACGTCACGCCGGCCGGATCGCCGCCTTCCTGGCTGACGATTTCGACCCGGCCTCGCGGCCCGCCCCGTTCGCCGGCCAGCGCCGGCGCCTGGTCGGCGCGCTCCGCCCACGCGAGCAGCTGCTCCCGCGCGGCGGCGCGAAACGTGTCGGCAGCGGCGAGGAGGACGTGCTGCCCCGACTCGGTGAGGTGGCGCGTCAGCTTGCCGATCGTCGTCGTCTTGCCGGCGCCGTTGACGCCCGCCACCATGATCACCGTCGGCACGTGCTCGCCGATGACGAGGGGGCGCTCGAGCGGCGCCAGCAGGTCGGCGACGCACTCGCCGAGCAGGCGGCGCACGGCAGCCGGGTCGTCGGCCTCGATGCGGCGCACACGCGACTTCAAATCGTCGAGCAGGAACCGCGTCGCGGCCGCGCCGGCATCGGCCTGAAGCAGCGCCGCCTCGAGGTCGTCGTAGAGCTCGTCGCCGATCGTCGCGCCGACGAAGGCCTGCGCGATGCTCGAGCCGGTGCGGCGCAGGCCGGTGCGCAATCGGGCGACCCAGTCGGCGCGCGAAGGTGCCGACGTGGCGGACACCGCCAGGTGCGCAGGTGGCGCCGGGACTGCTCGCGACTCGGACGGGGGTTGCGGCGGCGCGACATCGCGTGCCTGCGTCGAGCCGGCCAGTGGCGTCGAGGGCACGCTGGCCTGCGGCGCCACCGCGGGCGGGGCAGCGCCTTCCACGACCGGGGCAGGCGCACCTTCCGGGGCCGACGGCGCATCGCCGCCCGGGGCCGACCGCGGCCGCCGCGCGAACAGCTCGCTGACGTCGGTGTTGAGCCACTCGAGTGCCGTCCGGGGTCGCGTCGGGGCGGGCGGCGAGACTGGCGGCGTGCCGGTCCCGGCCTCCTTTCGGGCCTCGATGGTCGTGGTCGTCGACGCAACTTGAGAGGCGTCGTCCGGCGGCGGCTTCTTCCTGAAAAAGGTGAACATGAGTCAGTCGTTGGCGCCGGGCAGGCCGCAGCCGGCGGCATGATGTCGGGGCAAGGGAGGGCCGGCGCGGCGCCATGGCCCACCGCTATACTCGCGGGCTCAGGCGCTTTAGCTCAGTCGGTTAGAGCGACGGAATCATAATCCGCAGGTCCGGGGTTCGAGTCCCTGAAGCGCCACCAGACGCCGCGGCCCGATGGCCCTCTTATCGCCCGGAGCCATCGGCCCGGCCGGCGCCCGAAAGACGACATGCATCGCCCTGCCCTCGCCGCACTCCTCGCCTGCGTTCTCGCGCTGCTGCTCTCTTGCGCCTCCGACACGCCGGCCGACAGCTCGCCGCAACGCAATTTCCCGCAAAAGGCGCTGCGCGGCGACCTGACCTTCGGAATCACTCCCGAGGTGCGGCTCAACGGCCGGCCGGCGAGGCTGGCGCCGGGTGCACGAATCCACGATGCCAACAACATGACGGTCGTCCCTGGCGGGCTCACCGGCGGCCGCTTTCTCGTGCACTACACGACCGACCTCTATGGACTGGTCCACGATGTCTGGATCCTCACGCCGTCGGAGGCGGCCCGCGAGCCCTGGCCGACGACGCCGGAGGAAGCACAGAAGTGGATCTTCTCGCCGTCGGCGCAGGCATGGGCCAAGCCCTGAGCGCCCGGTGAGCAAGGCGCCGGCCGCGGCGCCGCGGGTCTTCGTCAAGACCTTCGGCTGCCAGATGAATGTCTACGACTCGGCCAAGATGGCCGACGTGCTGCACGCCGCCGCCGGCTACGAGCCGACCGACGACATAGAAGAGGCCGACCTCATCCTCTTCAACACCTGCTCCGTGCGCGAGAAGGCACAGGAGAAGGTGTTCAGCGATCTCGGTCGGGTGCGCCACCTGAAGGAAAAGGGCGCGCTGATCGGCGTCGGCGGCTGTGTCGCCAGCCAGGAAGGCGCGGCGATCGTCGAGCGCGCCCCCTATGTCGACCTCGTGTTCGGGCCGCAGACGCTGCACCGCCTGCCCGCCATGCTCGAGCGACGCCAGGCGCTCGGCCGGCCGCAGGTCGACATCAGCTTTCCCGAGATCGAGAAGTTCGACCATCTGCCGCCCGCCCGGGTGACCGGGCCGACGGCGTTCGTCTCGATCATGGAAGGCTGCTCCAAGTACTGCTCTTACTGCGTCGTTCCCTACACCCGGGGCGAGGAAGTGTCGCGACCGCTCGGCGACGTGCTCGCCGAGATCGCCGGCCTTGCCGACGCCGGCGTCCGCGAAGTCACGCTGCTCGGCCAGAACGTCAACGCCTACCGTGGCGCGGTCGGTACCGCGGGCAACGTCGCCGACTTCGCGACGCTTCTCGATCACGTTGCAGCGATGGCCGGCATCGAGCGGATCCGCTACACGACGAGCCATCCGAAGGAGTTCGGCCAGCGCCTCGTCGACGCCCACGCCCGTATCGGCAAGCTCGCCGGGCACGTTCACCTGCCCGTCCAGCACGGCAGCGACCGGATCCTCGCCGCGATGAAGCGCGGCTACACCGCGCTCGAATTCAAGAGCACGGTGAAGAAGCTGCGTGCCGCAAGGCCCGGCATCAGGGTCTCGAGCGACTTCATCGTCGGCTTTCCGGGCGAGACCGCGGCCGACTTCGAGCGAACGATGACCCTCGTCGCCGACGTCGGCTTCGACCACAGCTTCAGCTTCGTCTACAGCCCCCGCCCCGGCACGCCCGCAGCAGCGCTCGCCGACGACACCCCGGCGAGCGAGAAGCTGGCGCGCCTGCAGCGGCTGCAGGCCGCGATCGAGCAAAACGGCAACGCCATCAGCGCCTCGCTGGTCGGCTCGGTACAGCGCCTCGTCGTCGAAGGCCCGGCCCGCAAAGGCGTCGGCGAGCTGGCCGGCCGGACCGGCTGCAACCGTGTCGTCAACTTCGCCGGCCCGGCGAGCCGCATCGGTCAGCTCGTCGACACCACGATCACCGAGGTACGCGGCCATTCCCTGCGCGGCGAGCTCGTCGCCTGAGCGAGTGGCGGAGCGGCCGCCGTGGCTAGCCGGCGCGGCGCAGACCCACCCACCAGAGGGCGGCGGCGCAGGCCAGCACCATCGCCACGTAGGTGATCATCTTGCCGTCGTGCTCGAACGCCAGCAAGCCGCCGACGGACACTGCCGCGCAGGCCAGCGATGCCGCCGCCCAGAGGCGCCGCCAGCTCACCCCGGCCAGTTCGCGCCGCCAGACGACCTTGGTCGCCAGGGCGGCGAACAGACCGACAAGCACGGCCGGTGCGAAGAAGTTGGCGACGTGCCAGAAGGCGTCGGACAGTGGCATGCGGCGCTCAGGACGAGTCAGGCGTGGGTGACGATCGGGTCGACGGCCGGCGGTTACATTCGATCGACGGCCGTGCTCGCCAAGGCCGCGAATTTTATAATCGATCGATGAGCGTCTTCGCCCTGGGGCTCAACCACACGACCGCGCCCGTCGACCTGCGCGGACGCTTCGCGCTGGCGCCACAGCAACTGGGCTCGGCGCTCTTGGGCTTTCGCAGCCGGCTCGAGCGGATCGACGAGGTCGCGATCGTCTCGACCTGCAACCGGACCGAGCTCTACGTCGGCGCCGACATCGGCGCGATCGCGCCGGCGGTCGAGTGGCTCGCCGGGCTGGGCGGCGTGCCCAGCGACACGCTGCGCTCGCATACCTACGTGCTCGAGGGCCCCTCGGCGGCCCGGCACGCGTTTCGGGTCGCCAGCGGCCTCGACTCGATGGTCCTCGGCGAGCCGCAGATCCTCGGCCAGTTGAAGCAGGCGGTGCGCGAGGCAAGCAGCGCCGGAACGCTGGGCAGCACCCTGCAGCAGATGTTCCAGCGCTCGTTTTCGGTGGCCAAGGAAGTCCGCAGCTCGACCGAGATCGGCATGCACTCCATCAGCATGGCCGCCGCCGCCGTGCGCCTCGCGTCGCAGCTCTTCGAAGACCTCCGCGAGACGAGCATCCTCTTCGTCGGCGCCGGCGAGATGATCGAGCTCGCCGCCACCCATTTCGCAGCACGTGAGCCGCGCCTCGTCGCCATCGCCAACCGCAGCGGCGAGCGTGCCGAGGAGCTGGGTGCGCGCTTCTCGGGCCAGGCGATGGCGCTCACCGACCTGCCGGCGCGCCTGGCCGAGTTCGACATCGTGGTCTCGTGCACCGCGAGCTCGCTGCCGATCATCGGCCTCGGCGCCGTCGAGCGGGCGATCAAGGCACGCCGCCACCGGCCGATGTTCATGCTCGACCTTGCGGTACCGAGAGACATCGAAGCGGAAGTGGCCCGCCTCTCGGACGTCTACCTCTACACGCTCGACGACCTGTCGGCACTTGTCCAGACCGCCGGGGAAAAGCGCGACGCCGCGGTCGCGCAGGCGGAGGCGATCATCGAGACCGGCGTGCGCAGCTTCGTGCAATGGCTCGACCGCCGCGGCTCGATCCCGCTGATCCAGGCGCTGAACGCGCAGGCCGACGACTGGCGCTCGCTCGAGATCGCACGGGCCAAGAAGCTCCTCGCCGGCGGCGAAGACGTGGGTGTCGTCCTCGACATGCTGTCGAAAGGCCTGACGCAGAAGATGCTGCACGGCACCCTGGCCGAACTTCGCGCCGCCGAAGGCGACGAGCGCCTGCGCCTGGCCGATACCGTGTCGCGCCTCTTCCTGCGCGCCAGGGGGCGCGACAAGGCCGACGGCAAGCGATAGCGCTGCCGGCGGTGCGGGCGCGACAGCGCCGCCGCGTTGATGCCATGCGCCTTTAGTCCTTAGCCTCCACCCCTGCCGACCGCATCGCCATGAAGGACAGTCTTCGCCTGCAGCTCGAACGCCTGGCCCTGCGCCTGGGCGAGCTCGACGCGACCCTGTCCGACCCGGCCGTCGCTGCCGACATGAAGCGCTTTCGCGAGCTGAGCCGCGAGCACGCCGAAGCGTCCGGGCTGGTCGAGCTGTTCCGCCGCTACCAGGGACGCGAGGGCGACCTCGCGGCGGCCGCGGAACTGCGCGCCGAATCGAGCGGCGACGCAGCCATGCTCGCCCTGGCCGACGACGAGTCGCAGGCGGCGCGCGCCGACCTCGAGCGCCTGCACGCCGCCTTGCAGGCGGCGCTCCTGCCGCGCGACCCCGACGACGCCAGGAACGTCTTCATCGAGGTCCGCGCCGGCACCGGCGGCGACGAATCGGCTCTCTTCGCCGGCGAGCTCGCCCGCATGTACCTGCGCCACGCCGAGCGCCGCGGTTGGCACAGCGAGGTGATGTCGGAAAGCGCCAGCGACCTGGGCGGCTACAAGGAGGTCGTCTTCCGGATCGAGGGCGACGACGTATACGCGGCGCTGAAGTTCGAGTCGGGTGGGCACCGCGTGCAGCGCGTGCCCGTGACCGAGACGCAGGGCCGCATACACACCAGCGCCTGCACCGTCGCCGTGCTGCCCGAGCCCGACGCCGCGGAGGAGCTGACGCTCGATCCGAGCGAGCTCAGGATCGACACCATCCGGGCCAGCGGCGCCGGCGGCCAGCACGTCAACAAGACCGACAGCGCCATCCGTGTCACCCACCTGCCTACCGGGATCGTCGCCGAATGCCAGGACGACCGCTCCCAGCACCGCAACAAGGCGAAGGCGCTGGCCGTGCTCACGGCCCGCCTGCGCGACCGCGAACGCTCGGAACGCGAGGCCAGGGAAGCGGCGACGCGCAAGAGCCTGGTCGGCAGCGGCGACCGCAGCGACCGCATCCGCACCTACAACTTCGCCCAGGGGCGCGTCACCGACCACCGCATCGGCCTGACGCTCTACAAGCTGCAGGCCATCCTCGACGGCGACCTTGGCGAGATCATCGCTGCCCTGCAGGCGGCGCGGGCCGCCGAACAGCTGGCGTCGCTCGAGAGCGGCGGCGCGTGAGTACGGCGGCGCCGTCATTTGCGGTCGCCGACGCCGTGGCAGACGCCCGGCGCCAGGGCGTCTCCCGGCTCGACGCCGAACTGCTCCTCGCCCGCCTGCTCGGCCGGCCGCGCAGCGCCCTGATCGCCCACGACGACCAGACTCTGGACGACCGCCAGGCGGACCGCTGGCGCGACCTGCTGGCGCAGCGCGCCGGGGGCGTCCCTCTCGCCTACCTGCTCGGCGAAAAGGAGTTCTTCGGCCACCTGCTCGCGGTAACGCCGGCCGTCCTCGTGCCCCGGCCCGAGACCGAGCTGCTGGTCGAATGGGCGGCGGAGATCCTGGCCGAAGCGGGCGCTCCCGCGCACCCGGCGGTCGCCGACCTCGGCACCGGCAGCGGCGCGATCGCCCTCGCCGTCAAGCACCTGGCGCCGCACGCACGGGTGGCGGCCAGCGACATCAGTGCGGCAGCCCTGGCCGTCGCCGCGGCGAACGCACGCCGCCTGGGGCTCGACATCGAACTGCTCGAGGGCGCCTGGTGGAGGGCCCTGGCCGAGCGCCGGTTCGACCTCGTGCTCGCCAATCCGCCCTACCTCGATGCTGCCGACCCTCACCTGCCGGCGCTCCGACACGAGCCTCGACAGGCATTGACGCCGGGCGCCGACGGCCTGGCAGCGCTCGCGGAGATCGTGCGGGGCGCACCCCCGCACCTCGTCGCCGGCGGCTGGCTCGTCGTCGAGCACGGCTGCGAGCAGGCGTCGCCCGTCCGCTCGATGTTCAGAGCCGACGACTGGACGGACGTCTCGACCCGCACCGACCTGGCCGGCTTGCCGCGGGCGACTGGCGGCCGCCGCCGACCGCCGCGACGCTAACCGACGGTCACAACGATCACCTGCTGTCGCAAGCGGGTCGCCATCGTCGTGCAAAAGACGCGCGGCCGGCCGAGTCGACCCGCCGTTCGGCGCCGCAACAACACGCGATCTTCCGGCGGGGAATAGGATGACCCTCCAGGCGTGCGGCATCAGCGTCCGCCTCGGCCCCCCAGCTCGATCGAGGAGGTTGCCATGCGATTCCTGCCCTGCCTTGTCGTTGCCTGCCTGGCCGCGCTCGCCACGGCAGCCGCACGCGCCGACGGCGACGGCCTCTCAGCCGACTCGCGCCGGGCTCCCTGGGACCACGTGCAGGGTCGGATCGCCTATGCCACAGAGCTGCCGGGCCAGCGGACCGGTTTCGCTGGCGTCGAGACGAGCGGCCTCAAGGTTCGCGGCGTGAGCGTCATGGGCGACGTCTATTTTGGCGACGACCGCTCCGTCGGCCGGGTCCGAGGCGGCGGCTTTCGCGCCACCAGCGGCCTCATCGTCGGTGCCCACGACCAGCTCTGGGGCACCTCGGCGGCGGCATCCGCCTACGCGCCCGTGAGCGTCGAACGACGGGTGTTCGGCCAGGCACCCGGCCTCCCCCGCCTGCTCAACGACGGGGCCACGGATAGCGGCACCCTGCCTTACCTGGGCATCGGCTACAGCCGGCTCACCGCCCGCAGCGGCTGGAGCTTCAGCGCCGACCTCGGCGTGGTCTCGCTGAGTCCGGGCAACGCCACGCGCTTCGGCCGAGTCTTCGGCGGGGGCCAGAGCCTCGACGACGTCATCCGCGACATGCGACTGTCACCGGTGCTGCAGCTCGGCGCTTCCTACGCCTTCTAAGTCACTTGCCGCCCCCGAGCGGCAACAACCCTCGGCAGGCGGCGGCGACGGTTCGCGTATAAAGTCGCTGTTCCCTTTCCTTCGGCGGCAAGACATATGAGCGACGTTCAAAAGCGCATCGACGACCTCGTCAAGGGCCATCGGGTCGTCCTCTTCATGAAGGGCACCTCGCAGTTCCCGATGTGTGGCTTTTCCGGCCGGGCGATCCAGATCCTCAAGGCCTGCGGCCTCAGCGACCTGACGACGGTCAACGTCCTCGAAGACCAGGAGATCCGGGAAGGCATCAAGGCCTACGCCAATTGGCCGACGATCCCGCAGCTCTACGTCAACGGCGAATTCGTCGGTGGCTCGGACATCATGACCGAGATGTACGAGGCCGGCGAATTGCATCAGGCGCTCGGCGTCGCCGCCTGAACCCGGCCGCGGGCGCTCAGCCGGCCGACGACTCCCAGGCGCGGCGCGCGCCGAAGACCGCGTTCGGGTACTCCGGACGGCCGCGGCTGCCGTTGTAGCGGCCGAGCGCCAGGTAGAGATCGCCGCGCTCGAGATCGAGGTAGTGGCGCAAGATGACGCAGCCGAAGCGCAGGTTGGTCTGCATGTGGAACAGCCGGGCGACGTCGCCGTCGCCGATGAGGCGGGCCCAGAACGGCATCACCTGCATGTAGCCGCGCGCTCCGGCGATGCTGATTGCGTACTTGCGAAAGCCGCTTTCCACCTGAACCAGGCCGAGCGTCAGGGCCGGCTCGAGACCGGCGCGCTTGCTCTCGTACCACAGCGTCTGCAGGAAATTGACCCGGGTGACGAGGTCGGCGTCGCGACGCTTCAGCCGCTCGCTCATCGCCGCCAGCCACTTCAGGTGGGCGATCCGCTGCTCGATGGTGTCGAACACCGGTTTCGGCGGCGCCCGATCGGCGACGGCGGCCGACAAGGCGGTGCGAACGGCGTTCGCCAGCGGCTCCTCGACCTGGTTGCCGGCACGGGCTGCGCCCGGCCACGCCGCGGCGAGCGCCAAGGCGGCGAGGGCGCGCCGCTCTCTGCCGAGGCCAGAGAGCGCCGACCTCATGCGGCGAGCTTGCCCTTCATGAAGGCCAGCACCTCGGCTGCCGGAAGCACCGTCGCCGCGGCATCGCGCCGACCCTGGACCTCGACCTCGCCGCTCTTCAGGCCGCGCTCGGAGATGACGATGCGCTGTGGCACCCCGATCAGTTCCCAGTCGGCGAACATCGCGCCCGGCCGCTCGCCCCGATCGTCGAGGATGGCGTCTAGGCCGGCCTGCAGCAGCTCGGCGTGCAGCTCGTCGGCCTTGCCGCGGACGGCAGGCGAGCGGTCGTAGCCGATCGGACAGACGACGACCTGGAACGGCGCGATGGCCGCCGGGAAGATCATCCCGCGCTCGTCGTGGTTCTGCTCGACGGCAGCGCCGACGATCCGGGTGACGCCGATGCCGTAGCAGCCCATCTCGAGCAGCTGCGGTTTGCCGTTTTCGTCGAGGAAGGTCGCGTTCATCGGTCGGCTGTACTTGGTGCCGAGAAAGAAGACGTGGCCGACCTCAATCCCGCGCTGGATCGCCAGGACACCGTGTCCATCGGGCGACGGGTCGCCGGCGACGACGTTGCGGATATCGGCGACGACGTCGGGCTCGGGCAAGTCGCGGCCCCAGTTGACACCGGTGAAGTGGTACCCCGCCTCGTTGGCACCACAGACGAAGTCGTTCATGGCCGCGACCGTGCGGTCGGCGACAACACGCACGGCAGGCCGCCCGTCGCCAGGTGTTGCCGCCCGGTCCAGCCCCACCGGCCCGAGATAGCCCGGGTCGCTGCCGAAAGCCGTGCGGATCTCCGCCGCCGTGGCAAAGCGCCAGCCGTCGCCGAGCCCGTCGATCTTGCCGGCCTTGACCTCGTTCAGCGAGTGATCGCCACGCACGAGCAGGAGCCAGATGCGAGCCGAGGTTGTCGCCCCGGCCGGCGGCGCCGGCGGAACGGAAGGCGCAGGCTCGACGGCGAGGACGAGCGCCTTCACGGTCTGCGTGAGCGGCAGGCCCAGGCCCGCGGCCACCTGCTCGCATGTGCTCTGGCCGGGGGTCGGCGTCTTCGCCATCGCCTGGCGCGGGGCAGCGCGGCTGGCGAGGAGCGGCAACGCCTCGGCCAGCTCGACGTTGGCGGCGTACGACGAGTCGGCGGAATAGGCGATGGCATCTTCGCCGGTGGCGGCGATCACCTGGAACTCGTGCGACCGATCGCCGCCGATCGCGCCGGTGTCGGCCGCGACGGCGCGAAAGACCAGCCCCATGCGCTCGAAGATGCGTACGTAGGCGTCGTACATCCGGCGGTAGCTGCCCTCGGCCGCGGCGACGTCGCGGTCGAAGGAGTAGGCGTCCTTCATCGTGAACTCGCGGCCGCGCATCACGCCGAAGCGCGGCCGCCGCTCGTCACGGAACTTGGTCTGGATGTGATAGAAATTCTTGGGTAGCGCACGGTAGCTGCGCAGCTCCTGGCGGGCGATGTCCGTGATGACTTCCTCGCTCGTCGGCTGGACGACGAAGTCGCGGCCGTGCCTGTCCTTGACGCGCAAGAGCTCCGGCCCGTACTTCTCGAAGCGACCGCTTTCCTGCCAGAGCTCCGCCGGCTGGACGACCGGCATCAGCAACTCGATGGCACCGGCGCGGTTCATCTCCTCGCGGATGATGGCTTCGATCTTGCGAATCACGCGCAGGCCCATCGGCATGTAGCTGTAGATGCCGGCGGAGAGGCGCTTGATGAAGCCGGCGCGCAGCATGAGCCGGTGGCTGGCCACCTCGGCGTCGGCCGGCGCTTCCTTGAGGGTGGAGATGAAGAACTGGCTGGCTTTCATCGCAGTCGGATGAGGGAAGCTGCGCTGCGAATGCGCCGGATGCGGCTTCGGGTAACCGTCGTTTGACTCTCCCGACGCCGGTGCAATAATCGATCAACGCAAAAATCGAGGTTGATTATGCTCGACCGTGATGGGTTCAGACCCAACGTCGGCATCGTCCTGCTCAACGGCAAGAACCAGGTGTTCTGGGGCAAAAGGATACGCACCCACTCCTGGCAGTTCCCGCAAGGCGGGATCAATTTCGGTGAAACGCCCGAGCAGGCGATGTTCCGCGAGCTCCAGGAAGAAGTCGGGCTCTTGCCGGATCATGTGCGCATCGTCGCGCGCACGCGCGACTGGCTGCGCTACGAGGTGCCCACCCACTTCATACGGCGCGACGCGCGCGGCCACTACCGCGGCCAGAAGCAGATCTGGTTCCTGCTCCAGCTCACCGGTCGCGACACCGACATGAACCTGCGCGCCACCGACCACCCGGAGTTCGACGCCTGGCGCTGGAACGAGTACTGGATTCCGCTCGACGTCGTGATCGAGTTCAAGCGCGACGTCTACCAGATGGCGCTGACCGAGCTCGCGCGCTTCCTGCCGCGCGGTGCCCAGCACAACCGCTACCTGCGCTCGGGTATGCGCCCGCACTACCGCGACGACGCGACCGACCGCTATCACCGAAACGAGGAGACGGTTCCGTCGGCGTTCGACGGCAACCCGTCGGAACCGGTCCTTGCGGGGTCCGGCACGCCGGCGACACGGCCGCCCAGCAAAGACCCCATGTCCTGAGGAGCGGCGCGCTCAGGCGCGCACGAAGTTGTCGCGGTGAATCATCTCCGGCTCGCCGACGAAGCCGAGGAGCCGCTCGATCTCGACCGATGGCTTGCGCGCAATCAGCCGCGCCTCGGCGCTGCTGTAGTTCGCCAGCCCGCGGCCGATCTCCTCGCCGACCGACGTGCGTACGGCGATCACGTCACCGCGATGGAAGTCGCCGGCGACGCTGACCATGCCGATCGGCAGCAGGCTCTTGCCGCCGTCGCGGACCTTCAGGACTGCGCCGTCGTCGACGGTGACGGAGCCGCGCAGCTGCAAGTGGTTGCTCATCCACTGCTTGCGCGCGGCAACCTTCGGGGTCGCCGCGATGAGGGCGGTGCCGATCCGCTCTCCCGCGGCGAGCCGCAGCAGCACGTCGGGCTCACGGCCCGAGGCGATGATGGTGTTCGCGCCGCTGCGCGCGGCGCGGCGCGCCGCCTGGACCTTGGTCAGCATCCCGCCCCGGCCGAGCGCCGAGCCGGCGCCTCCGGCCATGCGTTCGAGCTCCGGATCGCCGGCGGTCCCCCGCTCGATCAGGCGGGCCCCGACATCGAGGCGCGGATCGGCTGAGTAGAGGCCCGTCTGGTCGGTCAGGATCACCAACGCGTCGGCGTCGAGCAGGTTGGTGACCAGCGCACCGAGCGTGTCGTTGTCGCCGACCTTGATCTCGTCGTTGACGACGGTGTCGTTCTCGTTGACCACTGGGACAACGCCGAGCCTGAGCAGCGTCAGCAGGGTCGAGCGCGCATTGAGATAGCGCTCGCGATCCGCCAGATCGGCGTGGGTCAGGAGCACCTGCGCGCTGCCGAGGCCGTGCTCGCGCAGCGCCGATTCGTACATCTGCGCCAGCCCCATCTGGCCGACGGCGGCAGCGGCCTGGAGCTCGTGCACGCCGTGCGGCCGCACCGTCCAGCCGAGGCGCTTCATGCCCTCGGCGATGGCGCCGCTCGACACCATGACGATCTCCCGGCGCTGGCCGACGAGGGCGGCCATCTGTCGACACCAGCCGCCGATCGCCACTGCGTCGAGGCCGCGTCCCTCGTCGGTGACGAGGCTGGAGCCGACCTTGACGACGATCCGCTTCGCCTGCGCCAGCGGCCCGGTCATGACCCCTCTCTCTGTTCGACGGCCGCATCGAAACGCGGATCGCGCGCCTCGGGCGGCGCCTGCCTGGCCGAGGCGACGTGCTCGTACACGGCGCGCACCAGGACGTCGCAGCCCTCGCGCGTCAGTGCCGAGATCGGAAACACCGGGCCCTTCCACTTCAGCCGCTTGACGAATGCGGCGATTCGCGCAGGGCGCTCCTCGGCCGCGATCATGTCGACCTTGTTCAGCACCAGCCAGCGCGGCTTGGCGGCGAGACTCGCGTCGTACTTCTCGAGCTCGCGCACGATCGTGCGCACCTCGGCGACCGGATCGACCGCGTCGTCGAACGGCGCGAAGTCGACCAGGTGCAACAGCAGCCGCGTGCGCTGCAGGTGGCGAAGGAACTGGTGGCCGAGCCCGGCCCCTTCGGCGGCGCCTTCGATCAGGCCGGGAATGTCGGCGACGACGAAGCTCTGCTCGGCCGCGACCCGCACGACGCCCAGGTTCGGGTACAGCGTCGTGAAGGGATAGTCGGCGATCTTCGGCCGCGCATTGGAGATCGCCGCGATCAGGGTCGACTTGCCGGCGTTGGGCATGCCGAGCAGGCCGACGTCGGCAAGCAGGCGCAGCTCGAGGCGGAGCTTTTT
>JBBRFB010000036.1:0-23373 GCA_038225015.1 Burkholderiales bacterium
CCGTTCGGCGTGTTCTCGGCGCGCATCGCCAGCCACGGGTCGGCGAACGTCGAGCTCCGGCCCCAGTAGAGCGCCGGATGGGCGTTGAAGATGGTCAGGCCGCTCATCAGCAGGATCGTCAGGCAGACGACGTTGATCCAGTGCATCACGCGCACCGGCAGGCGGTGGCGGTAGATGCGCTCCACCGCCGGCGCCTCGGCGCGGGCAGCGGGAACGGCGTCGGCTTCGATGTCCATGGGCGGGCTCACTCGGCGGCTGGCAGACCCTGCGGCGATGGCGGCACGGGTCCGCTGGTCATGTCGGGGCGGATGCGGGTTCGTCCGGACGGCAACGGCCATTCTTACAGCCTGCGGCCCCAGGAGCGCGCCAGGCACCCACAGCACTGCCGCCGCCATCCGGTCGGCGCTAGCGGGCGTCCATCAGCCGCATCGTCGGCCGCGCCAGCACGCGCGCCATAGCGTCGAGGCTCGGCACGATGCGTTCGGCCGGATAGCTGCCCGGCGCTTCCGGTTCGAGCGCGGCGATCACGAGATTGGCCAGTGGCTGCTCGAGCGACACGTAGTAGCTGCCCGCCGGAACGTCGAGCAGCGTCGGCTGGGTCTCGACCCGCAGCCCGACCGCCATGCCGGTGTCGGTGCCGGGTGTGGCGACAGGCAAGGCGATCTCGCCGCTCTCGCGGTACGTCTGACCGCGCAGCTCGCCGCCCTCCTCGAACTGCTGGACGACGATGCCGAGCGCCTGCAGCCGGGCGGCGGCCTCGGCCTCGCTCGGCGCCAGCCAGTAGCCGCACGGCCGCGGCCGCGTCTTCAGCGGGCGAAGCTGCAGCGACGAGTCCCAGGCCACGGTGACCCGCTTGACGGCGCCCGTCTCCGGATCGAGCAGGCGCAAACCGTACTCGCTCGGCGTCGGCGCGGCGACGATCACCGTCTCGCCCTGGCAGGCGCGCGACGCGATGTCGCGCTCGACGAACTGGCGCAGCTTGACGAGGTCGCCGGCGCGGCGGGCAGCGCTGGCGAGGATGCTCGACACCGCGAGCACCTGCGCCTGCACGCGACGGCGCAGGTCGGTGCGGCCGATGCCGGCGCCACGCGATGCGACGAGCAAGCTCACGGCGTTGCGCAGGCCGTCGGTGTTGCGACCGATGCCGGCGTCGGCGCCGCCCATCGCGACGCGCCGGTCGGCGAGGTCGGCGCTGGTCGTGTGGTACCAGTCGCTGCTGTAGCCGGCCGATGCCAGTCCTTTCTCGAGCGGCCCGCGGAACCACTCCTCGGCCGCCTTGGTGATGAACGGCGCGACGTTGGCGGTCGTCGCGTAGTCGAGCAGCACGTCGGCCCGCGGCACGCCGCCGAACTTGTCCTCGAAGCGGCCGTCGACGGTGTATTCCTGCAGGTCGGCGACGACCAGTGGCTCGAAACGCACCCTCAGCGCCGCTTCCGCGCGCGCCTCCGGCGAGCGTAGAAGCAGGTGGTCGTGATCGAGATCGAGGCCGCTGGCGAGCACGTGCTGCAGGGCGTCGGCACCGTCGGGATTGGCGCGCGGCAGGACGACGACGTCGACCCGGTCGAGCACGCGCTCGAAGCGGCCGGCTGCGAGGCCCTGGACGACGACGATCAGCGCCTCCGTGGCCGCCGGCTCGTCGCCGTGCTGGCCGCCGACGAGGACGACGACCGGGCGACGCGGCGGTTCCAACCCCATCGGCGACGTCGACGACGACGATGCCGTCGGCGCCGGCGCGGCTGGCGCGGCAGGCGTCCGCGTGAAGGCTACCGCCTCGATCGGCGTGCCCCAGCCGGATTCGCCCAGCGCCAGCAGCTCGACCGAGGTCGCCGGCGACGCGGCACCATTGCGCGCTACTGCGCCGAGCAGCTCGTGCAGCTCGCCATTCGAGGTGAAGTCGCTGCGGCCGGGCGCGAACGCCGGCGTGGCGAACGACACGTCAGGCTCGGGGAAGCGTGCCGCGACGGCCGGGCTGGCGGGCCGCACCGGCGCGGACCCCGGCTCGGCCACGGGGCGGGGCGCAGGCAGGCCCGACGATGGCACCGGAACGGCGACGGCGACCGGCTCCGAGGCGGCGCTGGCTGGCGCCTGCGGCGCCGACGCGGACAAAGGCGCCGCGACAACAGGATGTGGCGAGCGGATGACGACCGGGGCCGGCCGCCGAAGCGACACCGACGACGAACATGCGGCCAGGGCGATCGATCCGGCCAGCGCCCAGAGGGCGCTTGGCCCGGTGAGGCCTCGAGCCCGTTCCTGCATCCGCTGTCCTCGTGTGCTGTTCATGTGACCGGGCAATATAGCCCGCCGCCCGGGGCCGGTCGCGCCGACGACCCCACGGCGGCGTCGCTGGCGCCGCGCCGGGGGGCCTTGGCGCCACCCGGCGGCCGCCCGTCGCAATGCCGTGGGCGGCGTCGGCCGGCTCCGGCACAGTCGCCCAGAATGCCGACGATGACGCCTGCCACCGACCCCACCGCCGCCAGCGTGCCGGACGAGGCCCGGCTGCGCCGGTTCGCCTGGCGAGGCCTGCGAACGGCCGGCTTCGCCCTCGTCATCGCGGTCTGCCTGTGGCTGCTCTTTCCGCAGTCGCTCCTCAGCAGCGTCGTCTATTCGCTCTGCATCGCCCTCAGCTGCTGGCTGCTGATCGACGGCACGCGCATCCTCGCCGCGCTCTGGAGCCATCGCGATGCCGCCGGCGGGCCGTGGTCGCAGGCCCTGTGGCCGGGCTGGGGCTGGATGGTCCCGATCGTGCTCGGCGGCGCCGTCCTCGGCTATACGATCGGCAACGAGCTGGCCAACGCCCTCCTCGGCCTGCATGAACCTGGCCCGTTCAACGCCAACGGCCGGCAGGTATTCAGCGTGCTCGTGCTGGCCGTGCTGCCGGCGGTGGTCATCACCTACGTGTTCCATACCCGCGAGACGCTGGCGAACCAGCTGGCGCTGGTTCGGCTCGCCGAGCGCCAGGCCGCTGAGCAGCAGCTGAAGCTGCTCGAGTCGCAGCTCGAGCCGCACATGCTCTTCAACACGCTGGCCAACCTGCGTGCGCTGATCGCGGTCGATGCGGGGCGCGCCCAGGCCATGCTCGACCGGCTGATCGCGTTCCTGCGGGCGTCGCTGGCGGGCTCGCGGCAGCGCGTGCACCCGCTCGAGGCCGAGTTCGAGCGCCTGCGCGACTACATTGCCCTGATGCAGGTCAGGATGGGCGATCGCCTCACCGCCGTCTTCGAGTTGCCCGCCGAGCTCGCGGCCGCCGACGTACCGTCGCTCCTGCTCCAGCCGCTGGTCGAGAACAGCGTCAAGCACGGCCTCGAGCCGATGGTCGGCCCGGGCCGCATCGAAGTGAGCGCGGCGCGCGAAGGCCGCATGCTCGTGCTGCGGGTGCGCGACACCGGCGCCGGCCCGGCCGATGCGCCGGCGCGGCCGGGCTCTTTCGGACTCTCTCACGTGCGCGAGCGGCTGGCGACGCTGTACGGCGACGTCGCGTCGTTCGAGCTCACGGCGGCTACCGACGCCGCCGGCGGCGCCATCGCCACGGTGCGGCTGCCGCTCGCCGAGCCCCACGTGCCGCGCCGGCCGGGCGCCGAGGTCTCGCCGCCATGAGCGCGCCGCGCTGCCTGATCGCCGAAGACGAGCCGCTGCTGGCGCAAAGCCTCGCCGCGGAGCTCGCCCGTCTCTGGCCGGAGCTCGAGATCGCGGGCAACGTCGGCGACGGCACGGCCGCGCTCGAACGGGCGCTGGCTCTCTGCCCCGACGTCCTCTTCCTCGACATCCGCATGCCCGGCATGAGCGGCCTCGAGGTTGCCGAGGCCCTTGCCGAGGACTGGCCGGTCGAAGTCGAGCGCTTCCCGCTCATCGTCTTCGTCACCGCCTACGACCAGTACGCACTCGAGGCTTTCGATCGGGCCGCCGTCGACTACCTCCTCAAGCCGGTGCAGCCCGAGCGCCTGGCGGCGACCTGCCGACGCCTGAAGGCCGCGCTCGCGCAGCGCGACGCGGCGGACGCGCCGACCGACGCGTTCGACGACGTGATGGCGAAGATTCGTGCGCTTGCTTCGGCCGATGCCCGAGCCGGCAGGGAAGGTTCGCCGACCGGCAAGGAGACCCCTCTGCGGGTCATCCAGGTCGGCGTGGGCCAGACCATCCGGATGGTCAGGGTCGACGACGTCGTCTACTTCGAGGCTGCCGACAAGTACGTGCGGGTCGTGACCGCCGACGCCGACCACCTCATACGGACGTCGCTGCGCGAGCTGATGCCACGCCTCGACACGGCAAAGTTCTGGCAGGTCCATCGCGGCACCGTCGTGCGCGCAGACGCGATCGATGCCGCGATGCGCGACGAAAGCGGTCGCATGACGCTGGCGGTGCAAGGCCGGCCCGAGCGGCTGGTGGTCAGCCGCCTCTACGCCCATCAGTTCAAGGCCATGTAGGCGGCTCGCACCTGCGGCGCCGAGCGCCGCTCACATCAGGTAGAGCTGCCCACCCTCGTAGCGGACGCGGTCGCCGACCCGCAGGTCACCGATCTGGCGAAACCGGAAGTCGCGGACCTCGCCGTTGTTGAACCGCACGCTGACCCGGAAGAGCTCGTCGTCGCGTTTCGTGCGCTTCTCGATCGCGTTGCCGGCGACGGCACCGCCGACCGCACCGGCACCGGTGGTGAGGGCACGGCCGGTGCCGCTGCCGAACTGGTTGCCGATCACGCCGCCGAGCACGGCGCCGAGGATGACGCCGGCACCCGACGTGCGCGGCTGGACCTGGACGACGTCGATGTCGCGGACCTGGCCGTATTCGACGTAGGCGGGCGCCTGCGCGATCGGCGCCCGGGCCACCGGGGCATAGGGGTCCTGCGGCGCGGCGCAGGCGGACAGGACGGCAAGCGCCGCGATGCTGACGCTCGAGAGCACGGGGTGCTTGGTGAACATGACGGCGGCTCCTGTTCGCTGGATGAGGGTGAACGCGGGGTTCACGTCGTTGCCGCCATCATGCAAAAGCGGCGGCCCGGCCCGCGTCGGACGCCCCGGGGACGCGACGCAGGGCATCCCCGCCCGCGTCTGTAGGCATTCGACGCATGGCGCCGGCGGTCAGCGCCGCCAGCCGACGTTCTGCTCGCCGCGGCCCCGGTCGCCACGGTCGTCCCGATCGTGATGCCAGCGGTCGTGCCGGTAGGAGACGAAGGCCGGAAGCGGCGCCCAGCGCCGCGGCCGCTCGGTGACGACGATGCGTCGCACCGCGGGCGCCGGCTCGACGTAGAAGGGCGTCGCGAAGAACACCGGCCTCGGGATCGGCAACACCGGCGCATAGATCGGCGCGCGGGAGACGTAGGTCGCGACCGGCAGCAGGTTGATGCCGATCGACCAGTCGACGCGGGCCGCCTGGGCGGAACCGGCGGCGCCGAGCGTGCCGGCAGCGGCAAGGGCGAGAACGAGGGGGCGCTTCATGGTCTGACTCCTGTCGACACACGCGACACGGCGTGCATGCCCCCTTCAACCCGGCGCCGGGCCGCGGCGTTGACCTCGCGAACATGTCGAAAGGTAAAGCCGATGGCGCCCGGGGCCACCCTAGAATCGCGACGCCACCGGCTGCGTGGCGGCCCCGTCCGCGAATGAGCTCCGATACCGACCCTGCCCGAAGCGGCAACTTCCTGCGTCAGATCATCGAGCGCGATCTCGCCGAGGGCACGTATGCCGGTCGCCGGTTCGCCGGAACCCCGGGCGACGCCGCCCACCACGCGGCGGCGCCGGCCGATCCGGCTCGCATTCGCACCCGCTTTCCGCCCGAGCCCAACGGCTATCTGCACGTCGGCCATGCCAAGGCCATCTGCCTGAATTTCGGTCTGGCACGCGACTACGGCGGCATCTGCCACCTGCGTTTCGACGACACCAACCCCGACAAGGAAGAGCAAGAGTTCGTCGACGCCATCATCGAAGCGGTGCACTGGCTCGGCTACGACTGGGTGCAAGGTGGCACCTCGCACCTGTACTTCGCCAGCAGCTACTTCGACTTCATGTACCGCGCCGCAGAGGCGCTGGTGCAGGCCGGACTCGCCTACGTTGACGAGCAGAGCGCAGAGGAGATGCGCGCCAGCCGCGGCGACTTCGCGACGCCCGGCCCCGACAGTCCGTTTCGCGGCCGCACCCCGGCCGAGAACCTGCAGCGCTTTCGCGCCATGAAGGGCGGCGAGCTCGCCGACGGCGCCGCCGTCCTGCGCGCGAAGATCGACATGGCGAGCCCGAACATGAACCTGCGCGATCCCGCGCTCTACCGGATCAAGCGGGCGACCCATCACGCCACGGGCGACCGCTGGTGCATCTACCCGATGTACACCTACGCGCACCCCATCGAGGACGCGCTCGAGAACATCACCCACTCGATCTGCACGCTCGAGTTCGAGGACCAGCGGCCGTTCTACGACTGGCTGCTCGACATGCTGGCCGCGCTCGGCGTGATCGCCCGGCCGCGGCCGCATCAGCACGAGTTCGCGCGGCTCAACGTCACCTACGTCGTCACCAGCAAGCGAAAGCTCCGGCAGCTCGTCGACGAGGGCATCGTCGGCGGCTGGGACGACCCGCGCATGCCGACGATCGCCGGCCTGCGCCGGCGCGGCTACACGCCTGAATCGATCCGCCTGCTCTGCGAGCGTGCCGGCACGAGCAAGGCCGGCGGCTGGACCGAGTACGCGAGCCTCGACGGTGCGCTGCGCGACGACCTCGACCCGAAGGCGCGGCGGGCGATGGCGGTGGTCGAGCCGCTTCGCCTCGAGCTGACCAACTGGGCCGAGATGTTCGGCGCCGAGACGCACCGCGAGCGCTGCCACGCGCCGGCGCATCCGCAGCGGCCGGAACTCGGCCATCGCGCCTTCGACCTCGGCCCTGCCCTCTGGATCGAGGCCGACGACTTCGCCGAGACGCCGGCGAAGGGCTTCTTCCGCCTCTTTCCGGGCAACCGCGTCCGCCTGAAGTACGGCTTCGTCGTCGAGTGCACCGGCTGCACGAAGGACGCGGCCGGCCGAGTCACCGCCGTGCAGGCGCGCATCGTTCCCGACACCCGCAGCGGCACGCCGGGCGCCGACGCCGTCAAGGTCAAGGGCACCATCACGTGGCTCGGCGCCGACGACGCGCTCGCCGCCGAGATCCGGATCTACGAGCGGCTTTTCCTCGACGCCCACCCCGACGCCGGCGGCAAGGACTTCAAGGCCAGCCTCAATCCGGCGAGCCTGCGCATCGTGCAGGGTTACGTCGAGCCGTCGCTCGCCGGCGTGCCTGTCGACGAGAAGTTCCAGTTCGAGCGGCACGGCTACTTCGTCGCCGACCGCATCGACCATGCCCCTGATCGCCCGGTGTTCAACCGCATCGCGCCGCTCCGGGACACCTGGCACAAGTAGCTTGCCTGCCTCTTCTCTATTTCCGGCTCTCAGACCGACCCAAGGATCCGCCACCATGATCGTGTTGTCTTCGCGACTGTCGCTCTTCCTCGGCCTGGCCCTCCTGGCCGGCAGTGCCGCCGGCCAGGCGACCAAGCCTTTCACGCCGCCCGTGGCCGCGTCCGCGGCCGTGACGACCGGCAGCGGCCTCGTCTACCAGTCGCTGCGCGAAGGCAAGGGGCCGAGCCCGCAGGCCACCGACTCGGTCACCGTGAACTACCGCGGCACGCTGCTCGACGGCCGCGAGTTCGACAGCTCGTACAAGCGCAACGCGCCGGCGACGTTCCCGCTCGACCGCGTCATCAAGTGCTGGACCGAGGGCCTGCAGCGGATGAAGGTCGGCGGCAAGGCGCGCCTCGTCTGCCCGGCCGCGATCGCCTACGGCGATCGTGGCGCCGGCCCGCTGATCGCGGCGGGAGCGACGCTGCAGTTCGAGGTCGAGCTGCTGGCGATCGCCGGCAAGTAGGCCACGCGATGGCGATGGCGATGCGGCGCCGGAACGGCGGGGTCACCGGCGGTGACGTCGCGCTGGCGCTGGCACTGTCGCTCGTGCTGGCCGGCTGCGGCGGCGGGGGTTCGGACACGCCGACATCCCCTTCGAGCCAGGGCGGCGTCGACACCACCGCGTACTCGAGCGCCGCCAACGCCTCGCTCGCCTCGGGCGAGGACGCATCGGTCGCCACCATGCACAGCATCTTGGTCAGCGGACGAAACATCACCTACACCGCCAGCGTCGGCCACCTGACGGTGCGCGATCCGGCCTCGGGCGCTGCCGAGGCGTCAATGTTCTACGTCGCCTACACCGCCCCGGCGAGTGCTGGCAACGAGCGGCCGCTGATCCATTTCTTCAACGGCGGCCCGGGCTCGGCGACAGTCTGGCTGCACCTCGGCTCGTTCGCGCCGCGCCGCATCGTCACCAACGCGCCCTCGCTCGACCTGCCGCAGCCGTTTCGCCTGGTCGACAACGCCGACAGCCTAATCGACGTCGCCGATCTGGTGTTCGTCGACGCCGTCGGCACCGGCTACTCCGAAGCGATCGCGCCGTTCACCAACCAGAGCTTCTGGGGCGTCGACGCCGACGCCCGCGTCATGCGCGACTTCATCGCTCGCTACGCGGCGACGAACGGACGCGCCGCCTCGCCGACCTACCTGCTCGGCGAGTCGTACGGAACGACGCGGGCCGCCGTGCTCGCCGACCTCATGGTGGCCGCGGGCATGCGCCTCGACGGCGTCGTGCTGCAGTCGTCGATCCTCGACTACAACGCCAACTGCGACGTGGTCGGGCCGGGGCAGCTGAGCTGCGCCGGCAACCTGCCGAGCTACGGAATGATCGCGGCCTGGCGCGGCCTGGTACTGCCGCCCCCGGCCGACGACGCCGTCTACGCGCAGCAGCTGCGCGACTTCGGCGCGGTCAGCTATGCGCCGGCGATCGACGCCTTCCTGCACGGAACGCCGGTGTCGGCGCCCTTGCTCGACCAGCTCGCCGGGATGACCGGCGCACCGCGCCCGCTCTGGGCGGCGCAGCCCAACCTCGGCGCCGATTCCTTCCGTCGCGGCCTGCTCCCAGGGCGGCTGCTCGGCCGCTACGACGCGCGCGTCGACGCCGATGTCGGCAGCGCGCTCGCCGCCAGCGGCGACCCGTCCGCGGCGGTCATCAACGGCCCGTTCGCCGCCGCCGCGCGCAGCCTCTTCAGCCAGGAGCTCGGCTACAGCGCCACTGCCGGCTACACGCTGCACTCGAACGCGATCGCCAGCTGGCACTTCGACCACGACGGCCGGGCCCTCCCCGACGTCGTGCCCGACCTCGCGGCCGCGCTCTCCGAGCGGCCTGCCTTGCGCGTGCTCTCGCTCTCGGGCTACCACGACCTGGCCACCCCGTTCTGGCAGACCGAACGCGACCTCGCGCGCCTGGGCGCAGCGCCCGGCCTTGCGACCCGCGTCTATGCCGGCGGCCACATGACCTACCTCGACGATGCGTCGCGCGGACGCGAGAAGGTCGACCTGGCGGCGTTCCTGTCGGGCGCACCGCTCGGTGCCGCCGCCGACCGCCGCGTTGCCCTCGCCTTGCCGCCCGCCGTCGGGGCGCGCACGGCGCTGCCGCTCGGCGCGCCGGTCGCGCCGGCGCCTGTCGAAGTGCCCGACCGCTCGGCGCTGGCCCAGGGCGGCGATCCGGTCGTGCCGCCGGTCTTGCGCGTACCGGACAGGGAGCCGTCGCCGTCGGGCGCGGCGCTGGCCGCGCTGGTGGCGAAGAAGATCGCCGCCCGCCAGAAAGATCGCGGCAAGAAGTGACGTCGCGTGCGGCGGCACTGCGAGTCGACGTCGCCCCCATGAAAAAAGCGCGCCGACGGCGCGCTTTTTTCTTCACATCGAAAACCGGCTCAGCGATAGACGTGCTCGCCGCTATGGCCGCGCCACGAGTTCTCGAGGTAGCTGGCGTCCTCGTCGTTTCGCGGGCGCACCGCCATCAGGATGCCGCCTTCGCGGATGCCCTGCTCGTAGTGCTTGACGCGCTCTTCGGGAATGCCCCAGCCGATCAGCGCGCCGACGATGCCGCCGGTCGCCGCACCAGCGCCAGCGCCGGCGATCGCGGCTGCCAGCGGGCCGGCGATGACGAGGCCGAGGCCCGGCAACGCGATCGTCGTGCCGACCGCCGCGATCGCGGCAGCGATGGCACCCAGGCTGCCGCCAATGGCGCCGCCGATGCCGGCGCCTTCGGCCGCCTTGTTGCCGAGCTCGGTATCACGGCCGGCGGTGCCGGCGAAGTGACGCTTCCTCGTGTCGTCGGACATGACGACATTGACGTCGTCGCGGGTATAGCCGCGGTCGGAAATCGACTGGTAGGCGCGCTCGGCGCTGTCGCGGTCGCGAAACAGCCCGGTCAGCATCGGTTCGTTGGTGTCCATGGAGTGGCTCCTCGTCGTGGGTCGAGCGCCGGCGGCCGCCGGCACATGAACGAAAGGATCGCTCGAACCCGTGGCGAGGTGAAGCGGAAGCCACCGTCAGACGAGGTCGTCCGGGCAGCGTCGCCGGCGTCGGTGCCTTCCTACAGTCGTGTCGCGCCGCCCACAGGCGCCGCTGCGCTCAGCGCCGGGCCCGCTCGATGAAGTGGCGAACCAGCGGCACGGTCAGCATCAGCGAGGCCGACGCGGCGAGCGCCATCGGCAGCATCGAGCCCGAGGCATGCATCGCCCAGGCACCGAGAAGGAGCGCGCCGTGACCGACGGCATAGAGCTTGAGCGGCCGCGCGACGGCGGAGCGTGTCCTGGTGACCATTCGAGACCTCCCGTTCGATCCAGTGTGACATGTCGTTACCGCGCCTTGCCGGCCAGCTCGGCGGCAACGGTGCACTAGTTCGCACCGCTGCCGCGTTTGCAGCTCGCAGGCAGGGCGGATCGGGCATGGGCCTTGCCCCTGCGGGCCTGGCCCACCCGACAGGACACCATGAAAGCACGATCCATTCCTCGCCTCGTCCCGACCATTTCCGCGCTTGCCGTCGCACTGGCAGCAGCCTCTCTCGCGGGATGCGGCGACACCGCCCGGCTCACCGTCGCCGACGGCACCGGCCCGTCGCCGCAGCTGCCGGCGCCGGTGTCGTCGCTGCTGCCGACCGTGCACATCGCGCCAGCCAAGGGCTGGGCGGGCGACGCCAAGCCGGTGGCGGCCGACGGCCTGACCGTCCAGGCCTACGCGCGCGGCCTCGATCATCCGCGCTGGGTCTACGTGCTGCCGAATGGCGACGTCCTCGTCGCCGAGACGAACGCGCCGCCGAAACCCGAGGACGGCAAGGGCATCAGGGGCTGGGTGATGAAGAAGGTGATGGCGCGTGCCGGCGCCGGCGTGCCGAGCGCGAACCGGATCACCCTGCTGCGCGGCATCAAGGCCGACGGCACGGCAGAGACTCGAACCGTCTTCCTCGACGGCCTGCACTCTCCTTTCGGGATGGCGCTGGTCGGCAACGACTTCTACGTCGCCGACTCCGACGCCCTTCTGCGCTTCCCCTATCAGACCGGGGAGACGCGCATCGACGCGCGACCGAGCAAGGTGATCGACCTGCCCGCCGGGCCGATCAATCACCACTGGACGAAGAACGTGATCGCCAGCCCCGACGGATCGGTGCTCTACGCCACGGTCGGCTCCAACAGCAACGTCGCCGAGAACGGCATGGCGGCAGAGGCCGGCCGCGCCGCCATCTGGGCGATCGACCCGAAGACGGGCCGAAACCGGATCTTCGCGAGCGGCCTGCGCAACCCGAACGGCATGGCCTTCGCCGCCGACGGCTCGACGCTGTGGACGGTGGCCAACGAGCGCGACGAGCTTGGCAGCGACCTGGTGCCCGACTACCTCACCTCGGTGAAGGACGGCGCCTTCTACGGCTGGCCCTACAGCTACTACGGCCAGCACGTCGACAGCCGGGTCACGCCGCGGCGGCCGGAGCTGGTCGCCCGGGCCATCGCTCCCGACTATGCGCTTGGCCCGCACACCGCATCGCTCGGTCTCGCGTCGTCGGTCGGCTCGACGTTGAACGGGCGTTTCGGCGAAGGCATGTTCGTCGGCCAGCACGGCTCGTGGAACCGCAAGCCCCGCAGCGGCTACAAGGTGATCTTCGTTCCGTTCTCCGGCGCCAGGCCCTCGGGGCCGCCGATCGACGTGCTGACCGGCTTTCTCACCGACGCCGGCGACGCCCGTGGCCGGCCGGTGGGCGTGGCGATCGACAAGGGCGGCGGCCTGCTCGTCGCCGATGACGTCGGCAACACCGTCTGGCGGGTCACGGCGCAGGGCGCCGGCCGCTGAGCCCGCCGCCGGCTACGAGCCGCTCGAGCCCAGGTGACGGCGTAGGCGGCGGCCGCCATCGCCGCGCTGAGGACGCCGCCCCAGGCCCAGTCGATCAGGCTGATCTGCAGCGGCCAGCCGCGAAGGATGCTGAGGTTGGTGAGGTCGTAGGCGCCGTAGGCGGCCAGGCCGAGCACCGCGCCGCGGCCGATCGCCTCGCCCCAGCCCGACGGCGGCGAGGCCATGGTCAGGAAGACGAGCGCAAGCGGGTAGAGCAGGTAGAAGACGGCGGCCGGCGCCAGCTTCACCGAATCGGCGAGCAGGGTCCCCATCTCGCGCTGGTACAGATCGCGGGCGACGACGCCGAGCCAGACGCCGTCGAGCACGAGCAAGGTCGCGAGAGCCGCCGCGTAGGCGAGGCCGAACGCGCCGATGGCGAGGCGAGCGTCGGTCATGGCCGCGCCGATCCGCTGCCGGCCACCGTCACTGCTTCGCCCTGGTCTGGTTCAGGTCCTTGAGGGCGGCCAGCATCTTCTCGACGTGACGGCCCGGATTGAGGCTCTGGTAGTTGTAGAAGACCTTGCCGCCCGGCGCGATGACGTAGGAAATGCGGTTCGCGTACTCGGGGCGCAGCGCCATCACCGAGTCGTACGACTTCATGATGGCCTGGGTGTTGTCGGAGGCGACCGGAAACCTGCTCTGGCAAGCCTGGACCGAGAACTTGCCGAGGGTGTCGATGTCGTCGCCTGAGACGCCGATCACCGTGGCGCCCAGGGCCTCGAACTTCGGGATCGACTCGGCGAACTCGTGCGCTTCGATCGAACAGCCGACCGAGAAGGCCGCCGGGAAGAAATAGAGCACGACCGGCCCCTTGGCGAGCGAGTCGGCGAGCGAGAACTTGAACACCTTGCCGGCGAGCGCGGCAGGGGCTGTAAAGTTCGGTGCTGCATCTCCGACATCCAGGGCTGCGTATGCCGCTGGAGAGAACGAGAGCATGCACCACATGAACGCAAGGGATTTCTTCATGGCGGCCTCCGGCCTGTCGTCGTCGCGTTCTTCATCTTACGAGAAACGCCCGTCCGGCGACGGGTACGCGGTCGGGCGCGGCGCGGATTCAACGGCCGGGCGCGCCTGGCGCGACGCGGCCGCCCGTTTCGGCGCCTGGCTGCTGCTCGGGACAGCGGCCGCTCTCGGCGGCTGCGGCACGCTGCCGGCCAACATCGGCCGGACCGATTCGGTAGCACTGGCGCCGAACCCGGCCAGCCCGCTGGTGAAGATCGCCGCGAAGTCGCAGCCCTCGCCGGAGCTCACCGGCGTGCGCCTGATGCCGCTCGGCTCGTTCTCGCTCGACGCCCGCATCCAGCTCGCGCAACGCGCGTCGACGTCGCTCGACGTCCAGTACTACGTGCTCGAGAACGACCGCACCGGCCGGCTGCTGATGACCGCGCTGCGCGACGCGGCACTGCGCGGCGTGCGCGTGCGCCTTCTCGTCGACGACCTCTACACCACGCACACCGACGCGCTGCTGCGCGGCCTGGCATCTTTTGCCAACGTCGAGGTTCACCTCTTCAATCCGTTCTGCTGCGCCCGGTCGAGCGGCGTCGCCGGGCGCTACGCGTCCTCGATCTTCGATTTCGGCCGCCTCAACCACCGCATGCACAACAAGCTGTTCATCGCCGATGGCGTGATGGCAGTGGCCGGTGGGCGCAACATCGGCGACGAGTATTTCCTGCGCAGCGCGGAGTCGAACTTCATCGACATGGACGCTTTCGTCACGGGCGCCGTCGTGAAGGACCTGTCGGCGATCTTCGACCGCTACTGGAACAGCGAGGTCGTGTTCTCGATCGACGCGATCGGCGAGCCGATCGGCGACAAGGCGGCGCGCCGCCACGCTTTCGACGCGACGCTGGCGGCGCTGCCGGCGTCGCCGCCAGTCGACCCGCCCGCCAACGACGTGCTCGGCTACGGGCCACTGTCCGAGGAGCTCGAGAGCGGCCAGCTCGGCCTCGTCTGGGGCAAGGTGCGCGCCTTCTCCGACCCGCCGGAAAAGCTGCTCTCGATGACGCCCAAGATCGCCTACGAGATGAGCGTCACGAACGACGTGATGATGACCGTCTGGCAGGCGAAGAACGAGCTCGTCCTCACCTCGCCCTACATGATCCCCGGCCCGATGGGGATGACGTCGTTTCGCAACCTGCACCGCGATCACGTCAAGGTGACCGTCATCACCAATTCACTCGCTGCCACCGACGAGCCTCTGGTGCATACCGGCTACTCGCGCTACCGCCCGGCCATGCTGAGGGCCGGCGTCGACCTCTACGAGCTGAGCCCGACGCGCACGCAGCACACCAAGCGGCTCGGCATGTTCGGCTCGTCGCTCGGCCGGCTCCACGCGAAGACGGCGATCATCGATCGCCGCCTCGTCTTCATCGGCTCGATGAACCTCGACCCACGCTCGGCCAGCACCAACACCGAGTTCGGCATGTTCATCGACAGCCCGCAGCTTGCCCGCGAACTGCTGCGAATCATCAACATCAGCAAGCTCGAGAGCGCCTACCGCGTGCGCCTGTCACCGAAGACGTCCGATCTGCAGTGGCTGACGATGGACGACGACAAGGAAGTCATCCTCGGCGTCGAGCCGGAGTCGACGTTCTGGCTGCGCGTGCACAACATGATGCTCGGCTGGATCGTCCCGGAGCAGCTGCTGTAGCGGCGAGGCTCAGAGCTGGCGGCCGATCAGCGCCGACAGGCGCTCCTTCAGCTTTTCGCCGAGCGGGCGGTTGCGCCATTCGGCCAGGCTGATCCGCCTCGACTTCGCCAGGTCGGCCTCGAAGATCGCCTTCTGCTGGCGCGCGAACACCGGGTCGACGATGTTCAGCGTCGCCTCGTCGTTGAGCCGGAACGACCGGTTGTCGAAGTTGGTCGAGCCGACCGAGACGAGCAGATCGTCGACGATCATCACCTTGCAATGGAACATCGTCGGCCCGTACTCGGCGATCACGGCACCGGCCTCGAGGAGCGGCTCCCACTTGGCGCGCGAGGCGCTGCGCACGGTTTCCGAATCGATGTGCTCGCCGGGAACGACGACCCGAAGGCGCACGCCGCGCTTCAGCGCCGCGATCAGCGCCGTCATCGAGAGCTCGTCGGGAACGAAATAGGCGGCCGAGAGGTCGATCGAGCGCGACGCCGCGGTGATCGAGAGCAGGTACATCAGCTCCATGCTCTCGCTGCCGCCGGTCGGCGAGCTGCTGAACATCTGCGCCCGCCCGCTGCCGGCCGGCACCGGCAAGGGGAAGTAGGCCGGCCCGTGCAGCACCTCGCCGCTGGTCTTGATCCAGTTGTCGAGGAAAACCGCCTGCATCTGCGCGACCACCGGCCCCTCGACCTCGAAGTGGGTGTCGCGCCAATGGTCGGGGTCCTGGGCGTGGCCGGTCCACTCGGGGGCGATGCCGACGCCGCCGGTGAAGCCGATCCGGCCGTCGACGACCAGGAGCTTTCGGTGCGTGCGGTTGTTGAGCTTGCCGAGGTGCGACCAGTGCGGCGGGTGGTAGCGCTGCACCTGCACGCCGGCCGACGTCATCTCTGCCATCAGCGAATCGTCCATCTTTGCGCTGCCGACCCAGTCGAGCAGCACGTGAACGGGGATACCGGCTCGGGCGCGCTCGGCGAGCGCATCGGCGAAGGCCTGGCCGATGTCGCCCGACCAGTAGATATAACTCTCGAAGTTGATCGACTGCTGCGCGCCGCGGATGGCCGCGAGCATCGGCGGGAAGATCTCGTCGCCGTTCTGCAGCACGCGGTAGCGGTTGCCGTCGAGAACGGGCGGCCCGAGCATGACGCCGAGCTCCTGGATGAAGCGCGGGTCCTCGAGCGGATAGAGCCGCTCGAGGCGGCGCTCGATCTTCTTCTCGCTGGAGCCGAGGTTGACGACGACAAGCGCCACGATCAGGGTGATCGCGATCGTCGCTGCGATGACGAGGGCGGGATGGCGCTGCACAATCGTTGCATGCATCGATTCATTGTGCCCGGAGCGAGCCGCCGGGCCGGCGCCAGACGGGCCGCGCGCGCGGCCTGCGCACTCGCTTTCGCCGCAGCAGTCGGAACAACGATGGCCGCCGTCCAGGTCTGCGAGCTGAACGGCGGCCCGGTCAATCCGGCCAACGGCAACACGACCGTCGGCATGAGCGGCCTGATGCGCTGCCGCGATGGCGAGGGCGGCCCCGTCGTGCGCGAGCAGGAGCTGCAGCAGGGCCGCTTCATGGGCGTCGTGCGCACCTTCCGCAACGGCACGCTCGAGCGCGAGTACCGGGTCAACGAGCGCGGCAACCGCGACGGCCCGGCCCGCGAATGGGTGCCGGCCGAGGCCGACCGCCCGGCCGGACTCGTCCGCGAGGAGACCTATCGCGACGGCAGCCACGTCGGCGTCGCTCGCAGCTGGTATCCCGGCGGTCCGCTGCGCCGGCTCACGGCCTACGGTGACGACGGACGCCAGCAGGCATCGGCCGAGTTCAATCCGTCGGGCCAGCTCGCCGAGCTGCACTGCGCTCCGCAGCCGGCGCTGGGCCGCGACTTCGACGACCGGGCTGCCTGCGGCCACGACGGCAGCACCTCGGCGCTCGTGTTCTACGGCAGCAAGGGGCAGCCGCGCGCCCGCGTCGCCTTCCGCCACGGCAAGCGCGTGCGCTCCGAAACGCTCGGCGAGGGCGGCGGCGTCCGCGAGCTCAGGGAAACGACCGCGGGCGGCGGCATCGCGCGCAGCTTCGCCGCCGACGGCACCTTGCGCCACGAAGTGCAGTGGCAGAACACCGCGGGCGAGCGGGCGCGACGCGTCACGACGCTCGACAAGGAGTTCCACGAGTCGGGCAAGCCGGTGCGCGAGCGGCGCTGGCGCGTCGGCGAGGGTGCCGGCGAACTGGCGAGCGAGGCGCAGTGGTACCTGAACGGCCAGCCGCGCGAACGCAGCGACTACGTCGAGGTCGACGGCGGCAAGCGCCGCCGGAGCACCGCCTTTCACGACAATGGCCGAATGTCGTTCGAAGGCAGTTGGCGAATCGAGCCCAGCGGCGGCCGCGAGCTGCCTGTGGGCGCGCACCGTAGCTTCGACGACGCCGGCCGGCTCCGCTCGGAGCGCGTCTTCGACGAGCGCGGCCGCGTCAGCCGGGAGCGCGAACTCGACGAGCACGGCACCGTGGTCCGCGACGACGAGGTGTTCGAGGACGGTTCACGCAAGGCGTTCGGCCGATGACCGTGGCCACGACACCCGGCGGCGAGTTCGACTACCTGATCGTCGGCGGCGGCTCGGCGGGCTGCGTCCTGGCGGCGCGGCTCACCGAAGACCCCGACATCACCGTCTGCCTGCTCGAGGCCGGCCCGGCCGACAAGAGCGTCCTCATCCATTGCCCGCCCGGCTTCGCCCTGATGGGCAAGTCGGGCATCGCCAACTGGAACTTCGCCACCGTGCCGCAGCCGGGCCTGAACGGACGTCGCGGCTACCAGCCGCGCGGCAAGGTGCTGGGCGGCTCGAGCTCGGTGAACGCGATGATCTACATCCGCGGCCAGCGCGACGACTACGACGGCTGGGCCGCCGCCGGCAACCCCGGCTGGGGCTGGGCCGACGTGCTGCCCTACTTCCTGAAGGCCGAGCACAACGAGCGCGGCGCGAGCGCCCTGCACGGCAGCGGCGGGCCGCTCAACGTCGCCGACCTGCAGCGCCCGAACGGTCTCTGCAAGGCCTTCATCGAGGCCGCGCGTGAGGCGGGCTTTCCGGCGAACGCCGACTTCAACGGCCCGACCCAGGAAGGCATCGGCGTCTACCAGGTGACGCAGAAGCGGGGCGAGCGCTTCAGCGCCGCCAAGGCCTACCTGACGCCGAACCTCGGCCGCCCCAATCTGCAGGTCATCACGGACGCGCTGACGACACGCATCGTCCTCGACCGCCGGCGTGCCGTCGGCGTCGAGGCGCGGATCGGCGGACGCACGACGGCGCTGACGGCCCGACGCGAGGTCCTGCTCGCCGCCGGCGCGCTGCAGTCGCCGCAATTGCTGATGCTCTCGGGCATCGGCCCAGGCGCGCAGCTGCAGCAGCACGGCGTGCCGGTCGTCCACGACCTGCCCGGCGTCGGCGCGCACCTGCACGACCACATCAACGTCGTCCAGGTCATCGAGGCGCCGAAGGTGACGGAAACGCTCGGCCTCTCGCTCGGTGGCGCCCTGCGCACCCTGCGCGGCATCGCCGAGTGGCGACGCCATCGCACCGGCCTGCTGACGACCAACATCGCCGAGGCGGGCGGCTTCATCCGCAGCCGCCCCGAGGAGACGCGGCCCGACCTGCAGCTGCACCTCGTCGTCGCCAAGCTGGTCGACCATGGGCGCAAGACCGTCTTCGGCCACGGCTATTCCTGCCACGTCTGCCTGCTGCGGCCGGCGAGCCGCGGCAGCGTCCGCCTCGCGAGCGCCGACCCGACCGCCGCGCCGCTGATCGACCCGGCTTTCCTGCAGGAGCAGAGCGACCTCGACGGCCTCGTGCGCGGGTTCCGGCAGCTGCGCCGCATCCTTCAGCAGCCGGCGCTGGCGCGCCTCGGCGGCCGCGAGATGGCGAACCTGGCGGCAGCGCAGAGCGACGCCGAGGTCGAGCAGTTCATCCGCAACCACGCCGACACCGAGTACCACCCGACGGGCAGCTGCCGCATGGGCCAGGGGCCCGCCGACGTCGTCGACGCCGAGCTGCGCGTGCACGGCGTGCAGGGCCTGCGCGTCGTCGACGCCTCCATCATGCCGACGCTCGTCAGCGGCAACACCAACGCGCCGACGATCATGATCGCGGAGAAAGCCGCCGATCTGCTTCGCGGCCGGCGCGCCGCCGCCTCGTTCGCATCCGATCCCGAAGCCACGCCCCGAGAAAGCACGAACGCATGAAGACCCGAGCCGCAGTCGCCTGGAAAGCCGGCGCCCCCCTCAGCATCGAAACGGTCGACCTCGAAGGGCCGAAGGAAGGCGAGGTGCTGGTGGAGATCAAGGCGACGGGCGTCTGCCACACCGACTGGTTCACCCTCTCCGGCGACGACCCGGAGGGGCTCTTCCCGGCGATCCTCGGCCACGAGGGTGCCGGCGTCGTGCTCGAGTGCGGGCCGGGGGTGACGAGCGTCGCCCGCGACGACCACGTCATCCCGCTCTACACGCCCGAGTGCCGGCGCTGCAAGTTCTGCCTGTCGAGGAAGACCAACCTCTGCCAGCTGATCCGGGGCACGCAGGGCAAGGGCCTGATGCCCGACGGCACCAGCCGCTTCTCGATCGGCGGCCGGCCCCTCCTCCACTACATGGGCACCTCGACCTTCGCCAACCACATCGTCGTGCCGGAGATCGCGCTGGCGAAGATCCGCACCGACGCGCCCTTCGACACCGCCTGCTACATCGGCTGCGGCGTCACCACCGGCGTCGGCGCCGTGATCTTCACCGCCGGCGTCGAGTTCGGCGCCAACGTCGCCGTGTTCGGGCTCGGCGGCATCGGCCTCAACGTGATCCAGGGCGCCAGGCTCGCCGGCGCCGGGAAGATCATCGGCGTCGACCTGAACCCGGCGCGCGAGGCGACGGCACGGCGCTTCGGCATGACCGACTTCATCGACGCCAGCCGCACCGAGAACGTCGTCGACGCGATCGTCCAGATCACCGACGGCGGCGTCGACTACAGCTTCGAGTGCATCGGCAACACGACGACGATGCGCCAGGCGCTCGAGTGCTGCCACAAGGGCTGGGGCCAGTCGATCATCATCGGCGTGGCGCCGGCCGGCGCCGAGATCTCGACCCGGCCGTTCCAGCTCGTCACGGGGCGGCAATGGAAAGGCACGGCGTTCGGCGGCGCCCGCGGCCGCACCGACGTGCCGAAGATCGTCGACTGGTACATGGACGGCCGGATCGAGATCGACGCGCTCATCACGCACCGCCTGAAGCTCGAGGACATCAACCAGGGTTTCGAGCTGATGAAAAGCGGCGAGTCGATCCGCTCGGTCGTCGTCTACTGAAGGCCGGCGCGCCCGCGGCCGTCGGTGGCGCTGTTCGGCAGCCGGCCGGCGACGTCGAGCAACCCCACTGCCGGCCCCGGTTTCGTCTCGTCACAAGTTGCCCGGCGACAGGTTGTATGGTCGGTGTCCCGAAGCGACCAGACCCCGACGAGGCGAGCGAATGAAGACGACCTGGCGAACCACGTGGCAGCTCGACGACATCGTCGTCCACCGAGACGAGGTCGAGGTCGACCGGATCGCGGCGCAGGCGATCGTGCGGGTGTACCTGCTCTACCGCGGCCTCGGCGATTCGCCCGGCGACATCGGCAGAAGCCTGGTCGAACTGGCCGACGGCGGCTTCGTTCTCTTCGAGCCGGAGACCGGCTTCGCCGGCCGCGTCAACTTCGAGCGCCAGCCGTTCTGGCGCGAGCGCGCCTGCATCTACTGGGTCGACGCGGCCCGCGCGGCGCTGCCGTGGCGGCTGCGCCTCGGTGGCTGGTCGGGGCCGGCCTGCCGCCGCCTCGAGGCCGGTGCGCTCGCCGGCTGCGTCGAGCGCTGGCCGCTGGGCAGGCCCGAGACGTGGGACGAGCGAAAGCAGCACCGGATCGACCGGACCCGACCCTTCGGCTTCAGCTCGCCGACGCACGCCTGAGCGGTCGAGCCCGCGGCGCGGCTTCTTCGATCAGTCGAAGCGGCGTTCGCGCATCCACTTCGTCGCCACCCACTTCTCGCCGCGAGTCACCGGCGCGCCGCCGTGCAGCGTGCCGGTGGCCGCATGCGGCCGGTCGTAGCTGAAGAAGACGGCATGGCCCTGCACCGGGGCGACGTCGAGGCCGATGTCGGGAAAGATCGTCGCCCCGCCTTCGTCGGGCGTGTTCAGGTAGCAGACGAGCGAGCCGACCCGCTGGCCGCCACGCTCCAGGATGCTGGGCGTGCCCGCCTCGGCCGGATCGAAGTAGTCGTAATGCGGCTTGTACTCGGAGCCCGGGCCGTAGCGCAGCACCTGCAGGCCTTCGCCGTTCTCGAGCGGCCAGTCGAGCAGGCGGGCGATGCGCTGCTCGAAGCGGGTGCAGATCTCGAACTCTGCCGGCTCGAAGAACATGCCTTCGCTGGTGCGCGCGGTGTTGACCTCGCTCTTGCCGGTGCGCGTCTCGACGGTCTCCGAGCGCGCCAGCCGCGTGCGCGCCTGGGCGATGAGCTGCCCGCACTCTTCGGCGGTGAGCAGGTTGGCGAAGACCACGACCCGCGGCTGGCGCAGGGCCGCGACCACGCGAACCGGGTGGCCGTCGACCTCGATCAGCGAGCTCCCGGCAGCGATCCTCGCTCCCGGCACCGGCCGCGACTCGAGCGCCGAGGCGTCGACGTTCGCCGGCAGCTGCAGATGCTCGCGCATGGTCGTCTCGAGGGCGTCGACGGCGACCTCCTCGGCCCAGCCGCTGGCCTTCATCGCGTCGAGCACGACCTCGGGCGAATGGCCAGCGCTCGCCTGCGAAACGATCCAGCGGCGCAGCTCGGGCGTGACCTGTTGGCGAACGGCAGACATCGCGGCCATTCTGCCGGAGCGTGGCGATCCGTCGTGACTGCCCTGCCCCGCATCCGCGGGGGATGCGCGGGGCAGCCCGCGACGTCGTGCCCGGTGGCCGAGTGGTTCGCGGCGGGCCCGTCTAGCGGAAGTTGCGGGCCCGGCTGACCAGCCCGTTGAGCAGCGGCGTGTGGTCGATCATGCGAGACGCCACCAGGTGCATCACCGCCTCGTCGCCCTCGCCTTCGCGTTGCCATTGGCCGTAGACGGTGAGCAGCGTCGCCCCGAGCAGCGGTGTGCGCTGCTGCTCGGCGATGCGCGGCCAGACGATGACGTTGACGGCGCCGGTCTCGTCTTCCAGCGTCACGAAGACCGTGCCCTTGGCCGTCTCCGGCCGTTGCCGGTGGGTGACCAGGCCGCTCGCCCGCGCCAACCGGCCGCTCGGGAAGGTTCGCAGCCGCGCCGCCGGCTCGATGCGAAAGGCGGCGAGCTGCTCGCGGAGCAGCGCCAGCGGATGCCGGTTCAGCGTCAGGCCGAGCGAGCGGTAGTCGGCCAGCGTCTCCTCGCCTTCGGCCGGTACGGCGAGCGCCACCGGCTTCTCGTCGACACGCGTGGCCCGCAGCATCTCGGTCGGCCGGGTGTCGATGCCGGCTACCGCCCACGCCGCCTGGTGGCGATGCCCGGTGAGGCTCTTCAGCGCGTCGGCCCGGGCGAGCGCGCCGAGGGCGTGGCCGTCGAGGCGGGCGCGGCGGGCGAGGTCTTCGGCGCTCGCGAACGGCCCCTCGGCGCGTGCCGCGACGATGGCCCGGCCCGCCTCCTCGGCGAGGCCGCCGACGCGGTCGAGGCCGAGACGCACGGGGTGCATCGCGTCCCCGGGCGCGCCTTCGAGCGCGCTCTCCCAGCCGCTCACCGCGACGTCGGCCGGGCGCACCTCGACGCCGTGCTCGCGTGCGTCGCGCACCAGCTGCGCCGGCGCGTAGAAGCCCATCGGCTGGGCGTTGAGGAGGCCGCAGAGGAAGGCGTCGGGGTGGTGGCACTTGATCCAGCTGCTCACGTAGGCGAGCAGCGCGAAGCCGGCGGCGTGGCTCTCCGGAAAGCCGTATTCGCCGAAGCCCTGGATCTGCTTGAAGATGCGCTCGGCGTACTCGGGCGGGTAGCCCTTCTCGATCATCCGTCCGACGAGGCGCTCGTGGAACGGCGAGAGGCCGCCGCGCCGCTTCCACGCCGCCATGGCGCGGCGCAATGCGTCGGCCTCGCCGGCGGTGAAGTCGGCGGCGAGCATGGCGATCTGCATCACCTGCTCCTGGAAGATCGGCACGCCCTTCGTGCGCAGCAGCGCGGGCTTGAGCTCCTCGGGGCAATCGATCTCGTCGTCGGCGAGCGTGCGGTTGTTCAGGTACGGGTGGACCATGCCGCCCTGGATCGGCCCCGGCCGGACGATGGCGACCTCGACGACGAGGTCGTAGTAGCAGCGCGGCTTCAGGCGCGGCAGCATGCTCATCTGCGCCCGGCTCTCGATCTGGAACACGCCGACGGTGTCGGCGCGGCAGATCATGTCGTAGGTGGGCTTGTCGCCGTCGGGGATGTCCTGCATCGCCATCGGTGCGGCGCGCTGCATCTTCACGCTGCCGATGTATTCGAGCGAGCGGCGGATCGCGCTCAGCATGCCGATC
>JBBRFB010000037.1:0-23170 GCA_038225015.1 Burkholderiales bacterium
GCCGGCGCAGTCGCCGACGTTGTCGCCGACGTTGTCGGCGATCACCGCCGGGTTGCGCGGGTCGTCTTCCGGAATGCCGGCCTCGACCTTGCCGACCAGGTCGGCGCCGACGTCGGCGCCCTTGGTGAAGATGCCGCCACCCAGCCGGGCGAAGATCGAGATCAGCGAGGAGCCGAAGGCGAAGCCGAGCAACGGCTTCAGCGTCGCCGGGTCGACGTTCGTGCCGCCGGTGAGATACCAGAAGAAGGCGCCGACGCCGATCAGCCCGAGACCGACCACCAGCATGCCGGTGATGGCGCCGCCCTTGAAGGCGACGTCGAGGGCCGGCCCGATGCCGCGGGTGGCGGCCTGCGCGGTGCGCACGTTGGCGCGCACCGAGATGTTCATGCCGATGAAGCCGCAGGCGCCCGACAGCAGGGCGCCGAGGACGAAGCCGGCAGCCGTCGTGCGGTCCAGGAAGACGAAGATGAGGATCGCGAGGACGACACCGACGATGGCGATCGTCTTGTATTGGCGTGCGAGGTAGGCGGCGGCGCCTTGCTGGATCGCGGCAGCGATCTCCTGCATGCGCGCGTTGCCGGCATCCTGCTGGAGGATCCAGCTGCGCTGCACGAAGCCGTAGATGACGGCGGCGAGGCCGCAGGCCAGGGCGACGTAGAGCGCCGTTGTGGTTGAGATCAAGGGATGTCCTTCCTCGTCGAGAGCTTCGATTCGTTTGTATGGAGTACCCGGCGCGTGAAGAACCGCACACCGGGCAAACCTGCGAATGTTAAGGGATGGCGCGCGCCCCGGCAATTGCGGTGGCAGGCGAAGCCGCGTTCGGCCCCGGGCACGCTTACCATCGGCGTCTTGCGCCCACGAGTCGTCGCCCCATGAGCCTGCACAACGTCACCCCGGGGCCGCGTGCGCCCGACGAGTTCAACGTCATCATCGAGATCCCGATGAATGCCGACCCGATCAAGTACGAGGTCGACAAGGAAAGCGGCGCCATGTTCGTCGACCGCTTCATGAGCACGGCCATGCACTACCCGTGCAACTACGGCTACGTGCCGCAGACGCTCTCGGACGACGGCGACCCGGTCGACGTGCTCGTCATCACGCCGTTTCCTCTCGGCCCCGGCGTCGTCGTCACCTGCCGCCCCATCGGCGTGCTGAAAATGGAAGACGAGGCCGGCGGCGACGCCAAGCTGCTGGCCGTGCCGATCGACAAGATCCTCTCGATCTACCGACATTGGCAAAAGCCAGACGACATGAACGAGCTGCGCCTGAAGCAGATCCAGCATTTCTTCGAGCACTACAAGGATCTCGAGCCTGGCAAGTGGGTGAAGACGCAGGGCTGGGAAGGACCGGAGTCGGCGCGCCAGGAGATACGCGACGGCATCGTCAGTTACGCCCGGGCCCGCCCCGCGGCGGCGCCGGGCGCCTGAGGCGGCCTACGCCTTCGTTTCGCCGGCGGGCCGCTTGAACGGCAGGCGGTCGTTCAGCTCGTCGAGGTAGAGCGCGACGCCGGCACCTTCGCGCTCGAGGTAGTCGTCGATCGCGCGGGCGAACTGCGGGTGCGCGAGCCAGTGCGCCGACCATGTCTGCACCGGCTGAAGGCCGCGCGCCATCTTGTGCTCGCCCTGGGCGCCGCCTTCGAAGCGCTGAAAGCCGTGGGCGATGCACCAGGCCAGGGGCTGGTAGTAGCAGGCCTCGAAGTGCAGACAGGAGACGAACTCGGTCGATCCCCAATAGCGACCGAAGGCGCTGCGCCGCGCCGGGTCGATCGCGATCAGCGAGACGGCGACGCGCCGACCCTCCAGCCACGCGGTGAAGAGCAGCCAGTTCGCCGCCATGGTGCTGGCCATCCGGGCGAAGAAATCGCGGGTCAGGTAGGGCGTCGAGTGATGCTCGCGGTAGGTCTGCCGGTAGCAGCGATAGAAGTAGTCCCAGTCGGTGGTGTCGATGTCGCCACCGCTGCGCGCGGTGAACGTGACGCCGGCCTCGGCGACCTTGCGTCGCTCCTGCTGGATCTTCTTGCGCTTGTCGCGCTGCAGGCCGGCCAGATAGTCGGCGAAGTCGGCGTAGGGCGACGGCGACCGGTTGAGCCAATGGAACTGAACCGTCGTCCGCAACGACCAGCCCGCCGCGCTGGCGGCCTCGCGGTCGGCGTCGTCGACGAAGAGGAGATGCGCAGACGAGAGCTTGGCGTTGCGCGCCAGCTGCTCGATCGCCTTCAGCAACATGACGCGATGCGCCTGCGTGGGCGCCAGGAGCCGCGGCCCGGGCACCGGCGTGAACGGCACGGCATCGAGCAGCTTCGGGTAGTAGTCGAGGCCGTTGCGGCGGTAGGCGTCGGCCCAGGCCCAGTCGAAGACGTACTCGCCGTACGAATGATCCTTGAGGTAGAGCGGGCACGCGGCGACGAGCTTGCCGCCTTCTTCCAGCCCGAGGAATTGCGGTGCCCATCCTGTCGCCGCGGTCGCGCTGCCGGAATCGTGCAGGGCGCGCAAGTAGGCGAGCGAAACGAAGGGCGTCGCGGAAGGCTGCGCGTCGACGAGCGAAGCCCATGCCGACTCGTCGACATCGGCCGGGTCGTCGAAGACCCGGATGACATAATTCTCCTCGTCGGCGCCTTGAGTTCGGCGCCCGGCCTCCCCGCTCATATGTCAGAAGTCTTTCCGGTCAGGGTCGCGCTGGCGCAGATCAACGCGACGGTCGGCGATTTCCAGGGCAACACCGACAAGATCGTCGCTTTCGCGCGGCGCGCCTACGAGCAGGGTGCCCGTGTCGTGCTGACGCCGGAGCTCGGCCTGTGCGGCTATCCGCCCGAAGACCTGCTGCTGCGGCCCGCCTTCATGCGCGCCGGTGCCGAGGCGCTGGCCGATTGCGCCAGGCGGCTGGCCGACCTGCCGGGTCTCTTCGTCGTCGTCGGGCATCCGCATCAGTTCGGTGAATCGGGTGATGTTAGGTCGAAGTCGGTCGCCGTGCAGTTGCGCTTCAATGCCGCCTCGGTGCTGAGCGAAGGCCGCATCCTCGCGACCTACTGCAAGCGCGAGCTGCCGAACTACCAGGTGTTCGACGAGCGGCGCTACTTCGCCTCGGGGCGTGACGCCGGCTTGCCGGCAGTCACGTTCACCGTCGCCGGCCTGACGTTCGGCGTCACGATCTGCGAAGACGCCTGGTTCGACGAGCCGGCGCTTCTCTCCAAGGCTGCCGGCGCCCAGGTTCTGTGCGTCATCAATGCCTCGCCCTTTCACCTCGGCAAGCTCGTCGAGCGCGAGGAGCGCATGGCCGAGCGTGCCCGAGCGGTCTCGATGCCGCTTCTCTACGTGCACGTGTGCGGTGGGCAGGACGAGATCGTCTTCGACGGCGCCTCGTTCGCCCTCGACGGCGACGGTCGCGTCGGCGCCCGGGCACCGATGTTCGAGGAGCACCTGGCGCTGGTCGAGGTCGATTCCCGCCGTGCCCGCGGCGTCGTCGCCGACGTGCCACCGATCGAGGCGCAGGCCTGGGCGGCGCTCGTCACCGGGGTGCACGACTACGTCGGCAAGAACGGCTTCCCCGGCGTCATCATCGGGCTCTCGGGCGGCATCGACTCGGCGCTCGTTCTCGCCGTCGCCGTCGACGCGCTCGGCAGCCACAGGGTCCGCTGCGTCATGATGCCGTCGCCGTACACGGCGTCGATCTCGATCATCGACGCCCGCGACATGGCCGAGCGGCTTGGCGTTCGCTACGACGAGATCTCGATCCTGCCGATGTTCGAGAGCTTCAAGTCGAGCCTGGCAGGCGAGTTCCGCGGCCTGGCCGAAGACGCGACCGAAGAGAACATCCAGGCGCGCATCCGCGGCACGCTGCTGATGGCGCTGTCGAACAAGTTCGGCTCGATCGTGCTCACGACCGGCAACAAGAGCGAAATGGCCACCGGCTACTGCACGCTCTACGGCGACATGGCCGGCGGCTTCGCGGTGATCAAGGACGTCGCCAAGACGCTGGTATACCGGCTCGCCGAATGGAAGAACGCGCAGGGCACGGAAATCATTCCGCGCCGGATCATCACCCGACCGCCGTCAGCGGAGCTGCGCGCCGACCAGACCGACCAGGACAGCCTGCCGCCCTACGACGTGCTCGACGCCATCCTGCAGCGATACATGGAAGACGACCAGGGCGTCGAGGAGATCGTCGCCGCGGGGCTGCCGCGCGCCGACGTCGAGCGGGTGACAAGGCTGATCAGGATCAACGAGTACAAGCGGCGCCAGGCGCCGGTAGGCATCCGGATCACGCACCGCGCCTTCGGCCGCGACTGGCGTTATCCGATCACGTCGAAATTTCGCGCCTGAAATGGCCTCGGCATTGCCCTAAACTCGGCCGGACACTTTTTTGCACCGCGGAGCCGGCCCATGAAGCAGATCACCGCCATCGTCAAACCCTTCAAGCTCGAGGAAGTCCGCGAGGCGCTGGCCGAGATCGGTGTGTCGGGCCTGACCGTCACCGAGGTGAAGGGGTTCGGCCGACAGAAAGGTCATACCGAGCTCTACCGCGGCGCCGAGTACGTGGTCGATTTCCTGCCGAAGGTGCGTATCGAGGTGGTGGTCAAGGAGGCCGACACCGAGCGTTGCATCGAGGCGATCGTCAAGGCAGCCAAGACCGGCAAGATCGGTGACGGCAAGATCTTCGTGTCGAACGTGGAATCGGTGGTGCGGATCCGCACCGGCGAGCTCAACGAGGACGCGCTGTAGGCTGCGTCGGCGTCTCGCCCGTCTGACGCTCGTCGATCAGACGGGTGCCGCAGAGGCGGTCGTGCCAGAACTGCCTGCCCGGGGCGGCCAGCGAGAGCAGCCCGTAGGCAGCGATCCATGCGGCAACCAGTGCGAGGGCAGGCCAGGGAGCCAGGCCCGCCCCGGTCGCGACGAAGGCGGGCAGGGCGAGCCAGAGTAAGCAACAGGCGACGTATCGGACCAGCGCGCGAGCCGGCGAGACGCGCCCTCCGGCGGCCGTGGCGAGGCGGATCCGCCAGGTCTGCATGGCCAGTGTCTGGCCGCGCGCCGACCAGAACCAGACGAAATAGACGCCGTAGACCGCGAGGGCGAACAGGCGGATCGCGGTGTCGCCCTGCAACAGGTGCCGCCTTCCGGTCTGGGCGAAGAAGAGGGTGGCGACGACGGCGGGGATCAGGCTCACGCCGAACAGCAGCATCGATTCGTAGACGAACGCCGCCATCCGCCTCGGCAGCGACGGCACGTCAATGTCGGCTGCGGCGACGCCAACTGGCGACGACGTCATCGCGGGCTGGAAGCGCCCTGTGGCGAGGGTGGCATGGCCGCGCCCGGCGCACGCTGCACCACCGGCGCCGTGCGGGTCGTCGCCGGCGCAGGGGAAACGACGGCCGCCGCCTGCGGACCGCGCCGCGGCAGCAAGGTGCCGCGGTTGATGAACTCGGGCGTCGTCGCGATCTTCGGCATCCCGGTCTGCTGGTGCGCAGGCGGCCTCGGGCGGCGGTTGATCGGCGTCGTGGTCGCCCCGGGTGAGGCCTGGATCACGGTCGGCGCGATCTGCTTCGGCGGCCGCGCGAGCGCCGGGTTCGGCACCAGGTTGGCCTTGCCCGCCGGCACGCCTCGCCCGGCCCGGCCCGCTCGCGCCGCCGGGTCGATGCGCGAGGCGTCGCCGGGCGTACGCCCCGCGGCACCGGCCGACGCGGCGCGGGACGCGAACTGCCGCCTTTCCTCGGGCGAGAGCGCCTCGTAGGCTCGCCAGCGCTCCTGGCGGTCGGGGGCCGGGAACTGACGCGTCTCCTCGTAGCGGAGCCGGGCCTGGCCGCGCTCGGCCGGCGTCAGGCGGGCCCAGTCGGTCATTCGTTCGGTGATGCGCGCGCGCTCGCCAGGCGGCATGGTGCGGTAGCGATTGGCGAGAACGATCCACTTCTGCTTGCGCGCCGCGTCGATGTTCGGCCACTCGCGCTCGAGCGGTGCCAGCACGTCGCGCTGTACGGGCGTGAGGGCCAGCCAGCGCGTTCCGTCTTCACGCCCGGTGGCCGGGGCGCCCGCGGGTCGCGGCCCCTGCCCTTGCGCCGGACCGGCAGTCGCCGCCAGAAGGGCGAGGCCGAGGAGGACGGCGAATGATCCGCCGGCGGCCCGCCGCCGCAGTGCCGGCAGCCAGGGCCGGGCCGCGGCGCGTCTCGCAGGCGCAGGAGGTGCGGTGTTCATTCGGGCGGCGGTGCCTTCAGAAACTCGGCGAATCCGGCATCGCGGTAAGCGTTGATCGGAAGATCGTCGCCGAGGAGGGCGGCATCGATCTCTGCCGCGACGGAGATCTGCACGGCCGTCTCGTGGCTCTGGATGAGGAGCAGGCCGCCGGCCAGCGCTGCCAGGGGCACGACCGAGGCGAGGCGATGCCACCAATGCGAGCGACTGAAGCCGGCGAGAGCCGCGCCCGACGCGGTGACACCGACCACCTGATTCCCACCAAGGCCCGCCCGGCCGCGGCGGGCCGCCTCGAGTGCGGTCTCGCGGGCGAAGCGGAGGCGCTCGCCGATGTCCGGCGATACCGTTGCCGCCTGCTCGGACAAGCGGGCGACGACGCTGCGCGCGAAGCGCGCCTCGAGGGCCTCGCGGGCGGCGAGGCCGGAAGAAATATCGAAGTCGTTCACGTAGCTACCCCCTTTGCCTTGAGCGCCTTCGCCAAGGCGTGCACGGCCCGCGAGCAATGCGTCTTGACACTCCCTTCCGAGCAGCCCATGGAGGCAGCCGTCTCAGCGACATCGAGCTCTTCCCAGTAACGCAGCAGGAAGGCCTCGCGTTGACGCGCCGGCAGCTGGGCCACCTCGGTATCGATGAGTTGCAGGATCTGGGTCCGGGAGACGGTGTCGGCAGAGCTCTCGGTCTCGAGTGAGCCGCCCAGGATCTCGAGCGACGCGAGGATGTCGAATTCGCCCTCGGCGCCGGCCACCTCGAAGTCGGAAAAGTTGCGCAAGACCTGGTTGCGCACCTTCTGCCGGCGAAACCAGTCCATCGTCGCGTTCGACAAAATGCGCTGGAACACGAGAGGCAGCTCCGCGGCGGGGCGGTCGAAGTATTTCTCGGCCAGCCGGATCATCGAATCCTGCACGATGTCGAGCGCGGCATCGTCGTCGCGGACGGCATAGGCGGCGCGCTTCCACGCACGCTTCTCGACGCTTTTGAGAAAGTCGGAGAGTTCTTTGTCGGTCGCCAAGGAAAGCGTGCCTTTGGCTGCAGCCGGAGCGGCACCGATTATCTCATCGCCTCCCGGACTGCTCGTCGTCACCCGCAGCGACGCGCCGGCAATGTGATAATTCACGGTTGCACGACAGTTTTCGATCCCGGTCCGGCCCGAAGCGCGGCATGGCTGGTGGATCGCACGGCACCGAATCCGCCTCACGAGGGCGAGACGAGGTGCACCGATGGTTTTTCGTCAGAGAAATTCACAAAGGTGGAAATTCATGGAAACGTCAGCGCCTGACCTGAAGCGCCCGCCCGCCCTCGCGCCTTGCGCAGAGCCGGCCGGCGATCCCAACGGCTCCGAGATCCTCGTTCGCTGCCTGCAGGCGGAAGGTGTCCGCTTCCTGTGGGGCTATCCCGGCGGGGCCGTCCTCTACATCTACGACGCCCTCTACAAGCAGGAGACGATCCAGCATGTGCTCGTGCGACACGAGCAGGGTGCGGTGCATGCGGCCGACGGCTACGCGCGCGCCACCGGCGAGGTCGGCGTCGCGCTGGTGACCTCGGGGCCGGGCGTCACCAACGCGGTGACGGGCATCGCCACCGCGTACATGGATTCGATACCGATGGTGATCGTCACCGGCCAGGTGCCGACGCCGGCGATCGGCCTCGATGCCTTTCAGGAGTGCGACACGGTCGGAATCACCCGGCCGATCGTCAAGCACAACTTCCTCGTCAAGGACGTCCGCGACCTGGCGACGACGATGAAGAAGGCGTTCCACATCGCCCGCACCGGCCGGCCCGGCCCGGTGGTCGTCGACATCCCGAAGGATGTGTCGATGGCGACCGCGCCGTTCCAGTATCCGGCGTCGGTCGAGATGCGCTCGTACAACCCGGTCCGGCGCGGCCACGGCGGCCAGATCAGGAAGGCGGCGCAGCTACTTCTCGGTGCGCGCCGGCCGTTCATCTACACCGGCGGCGGCGTCATCCTCGGAAACGCATCCGAGGAACTGCGCGAGCTCGTCGACCTGCTCGGCTTTCCGTGCACGAACACGCTGATGGGCCTGGGCGCGTATCCGGCAAGCGACCCGAAGTTTCTCGGCATGCTCGGCATGCACGGGACCTACGAAGCCAACATGACGATGCAGAACTGCGACGTCCTGCTGGCCGTCGGCGCCCGCTTCGACGATCGCGTGATCGGCAACCCGAAGCACTTCGCGTCGGTCGAGCGCAAGATCATCCACATCGACATCGATCCTTCCTCGATCTCCAAACGGGTTCGGGTCGACATCCCGATCGTCGGCGACGTCAAGGACGTGCTTCAGGAGCTGACCGCGCACCTGCGCGAATCGGCAGCCAAGCCCGACGCCAAGGTCCTCTCGCCCTGGTGGGCGCAGATCAACGAATGGCGAAAACGCGATTGCCTGGCCTATGCCAGCAAGGGCAGCGTTATCAAGCCGCAGCATGTGGTCGAGACGCTCTGGCGGCTGACCAAGGACCGCGACACCTACATCACTTCCGATGTCGGCCAGCACCAGATGTGGGCGGCCCAGTACTACCGGTTCGAGGAGCCACGGCGCTGGATCAATTCTGGAGGCCTCGGCACGATGGGCGTCGGCCTTCCCTATGCCATGGGAATCAAGCTCGCCAAGCCCGACGCCGATGTGTTCTGCATTACCGGCGAAGGCTCGATCCAGATGTGCCTGCAGGAGCTCTCCACCTGCCTGCAGTACAAGACGCCGGTCAAGATCGTCTCGCTGAACAACCGCTACCTCGGGATGGTGCGCCAGTGGCAGCAGATCGACTACGGTGGCCGCTATTCGCACAGCTACATGGATGCGCTGCCCGACTTCGTGAAGCTCGCCGAGGCCTACGGCCACGTCGGCATCCGCGTCGACAAGGCCGAAGAGGTCGAGCCAGCGCTGCGCGAGGCGATCAGGCTGAAGGATCGCACGGTGTTCCTCGACGTGCAGACCGATCCGACCGAAAACGTCTGGCCGATGGTCAAGGCCGGCAAGGGCATCTCCGAAATGCTGCTCGGCTCGGAAGACCTATGAAGCCCGCCCGCTCGCCTTGCTCGTCGTCGCTCGAAGGTGACGGCGGCCCCCCGGATACGGCCCAGCGGAGGAGGACATGAAGCACATCATCGCCGTGCTGCTCGAGAACGAGCCGGGCGCGTTGTCGCGCGTCGTCGCCCTGTTCTCGGCCCGCGGCTACAACATCGAGACGCTCACCGTCGCGCCCACCGAGGACGCGTCGCTGTCGCGCATGACGATCGTGACCACCGGCTCCGACGAGGTCATCGAGCAGATCACCAAGCACCTGAATCGCCTGATCGAGGTCGTGAAGGTCGTCGACCTGACCGAAGGCGCCTACACCGAGCGCGAGCTCATGCTGATCAAGGTCCGCGCCGTGGGCAAGGAACGCGACGAGATGAAGCGCATGGCCGAGATCTTCCGCGGCCGCATCATCGACGTCACCGAAAAGAGCTACACGCTGGAGCTCACAGGCGCCGCGGCCAAGCTCGACGCCTTCCTCGAGGCGATCGACAAGAGCGTCATCCTGGAGACGGTGCGAACGGGCTCGAGCGGCATCGGGCGCGGCGAGCGGATCCTGCGCGTCTAGGCCGTCCGTCACGACACATCCATCAACAACACGAACACATGAAGCAGGAGCAAGCATGAAGGTCTATTACGACAAGGACGCTGACCTGAGCCTCGTCAAGGGCAAGAGCGTCACCATCGTCGGTTACGGCTCGCAGGGTCATGCCCACGCCCAGAACCTTGCCGACAGCGGCGTGCGCGTGACGGTGGGCCTCCGCAAGGGCGGTGCCTCCTGGGCCAAGGCCGAGCACGCCAAGCTCAAGGTCGCCGAGGTCAGCGCGGCGGTCAAGGGTGCCGACATCGTCATGATGCTGCTGCCCGACGAGCAGATCGCCACGGTGTACAAGAACGACGTCGAGCCGAACATCAAGGAGGGCGCCTCGCTCGCCTTCGCGCACGGCTTCAACGTCCACTACGGCCAGGTCGTGCCGCGGGCCGACCTCGACGTCTGGATGGTGGCGCCCAAGGCACCGGGTCACACGGTGCGCTCGACCTATACGCAGGGCGGCGGCGTGCCTCATCTGATCGCGGTGCATGCCGACAGGTCGGGAAAGGCGCGAGACCTCGCCCTCAGCTATGCCGCGGCCAACGGCGGCGGCAAGGCGGGCGTCATCGAGACCAACTTCCGCGAGGAGACCGAGACCGACCTGTTCGGCGAGCAGGCCGTGCTCTGCGGCGGCACGGTCGAGCTGATCAAGGCGGGGTTCGACACTTTGGTCGAGGCCGGCTATGCCCCCGAGATGGCCTACTTCGAGTGCCTGCACGAGCTCAAGCTCATCGTCGACCTCATCTACGAGGGCGGTATCGCCAACATGAACTACTCGATCTCGAACAACGCCGAGTACGGCGAGTACGTGAGCGGGCCCAGGATCATCGGCGCGGACGCGCGCGCCGCGATGAAGCAGATGCTGAAGGACATCCAGAGCGGCGAGTACGCCAAGAGCTTCATCCTCGAGAACCGCGCCGGCGCGCCGACGCTGCTTTCCAGGCGCCGCCTGACGGCCGAGCATCCGATCGAGGTCGTCGGCGAGAAGCTACGGGCGATGATGCCCTGGATCAAGAAGAATCGGCTCGTCGACCAGTCGCGCAACTGAACGCGTTGCTTCGATGACCGAGCCTGTCCCGATCACGCCCGTCGACGACGCGGCAACGCCGGGTCTGGTTGCGCCGGCGCAGCGGCCGCGCAGGAAGGGCATCTACATCCTGCCCAACCTGTTCACGCTCGGCGCGCTGTTCGGCGGCTTCTATGCCGTCGTCATGTCGATGAACGGCAATTTCGAGCTGGCGGCCTACGGCGTGTTCTGGGCGATGGTGCTCGACAGCCTTGATGGACGGATCGCCCGCCTGACGCGCACGCAGAGCGTGTTTGGCGAGCACATGGATTCGCTCTCCGACATGGTCTCGTTCGGTGCCGCCCCGGCCCTGATCGCCTACGAGTGGGCGCTGCGCGGAATCGGCAAGCCCGGCTGGATCGCCGCCTTCGTCTACTGCTCCTGCACGGCGCTTCGGCTGGCGCGCTTCAACACCAACCTGGGCGTGGTGGACAAGCGCTTCTTCCAGGGCCTGCCGAGCCCCGCGGCAGCGGCGATGGTGATGGGCTTCATCTGGTTCATGGACAACCGTGGCTACGCTGGCATCAAGGAAGGCCCGTGGCTGGCCTGGCTGACCTTCGGCCTGATGCTCTACGCCGGGCTGACGATGGTGACGAACGTGCCGTTCTACAGCTTCAAGGACGTGAGCATCAAGCGCTCGGTTCCCTTCGTGGTCATCGTCCTGATCGCTCTCGGCATTGCCCTCATCAACGTCCATCCGCCGATCGTGCTGGTCTGCCTCTTCTTCATCTACGGCGTCTCCGGCTACGCGGTCTATGCCTGGAGGAGGATGAAAGGCAAGCCGGTCAGCGTGATCGCCACCTCGACCGACGAACCCGACGAGCGTGGCTTGCACCATTGAACCGGCGTGATATATTGACCGGATGACGTTTCGCATTTCCTCGGCGCTGCTTCTTCTTCTTCGACCACCCAGGGCTCGCTGAACGAATACGTCCACCCGTTTTCTTCCGACCGGCCCGCTAGCAGACGCAGCGGGCCGTTTTCATTCCACCGAGGGATCTGCCGTGACCGACCGCCTGTTCATCTTCGACACCACCCTGCGCGACGGCGAGCAGTCGCCCGGCGCCTCGATGACCAAGGACGAGAAGCTTCGCATCGCCCGCCAGCTCGAGCGGCTGAAGGTCGACATCATCGAGGCTGGATTCGCCGCCTCGTCGAACGGCGACTTCGAGGCGGTGCGCGCGATCGCCCAGGCGATCAAGGGCGCCACCGTCTGCTCGCTGGCGCGGGCCAACGACCGCGACATCTCGCGCGCCGCCGAAGCGCTCAAGGGCGGCGAGTCGACGCGCATTCACCTCTTCATCGCGACCAGCGCGCTGCACATGGAGAAAAAGCTCCGCATGACGCCGGATCAGGTGTTCGAACAGTCGAAGCTGTCGACGCGCTTCGCCCGCAACCTGGCCGACGACGTCGAGTTCTCGCCGGAGGACGGCTACCGCTCCGATCCCGATTTCCTCTGCCGGGTGCTGGAGGCCGTGATCGACGAGGGCGCGACGACGATCAATATCCCCGACACCGTGGGCTACGCCGTGCCGGAGCTGTACGGCGAGTTCCTGCGCGACCTGCGCCAGCGCATACCCAACTCCGACAAGGCCGTCTGGTCGGTGCACTGCCACAACGACCTCGGCATGGCGGTCGCCAACTCGCTGGCCGGCGTGAAGATCGGTGGCGCCCGGCAAATCGAATGCACCATCAACGGCCTGGGCGAGCGTGCCGGCAACTGCTCGCTCGAGGAGATCGTGATGGCGGTGAAGACGCGAAAGGACTACTTCAAGCTCGACGTCGGCGTCGACGCGACGCAGATCGTCCCGGCGTCGCGCCTGGTTGCGCAAACGACGGGCTTCGTGGTCCAGCCGAACAAGGCCGTCGTCGGCGCCAACGCGTTCGCGCACGCCTCGGGCATCCACCAGGACGGCGTGCTGAAGGCACGCGACACCTACGAGATCATGCGCGCCGAAGACGTCGGCTGGTCGGCGAACCGCATCGTCCTCGGCAAGCTTTCCGGGCGCAACGCGTTCCGCCAGCGCCTGAAGGAGCTCGGGATCGAAATGGACGCCGAGGCCGACGTCAACGCCGCCTTCGTCAAGTTCAAGGAACTCGCCGACAGGAAGAGCGACATCTTCGACGAGGACATCCTGGCGCTGGCGATGGACGAATCGGTCACGGCCGAGCGCGAGCACTACCGCCTGATCGCGCTGTCGCAGCACTCGGAAATGGGCGCCCGGCCGCAGGCGAGCGTCGCCTTCGCGGCCGGCGAGGTCGAGCATCAGGCCTCGAGCGATGGCGACGGCCCGGTCGACGCGAGCCTCAAGGCGATCGAGTCGAAGGTCGCAAGTGGCGCCGAAATGCTGCTCTATTCCGTCAATGCCATCACCTCGGGCAGCACAGAATCGCAGGGTGAGGTGACGGTGCGGTTGCAGCGCGGCGGGCGGGTCGTCAACGGCGTCGGCGCCGACCCGGACATCGTCGTCGCGTCAGCCAAGGCCTATCTCGCGGCGTTGAACAAGCTGCACAGCAAGGTCGAGCGGGTGGCCGCCCAGGGTTAGAACCAGGGTCGCTCGGCGGGCCGAAAAGGGCGATTCCGTGTCCGGAGTCGCACTTTAGAAACAACGCGCAAGTCTTTGATCTTGCGCGTTTTCATTGTGTAACCTAGACTCGGCCCGGCCTTTTGCCAGCGAACCGACCCATGACGATGCACAAGCTCATCTCAGCCGGCGTGTTTCTCGGCCTCGCGGCAGCCATCGGCCTCGCGCCGGCCGGCGCCTCGGCAGCCCAGAAGAAGCGTCACGCGTCGGCGCATGCGTCGAGCAAGGTCGCCGCCTCCGCACGGGCTCGACAGCAGCTCGTCGTCCGCTCGTCGAGGCACGCCAGTGCACGCCGGGTCGAACCGTTGCGGCCTTCGTTCGGGCAGGTCTACGGGCTGCACGACGACGCCGATGCGCTCGACCTGAAGTCGAGCGTGGCCCTGGTTCTCGACCAGGACACGCACGAGGTGCTGTTCAGCAAGAACTCGCAGGCGGTGTTGCCGATCGCCTCACTGACCAAGCTGATGACGGCCTTGGTGATCGCCGAAGCCAATCTGCCGCTCGACGAGCCGATCACCATCACCGACGATGACATCGACGTCGAAAAGGGCAGCCGCTCCCGCCTGAAGGTCGGCACCGAGCTGCGCCGCGAGGAGATGCTGCACCTGGCGCTGATGTCGTCGGAAAACCGTGCCGCCCACGCGCTCGGTCGTACCTACCCCGGTGGCCTCGCCCGTTTCGTCGAGGCGATGAACGCCAGGGCTCGGCTGCTCGGCATGAACGACACCCGCTACGTCGAGCCGACCGGCCTGTCGAGCCGGAACCAGTCGAGCGCGCGCGACCTCGCCACGCTGGTCGCTGCCGCCCACGAACACCGCATCATCCGCGAGCTCTCGACGTCGCTCGAATACGAGGTCGAGGTCGGCAATCGCCAGGTCCAGTATCACAACACCAACGGCCTCGTGAAGAGCCCGATCTGGGACATCGGCCTGCAGAAGACCGGCTACATCACCGAGGCGGGGCGCTGCCTCGTGATGCAGACCAAGCTGGCCGGCCGCCACCTGATCATGGTCTTCCTCGATTCCGCCGGGAAGTATTCGCGCATCGGCGACGCCGAGCGGGTTCGCCGCTGGGTCATCGACTCGGTGCCATCGGTGCCATCGGTGCCTGCGGTGCTCACCAGCGCGCACAAGCCCGCGCTCTAGGAAACGGCCGGGGCGGCGTCTCAGGCGCGGTGCCCGAGCGCCGACGAGATCTGCGCGGCAGTCGCCTGCAATCGGTCGAGCCAGGATTCCTCCAGCTGGTCGGCCGGCGCCGAGATCGACAGGCCCGCCACCAGCTTGCCCTGGTCGTCGAAGATGCCGGCGGCCATGCACCGCACGCCGACCTCGAGCTCCTCGTCGTCGCGCGCCGTGCCGTATTGCGATACCCGCGACAGCTCGCGTTCGAGTGCGGTGAGCTCGGTGATGCTGTTTCGGGTATGGCCGGCGAGTCCGGTCCTGACGGCGTAGGCGCGTACCCGCTGCGGATCGTCGTGGGCGAGGAAGAGCTTGCCGACCGAGGTGAGGTGCAGCGGCGCCCGGCCGCCGATCGCACGCACGACCTGCATTCCGGAGCGTTCGCTGTAGGTCCGCTCGACATAGACGATCTCGTCGCCCTGGCGCATCGAGAGGTTCACCGGCTGATGGGTCAGCTTGTGCAGCTCGCGCATCGGCGCGAGCGCTGCGTCGCGAACGTCGAGCCGCGCCTTCACCAGGTTGCCGAGTTCGAGCAGACGCATGCCGAGACGGTAGCTGCCGGCCTGGGGCCGGTCGACGTAGCGGGCGATCGTGAGGTCGTTGAGGATCCGGTGCGCCGTCGACGGGTGCAGGCCGCTCTGCTCGCTGATCGCCTTCAGCGTCACCGGCTCCTGGTGGTTGGCGAGCAGGTCGAGCAGGCCGAAGGCCCGCTCCAGGACCTGGATGGTGATCGTGCGATCGTCAGCTTTCCGCATGACGAGATTGTCTCTCACCTTCACGCCGCCAGCATGCTTCGCGCCGCTTCGACGCCGCTGCGTACGGCACCTTCCAGCGTCGCCGGATAGGGCCCTTCGACGAAGTCGCCGGCCGCCACCAGGCCAGGAGCGATTGCCGCCGCGGGTCGTTCGAGCAGCGGCGTGCAGGCGAAGGTCGCTCGCTTCTCGACGATGGTTCGCAGGATGCGCATCGACCCCGCGAGATGACCACTGGCGAGCACTTCGCGGGCCTGCGCCAGGGTTGCTTCCTCGACCGCGGCCAGCCCGCGCTCGACCCAGAGCGCGGCCCCGCTCGCGACGAAGGCGAGCAGGCCCTGCGCGCCACCGAGGCGTCCGCGGTCGAACACAAACTGCGCCGGGCGTCGCTCGTCGCTGCGCAAGGCGAGCATCGGCTCGGCGAGACGGACGCCGGGCGCCTGCATGTAGACGGTGACGATCGGCTCGTAGCGCAGTGCGGCGGCCCGCGCCGACCAGGCCGGGTTGTGGGGGGCGGCGAGGCGTGCCGCCTCGACGGCACTCGCCGCCATCACGACGCCATCGAACGACACCCCGTCGACTCGCCAGCCGGAGCCCTCGCGCACGATGGCGTCGACGCGGTGTCCGAGCCGGATGTCGGCGCCAGCGGTGCGCAGGGCGGCGACGGCCGGCGCCGGCAGCAAGGCGCCCAGGCCGAGGCGGGGCAGGAGGAGATCGGACGACCCAGGGCCGGTGCCGAGCGCGTCCTTCAGCACGCGAAGGAAGACCGTGGCGCTCGCTGCGCCGGCTGGCGTATTCAGTGCGGCGACGCAGAGCGGCTCGACGAGCTCGCGGCGAACGATGTCGGGCAACGATGCCGCCAGGCGAGCCACCGTCCACTGCGGGTCGCAGCGAAAGCCGTGCCACCACCAGCCGGCGGCCGTCGCCAGCAGCCTCAGGCGATCGGCCAGCGGCCAGCCGCCGCGGCCGAGCACGGCGCGCGCGAACGCCGGTGCCGGGCGGCCCGGGCCGAGGCGCAGGCCGCGGCCGTCGGCGCCGACGAGCGTCAGCGGCAGTCGCAGGAAGGCGGCGCCCCCGTCGACGCCGACGGCGGCCAGCAGGCGCAGCGTTTCCGTGTAGGCGCCGATACAGATGTGTTGCCCGTTGTCGAGCGCTCCGCCTTCGCCGGCGATGTCGCGGGCCCGACCTCCCGCTTGCGGCGCCATCTCGTACAGGGTGACCCGCTGGCCGCGGCCAGTGCATTCGACGGCTGCCGTCAGCCCGGCCCAGCCCGCTCCGATCACCGCGATCGACCGGCCTGCGGCCACTAGCGGCCGCGCCAGTTCGTGCGCATGGCGATCCAGAGCTTCCTGATCGGCGTCAGCGAGATGCGCTGGTGCAGCACGTGAAAGCCGTCGGCCTCGATCTCGCGCAGGAGGCTGCGATAGATGTTGGCCATCATCAGTCCGGGCTTCTGCGCCTTCCGGTCGGCGTCGGCGAGCCGGGCCAGAGCCTGCTCGTAGCACTGGTGGGCGCGGGTCGCCTGGAAGGTCATGAGGGCCGTGAACCGATCGCTGTAGCGGCGTTCGAGCAGCTCGGCCGCCTTCACGTCGAACCGGCGCAGCTCGTCCATCGGCAGGTAGATGCGGCCGCGGCGGGCGTCGTCGCCGACGTCGCGGATGATGTTGGTCAGCTGCATCGCCAGCCCGAGCTCGTGCGCGTAGGCGACTGTCGACGCTTCGGTTCGACCGAAGATGTTCGCGGCGACCTCGCCGACGACACCCGCGACCAGGTCGCAGTAGCGCGCCAGGTTGGCGAAGTCGAGGTAGCGCGACTGATCGAGGTCCATCTGGCAGCCTTCGATCACGGCCAGCAGGTGCTTCGCCTCGATGCCGTAGTCGCCGGCGTGCGGCAGGAGCGCGCGGGTCGCCGGATGGGTCGGATGGCCGGCGAACGTGGCCGCCACCTCGCTTCGCCACCAGGCCAGCTTGGTGGCGGCGACACCCGGGTCGCTGACCTCGTCGGCGACGTCGTCGACCTCGCGGCAGAACGCATAGAACGCGGTGATCGCGGCGCGCCGCGGCGGCGGCAGGAACAGGAACGCGTAGTAGAAGCTCGAGCCGCTGGCAGCCGCCTTCTCCTGCACGTACTGCTGCGGCGTTACTGCGGGCTTCATCTTCACGTCGCGTGCCCGGGGTGGTCGGCAGCGGGGCGCGGTGCCGACGTCATGCGCACAGCGCGCCAGGCGATCGCGGGGGCGTCGCGCCAGCCGAGCCTGGGGCGCGCGAGCAGCGTGGCGCCGTCCATCCGCTCGACGCGCTCGAGGATGCGCAGGCCGCCCTGGACGACGAGTCGAAGCTCCCAGCCGGCCCGGCCGGGCACGTCGTGAACGAGGCCGGCACCGCTCTGCATGCGCTCGCGCGTCCAGCGCACGAGTTCGCGAACCAGCACGTGCGCCGCCGCGCTGTCGCGTCCGGCCAGCAGGTCGGACGGCTCGACGCCGTGCCGTCGGCAATCGGTCTCGGGCACGTAGAGCCGGCCGCGCGTGGTGTCGACGCCGAGGTCCTGCCAGAAATTGGCCAGCTGCAAGGCGCTGCAGACGGCATCGGAGCGGCGCCGGGACGCCTCGTCGACGATGCCGTAGAGGTGCAGAAGGAGCCGCCCGACGGGTTCCGCCGAGCGCCGGCAGTAGTCGAGGAGCTCGACGCGGTCGGCATAGCGTGTCTTGACCACGTCCTGCGCGAAGGCGTCGAGCAGGTCGGCGAGCGGCTCGGCCGGCAGCTCGTGAGCCCGGATCGCCGCCGCCAGCGGTGTGAACACGTCGCCCCAGCGCGCTGATGCCGGCCGCCCGGCGACGACCGAGTCCAGGTCGCGCCGGTAGTCGGCGAGCGCCGCCAGCCGTTCGGCAGGCGCGGCATCGCCTTCGTCGGCAAGGTCGTCGGCGGTGCGGGCGAACGCATAGATGGCGGCGATGGGCGGGCGCAGCCGCGGCGGGCACAGCCACGACGCGACCGGGAAGTTCTCGTAGTGATCGACGCCCACCCGGGCGATTCTCCATGCAGCCGCGCCACGGGGTCGAAGGGGTTGCCTCCGCGTCCCGCAGGGCCAGGCGTGTCAGGCGAACCGTGCCGTTAAACTACGCGGTTCACCCGGCGCCACGCCTCGCGGCGCGGGTGCCTCTCGCGCGGGTGGCGAAATTGGTAGACGCACCAGGTTTAGGTCCTGACGCCTTCACCGGCGTGTCGGTTCGAGTCCGACCCCGCGCACCAGACATCAGGAAAGCAAGAACGACATGTCCGTCCAGGTAGAAACGCTCGACAAGCTCGAGCGCCGCATCACCCTGTCGCTGCCGGCGGCGACGATCACTTCCGAGGTCGAGTCGCGCCTGCGCCGTCTCTCCCGCACGGTTCGCGCCGACGGCTTTCGCCCGGGCAAGGTCCCGATGAGCGTGGTCGCCCAGCGTTACGGGTATTCGGTGCACAGCGAGGTGCTCAACGACAAGGTCGGCAAGGTCTTTTCCGACGCCGTCAACGAGGCCAAGCTGCGCGTCGCCGGGCCGCCCCGCATCACCGAGAAGGCCGATGCGCCGGAGGGCGAGGTCGCGTTCGACGCCACCTTCGAGGTCTATCCCGAAGTCAAGGTCGGCGATCTCGGCCAGTCAGAGGTCGAGCGCATCAGCACCGAGGTGGGCGACGAAGCGATCGACAAGACGATCGAGATCCTGAGGAAGCAGCGGCGCACGTTCCAGCAGCGTCCGGCCAGCGAGCCAGCGGCGGTGGGCGACCGCGTCACGATCGACTTCGCCGGCACCGTCGACGGCGTCGCATTCGACGGCGGCAAGGCCGACGGCTTCCAGTTCGTGATCGGCGAGGGGCAGATGCTCGAGCAGTTCGACAGCGCCGTGCGCGGCATGAAGACGGGCGACTCGAAGACTTTCCCGCTGCAGTTCCCGGCCGACTACCAGGGCAAGGACGTCGCCGGCAAGGAAGCCGACTTCACCGTCACGCTGAAGAAGATCGAGGCCCAGCATCTGCCCGACGTCGACGAGTCGCTCGCGAAGGCGCTGGGCATCGCCGGTGGCACCGTCGACGCGCTGCGTGCCGACGTGCGCAAGAACCTCGAGCGCGAAGTGAAGTTCCGCCTCCAGGCCCGCAACAAGGCCAGCGTCATGGATGCGCTGGTCAAGGTCGCCGAACTCGAAGTGCCGAAGGCGCTGGTCTCGGCCGAGATCGAGCACATGGTCGAACAGATGCGCGCCGACCTGAAGAAACGCGGCATGAAGGACGCCGACACGGCGGCGCTGCCGACCGAGATGTTCCAGGGCCAGGCCGAGCGGCGCGTGCGCCTGGGACTGGTCGTCGGCGAGCTGGTCCGCAGCCAGGGGCTGCAGGCCAAGCCCGATCAGCTGCAGGCGCACATCGAGGAGCTATCTCAGAGCTACGAGAAGCCGGGCGACGTGATGCGCTGGTACCTGAGCGATCGGCAGCGGATGGCCGAGGTCGAGGCGGTGGTGGTGGAGAACAACGTCGCCAGCTACGTGCTCGAGCGCGCCAAGATTACCGCGAAGACGGTGCCTTTCGACGAACTCATGGCCGGCTGATCGCGGCGAACCGGGCGCTGGCCGAACGGGCAGGGCGAGCCGTCGCGGCCGGCTCTTGCCATCACATAATCGGTCTCGATCTTCGGTCGAGACCATGAGCAAACGGAACACCCAATGAGCGCGCTGCACACGGAAGGCCTGGGCATGGTGCCCATCGTCATCGAAACCTCGGGTCGCGGCGAACGCGCCTACGACATCTACAGCCGGCTGCTGCGCGAGCGGCTGATCTTCCTCGTCGGCCCCGTCAACGACCAGACGGCCAACCTGGTGGTGGCGCAGATGCTCTTCCTCGAGAGCGAGAACCCCGACAAGGACATCCACCTCTACATCAATTCGCCTGGTGGGTCGGTGAGCGCGGGGCTGTCGATCTTCGACACCATGCAGTTCATCAAGCCCGACGTGTCGACGCTGTGCATGGGCATCGCCGCGAGCATGGGCTCGTTCCTGCTGATGGCCGGCGCCAAGGGCAAGCGCTTCGCGCTGCCGAACTCGCGCGTCATGGTTCACCAGCCCTCGGGCGGCGCCCAGGGCCAGGCCACCGACATCGAGATCCACGCTCGCGAGATCCTGAAGACGCGCGAGCAGCTCAACAAGATCTATGCCGAGCGCACCGGCCAGCCGATCGAGAAGATTCGTGCCGACATGGAACGTGATTTCTTCATGGATGCCGAGGAATCGAAGGCCTACGGGCTGATCGACCAGGTGCTGAGGGAGCGCGGCGCCCCCGCCGAGTCTCGCTGACCCTCTGGACGCGGGGTCCCGCGCCGGCGGGCGTGGGCTCGCAACAACGCTCGGATACGGGCCCTTTTCCCCATGAAGGGCCTGTTTTCTTTTCCACTATCATTGATCGCGCGTCGTCCTCTCGCCACCGCTACGCACCGACACTTCTATGGCCGAGAAAAAAGGCTCTTCGAGCGAAAAGGTTCTCTACTGCTCGTTCTGCGGCAAGAGCCAGCACGAGGTGAAGAAGCTGATCGCCGGACCGTCGGTGTTCATCTGCGACGAGTGCATCGAACTGTGCAACGACATCATCCGCGACGAGGTCCCGGTCGATGCCGTCGATCCGAAGTCGGCCAAGTCGGACCTGCCGATCCCGAGCGAGATCAAGGAAAGCCTCGACCAGTACGTGATCGGCCAGGAGATCGCCAAGCGAACGCTGTCGGTCGCCGTCTACAACCACTACAAGCGGCTCAAGCACATGAGCCGAACGAAGGACGAGATCGAACTCTCGAAGAGCAACATTCTGCTCATCGGGCCGACCGGCTCCGGCAAGACGCTCCTCGCCCAGACCCTGGCCCGGCTGCTGAACGTGCCGTTCGTGATCGCCGACGCGACCACCCTCACCGAAGCCGGCTACGTCGGCGAGGACGTCGAGAACATCATCCAGAAGCTGCTGCAGAACTGCGGCTACGACGTCGAGAAGGCGCAGCGGGGCATCGTCTACATCGACGAGATCGACAAGATCAGCAGGAAGGCAGACAACCCGTCGATCACGCGCGATGTGTCTGGCGAGGGAGTCCAGCAGGCGCTGCTGAAGCTGGTCGAGGGAACGATGGCGAGCGTGCCGCCCCAAGGCGGGCGCAAGCATCCCAATCAGGACTTCCTGCAGATCGACACGACGAACATCCTGTTCATCTGCGGCGGCGCCTTCGACGGCCTGGAGAAGGTCATCCAGAACCGGTCCGAGAAGTCGGGCATCGGCTTTTCCGCGACGGTGCATACCAAGTCGGAAAAGCGGGTCTCGGAGATCTTTCGCGAAGTCGAGCCCGAGGATCTGATCAAGTTCGGCCTCATCCCCGAGCTCGTCGGCCGGCTGCCGGTCGTCGCGACGCTCGGCGAGCTCACCGAGGACGCGCTCGTGCGCATCCTCACCGAGCCGAAGAACGCGCTCGTCAAGCAATACCAGAAGCTCTTCGCGATGGACAGCGTCGAGCTCGAGATCCGGCCGTCGGCGCTGACCGCCATCGCCAAGAAGGCGCTGGCGCGAAAGATCGGTGCCCGGGGCCTGCGTTCGATCATGGAGCAGTCCCTGATCGACACCATGTTCGAACTGCCCACGCTCGACGGCGTTGCCAAGGTCGTTCTCGACGAACACACGATCCAGGACGAGGCCAAGCCCCTGCTCGTGTACCGCGAGCCGGCCAAGTACAGCGCCTGATGCCCCGTTCGCCCGGCGCTCGCCGTTCGGGCAGTTTCCTCTCGCGCCGGCCTCCCGACGACCGGCACCCCCTTTAAATCGCACTCTCGGTCACTACATCGACCTGAGAAAGAGAGGATTTCCAAGATGTCCGGTCACGCCGTTCTGCCCGCCGAGAAGATCACGCTGCCGCTCCTGCCGCTGCGCGACGTCGTCGTCTTCCCGCACATGGTCATCCCTTTGTTTGTCGGTCGCCCCAAGTCGATCAAGGCGCTGGAAGTGGCCATGGAGGCCGGCCGCCAGATCATGCTGGTCGCCCAGAAGGCCGCCGGCAAGGACGAGCCCAAGCCCGACGACATGTTCGAGGTCGGCTGCGTCTCGTCCATCCTGCAGATGCTGAAGCTCCCCGACGGCACGGTGAAGGTGCTGGTCGAAGGCGTGCAACGCGCGACCACGCACGGCATCGTCGACAACGGCGAGTATTTCGTCTCCGAGGTCACCCCGGTGCCGCCGGAAACCGAGACGAAGAGCGAAGTCGAGGCGCTGCGGCGGGCCGTGACCCAGCAGTTCGACCAGTATGTCAAGCTCAACAAGAAGATCCCGCCCGAGATCCTGACCTCTATCGGCGGCATCGACGACGCCGGCCGCCTGGCCGACACCATCGCCGCGCACCTGCCGCTCAAGCTCGAGAGCAAGCAGGCCGTGCTCGACCTCATCGGCGTCGACAAGCGTCTCGAGAAGCTGCTCGAGCAGCTCGAGCACGAAGTCGACATCCTTCAGGTGGAGAAGCGCATCCGCGGCCGTGTCAAGCGGCAGATGGAAAAGAGCCAGCGCGAGTACTACCTGAACGAACAGGTCAAGGCGATCCAGAAGGAACTCGGCGACGGCGAAGAAGGCGCCGACATGGAGGAGCTCGAAAAGAAGATCATCGCCGCCAAGCTGCCGAAGGAGGCAAAGAAGAAGGTCGACGCCGAATTCAAGAAGCTGAAGCTGATGTCGCCGATGTCTGCCGAGGCCACGGTCGTTCGCAACTACATCGACACGCTCGTCAACCTGCCGTGGGCAAAGCG
>JBBRFB010000038.1:0-23117 GCA_038225015.1 Burkholderiales bacterium
AGCGCGCTGCCAGACGGCGGCGAAAAAACAATCCGTGCCGTGGCGGTGCGTCCACAGCCGCAGGTCGTCACCGCTCACGAGCGTATCGGCGGCACGGACGCGAGCCCGCCGCAGGTCGTCGAGCGCGTGGCGGCGGACGAAACGGCCGGTGGCGGCGGCGTCGAACGCGCGAGCGACGTCTTCGTTCTCCTCGACGAGCGGGCTGCAGGTGGCGTAGACGAGCCGCCCGCCGGGTGCGACGAGCCGGGCGGCGGCGCCGAGGATGGCCGGCTGGCGTTCGCCGAGCTCGACCAGTTGGGCCTGCGACGTGCGCCACTTCAGGTCGGGACTCCTGCGCAAGGTGCCGAGCCCCGTGCAGGGCACGTCGACCAGGACCCGGTCGGCCTTGCCGGCCAGCCGCTCGAGGCGGTCGTCGCGCTCGTGCGCGATCTGCATCGGGTGGACATTGCCGAGGCCGCTGCGGGCCAGTCGCGGCGCCAGCTGGGCGAGCCGGTGCCCGGACACATCGAGGGCATAGAGCCGGCCGGTGTTCCTCATCTGCGCGCCGAGGGCGAGCGTCTTGCCGCCGGCACCGGCGCAGAAGTCGACCACGATCTCGCCGCGTCGCGCGCCGGTCAGCAGCGCGAGCAGCTGGCTGCCCTCGTCCTGCACCTCGACGGAGCCGTCGACGAAAACGTCCAGTCCGGCCAGCGCCGGCTTGCCGACGACGCGCAGGCCGAGCGGCGAATACGGTGTCGGCTCGGCCACGATCGAAGCCGAGCGGAGGGCGGCCAGCGCCTTCTTGACGCTCGAGCGCACGTCGTTCACGCGCAGATCGAGCGGCGCCGGGGTCGATACGCTCTCGACCCACGGCCAGAACTCGGCGCCCAGCAGGCGTTGCAGGCGCTCGGCCAGCCAGACCGGGAGGTTGTGGCGCAACTCGTCGGGCAGCGCCTCCACGCGGCGCGCCGCCTCGGCAGTCGCGAGCCACGCCGCCTCACGCTCGCCCAGCGCTGCGTGCAGCACGCTCGGCCCACCTTGCCACGCCAGCAGCACGAGCCGGCGTTCGGGATCGCCGCTGCCGGACGCCGCGAGGTGGCAAAACAGAGGCCACTGGCGCAGCACCGCATAGGCCGTGTCGGCCAGCACCTGCCGCTCCCGCGACCGCGGAGCGCGCGACTCGCGAAAGTAGTCGGCGACGACGCGATCTGCCGGCTGCTCGAAGCGGAGGACGCGACGCACGAGCTCGGTCGCAGCGACGAGCAAGGCGTTCGGATGCATCGCCGAGATTATCCTTGGGCCCCGTCTCGCGCTCTGCTTGTCCTTCACGAGCGCGGCCGCGTCCCAGACGGTCGACGTCGCCGTGAAGACGATGGCCGCAGCCGACAGAAGCTTAAGCCGTCTGCATCAGCAGTTGCGATGCGCCACCGCGGTGGCGGACGAGTCCGCCCCGGCGCTCGAGCGAGCCCTCGACCAGCCAGCCGATGGCACGCGGGTACAGCACGTGTTCCTGAGCCAGCACGCGCGCCGCCAGCGTCTTTTCGGTGTCGTCGGCAAGAACCGGCACCACCGCCTGGCCGACGATGGGACCATGGTCGAGATCGGCGGTGACGAAATGGACACTGGCCCCGGCGACCTTGCAGCCGGCTTCGATCGCCCGCCGGTGCGTGCCGAGGCCGGGAAACGACGGCAGCAGCGAGGGATGGATGTTGATCAGGCGACCGTCGAAGCGCTGCACGAAGCTGGGAGTCAGGATGCGCATGAAGCCGGCCAGCGCGACGACGTCGGGGTCGAAACGATCGATCGCCACTGCCAGTGCGGCATCGAACGACTCCCGCGAGGCGAACGCGGCGTGTTCCACGACCGCTGTCTCGATGCCGTGGTCGCGGGCGAAGCCCAGGCCCGGCGCATCTGCGCGGTTGCTGAGCACGGCGGCGATTCGCGCCGGCCAGCCCTCGTCGGCGCAGGCGCGCACGATCGCCTCCATGTTCGAGCCGCGGCCCGAGATCAGGATGACGACGTTCTTCATCGGGTGCAAAGTGTATCGGCCGGCCGGCGCACGAAACCTACAATCAGTCGCTTTGCCGATGCGAGCGCCATGAGCGACCCTGATTCGACGACAAGCGGCGTTGCGCCTGTCGCGCGCGAACGCGTTCTCTCGGGCATGCGCCCGACCGGGGCGATGCACCTCGGCCACTACCACGGGGCGCTGAAGAACTGGGTGCGTCTGCAGGACGCCTACGAGTGCTTCTACTTCGTCGCCGACTGGCATGCCCTCACCACGCACTACGAGGAGCGCGGCGTCATCGAGAAGAGCGTCTACGACATGGTCGTCGACTGGCTCGCCGCGGGCATCGACCCGGAGCGCTCGACGATCTTCATCCAGAGCCGCCTGCCCGAGCACGCCGAGTTGTTCCTCCTGCTGGCGATGGGCACGCCGCTCGGCTGGCTCGAGCGCGTGCCGACCTACAAGGACCAGATCGACAAGCTCCGCGACCGCGACCTCGCCACCTACGGCTTCCTCGGCTACCCCCTTCTGCAGGCGGCCGACATCCTGATGTACAAGGCGGCCTGGGTGCCGGTCGGCGAAGACCAGTCGTCGCACGTCGAGCTCACCCGCGAGGTGGCCCGCCGGTTCAATCATCTCTACGGCCGCGAGCCGAACTTCGATGCCCTCGCCCAGGCGGTGCTGAAGAAGCTGGGCAAGGACGCGGCGAAGAACTTCGAGGCGGCCCGCCGGGCCTTTCAGGAAGAAGGCAGCCAGCCGGCGCTCGAGCGCGGCCGCGCGGTCATCGCCGCCAGCGCCTCGCTCGGTGCCGATGACCGCGAGCGGCTCGAAGGCTACCTGCGCGGCACCGGCAAGACGATCCTGCGCGAGCCGCAGGCGCTGCATACCGAGGTGAAGAAGCTGCCGGGCCTCGACGGCGCGAAGATGAGCAAGAGCTACGGCAATGCGATCACGATGCGCGAGGAGCCCGCCGAGGTGACGAAGAAGATCCGCCGCATGCCGACCGACCCGGCCCGCGTGCACCGCAGCGATCCGGGCAACCCCGAGAAGTGCCCGGTCTGGCAATTCCACCAGGTCTACTCGAGCGACGAGACCAAGGCCTGGGTGGTGCACGGCTGCACGACCGCGGCGATCGGCTGCCTCGACTGCAAGCAGCCGGTGATCGACGCCATCCTGCGCGAGCAGGTGCCCTGGCGGGAACGCGCCGAGTCCTATCTCGCCAACCCGAAGCAGGTGCACCGGATCGTCGAGGTGGGCACCGAGCGGGCGCGCACCGTGGCGCGCGAGACGATGCGCGACGTGCGCGAATCGATGGGGCTGCGCTACTAGCTGCAAACCGGACGCTGCGCGTCCGGTTTGCAGGCCCTCGTTCGACGGAGCCTGCGGTCCGTCAACTCGCGCACCTCTCGCGCTGCTCGCTTGACGGCGACGTGGGCTGGCACGACGCCTCTCGTCAATGCCGGCGGGACCGCACAGCCTTCTTGCCCAGTCGGCTTTCGGTGCCCGCCAGCAGGCGAGAGATGTTGGCGGCGTGGCGCCAGGCGAGCAGCAGCGACATCACGACGATCGCGACCACCGTCGGATCGCCGCCCCAGATGAGGACCTGGTAGAACGGGGCGAACGCGGCCGCGACGAGCGAGGCCAGCGACGAGTAGCGGAAGAACGCGGCGATGATGAGCCAGGTGAGAAGCGTCGCCAGGCCGAGCCAGGGGTTGAGGCCGAGCAGCACGCCGGCGGCGGTGGCGACGCCCTTGCCGCCCTTGAAGCGGAAGTAGAGCGGCCAGAGATGGCCGATGAAGGCGCCGAGGCCCGCCAGCGCCGCGCTCCAGGCGAGGGCGTCGCCCGTCAGCCCGAGCCGCTCGGCACCCCAGCGGGCGGCCAGCACCGGCAGCAGCCCCTTGAAGACGTCCAGCCCGAGCGTGAGCACCGCCGCCGCCTTGCTGCCCGAGCGCAGCACGTTGGTCGCGCCCGGGTTGCCCGAGCCGTAGGTGCGCGGATCGTCGAGGCCCATCGCCCGGCTGACGATGACGGCGAACGACAAGGAGCCGACGAGGTAGCCGGCGAGGCCGGCGAGCAGCGGGAAGAACGGCGTGACGGCGGTCATGGCAAGGAGTCGTGAGCCGTCCGATTCTCCACCGGCTCAGGCTGCGCCCGCGCATGCTCGGTGAACGCGCCGCCGGCGCGTGGCAGCAACGGCGTCACCGGCGTGTCGCTCACGTGCGTCCTCTTGCGTCTCACGTCCTTCCTCCTTGCCGACGCCGATTCTGCGGCAGTCGCAATGGCACAGTCGCGGGATGCCTCTCTTTCCGCCCGTCGCCATCGCCGTGCTCGTCGCCGGCGTCGGCATCGTCTTTCTCGCCGGCATCGTGCGCGGCTTCGCCGGCTTCGGCTTCTCGGCCGTCAGCGTCGCCGGCCTGTCGCTGCTGGTCGCGCCCGCATCGGTCGTTCCCGCGATCTTCATCCTCGAGGTGCTCGCCAGCGTCACTCTGCTGAAGAGCGCCCTGCCCCACGTCGACTGGCGCTGGCTCGGCTGGCTCGTTCTCGGCAACGCTCTCTTCAGCCCGCTCGGCATCCTCGTGCTCGCGTCGGTGCCCGAGACGCCGCTGCGCCTCGTCATCGGCGCCCTGCTCCTCGCCGCCGCGGCGCTGCAGCGTCGCGGCCGCAGTTTCGATCTCGAGCCGACGCGCGCGGTGCGCTTCGCGGTCGGCTCGATCGCCGGGCTCGCCAACGGCATCGCCGCGATCGGCGGCATCGCGGTCGCCGTATTGCTCGGCACGTCACGACTGCCACCGGTGGCACTGCGGGCCACGCTCATCGTCCTGTTCCTCGTCACCGACCTCTATGCGCTCGCCTGGTCTGCGCTGGTGCCAGCAGGCGCACATGGCACATCGCCGCTGCTCGGGCCCGCCACGCTGGCGTGGGCACTCTGGCTGACGCCGGCGATGCTGGCCGGCATCGCAGTCGGCGGCCGCTTCTTCGCGGGCACCTCGCCGACCACCTTCCGGCGCCGGGTCCTCGACCTCCTGATCGTCGTCGCCGCGCTCAGCGTGACGAGAGCGCTGATCGATCTCGCGGCCTGAGACAGGTCGCCGACCGATTCGGGCGGGGGCGCGAGTCTTGCCAGAGAAAGCGCCCCCGACCAGGCGTCGAAGAAGACGCTCGGTTCGGGGGCGCGGGGTCGACGCCGCAGTCTCGGCGGAGGTCGATGCCGTCTGATCAGAGGTGGGACGCCAGAACTCTTGGGGCCTCTTCCTTAAGCATCCTGCCGGAAATCACTTCTTGGCAGCTTGCTCGTGCGCGGTGTTGAGCATGTTGAAGTAGAGACCGAGGACGCGCGACTGGTACGGATACACCATCTTCGCAAACGCGACCTGCGAATCCAGCACCTTCTTGAAGAACGGGTTCTTCTCGGCGTAGGCCTGCGTGACCTTGCGCTCCGCCGCAATGAACTTCGGGTAGTAGTCGGCCGGTGTGTCCAATACCTTGACGCCGTCCTTTTCCTCGAACTGGCGCAACGCCATCGCGTTGTCATAGATGTTGGCTTCCAGGGTCTCCGCCATGTTGGCCTTTGCGGCGGCTCGCATGATCTCCTGCAGATCGGCAGGCAGCGAATCCCAGAAGCCCTTGTTGAACACGATCTGACCGACGTCGCTTTGCTGGTGCAGCCCCTGCAGGTAGTAGTACTTCCAGACCTTCTGCAGTCCGAGATTCATGTCGTCGGCGGGGCCGATCCACTCGGCGGCGTCGATGACGCCCCGCTGCGCCGCAGGCACGATCTCGCCACCCGGCAATCCGACCGCGGCCACGCCCATTCCCTTGTACGTCTCGCCGGGAATGCCCGGAGGGGAACGGTACTTGAACTTGGCGAAGTCCTCCATGTTCTCGATGGGTTTCTTGAACCAGCCGAGCGGATCAGGCCCCATCGGGTGAACCAGCAGAACCTTGACCTTCAGGTGCATGATGTCCTGCAGCAACTCGTCGTAGAGCTTGTCGCCGCCGCCCCGGTAGTACCAGGCGATGAAGCTGCTCTGATCCATGCCCGTGCTGGCCGGGACGTTGGAAAAGAGTACGAATGCGGAGTTCTTGCCCGACCAGTAGTTCGGCCATGCGTAGCCCGCCTTGACGACGTCGTTGCTGACCGCATCCAGAATTTCGAACGGGCCGACCACCGCGCCGGCCGGGAGGATCTCAGCCTTGAGACGCCCGCTGGACATGGTGTCGATCTGCTTCGAGAACTTCTCCAGAAGCTTGAAGTACAAGCTCGCGGACGGGACGCCCGTCTGCATCGAGAACTTGTAGACCTTGTCGTTGGCGGCGTGGGTCAACGTCGGCACGAGAAGAAATAGCGGGACTACCGCGGCGAAGATTCGCATCAGCATGGATCTTGTCTTGCGGATCATGATTGCTCCTTCATGGTTTCACGTGATCTCTTTGGTTGGGCGGCAAACGCGAACTGCCGCGATGACTTCATGTTCGTTTCATGGCAGTCTCCTCGTCACATGTGGAGCCGGCGCCGACTCGATGAGTGCATCACTGCAACCCGGTCAGCCGCGGAAGCCAGCTCACCAGGGCCGGGAACGCGACCAGAATGGCGACCACCAGGAACTGCAGTCCCACGAACTGCAACATGCCGAGGTAGATGTCTTTCATGTCCCACTGCGGGACGACGCCTTTCAGAAAATATGCTGACAACGCCAGTGGCGGCGTCAACCAGGACGATTGCAACGTCACGGCGACAAGAATGCTGAACCACAGCATATCGAAGCCCAGATCCCTGACAACAGGCAGCAGAATTGGAACCACCACCAGGACGATAGGTATCCATTCCAGCGGGCCGCCGAGCACGAAGATCAGCAGCAGCATCAAAAACAGCATCACCAGCGGCGGAACCGGAAGGTCGATCAGAAAGCTCGTGATCAGGGAGCCGCTGCCCAGTCGAGCGAAGACGGCGCCAAAGAAATTGGCGGCCCCGATCAGGAGCATGATGAAGGCGGTGGTCTCCATGGTCCTGAATGCCGCCGTCTTCAGGTGCTTGCCCTTCAGACGTCCGTGGACGAGCGTCAACACCAGCGCAGCGAATGCGCCTGTCGCCGCCGCGTCGGTCGGCGTCGTAGCTCCGGCAATGACGAGTCCCAGAGTCGCCATGAGAATGACGGAGATCGGGATCACGCCGAGCACGAGTTCGCGTACCTTCTCGCGCGTCGTCGGCACGGGTCCCTCGTGCACGTGCACCGGCCCGAGCGCCGGATTGAGCTGGCAACGAATGACGGTGTAGGCGAGGTAGAGACCTGCGAGCAGAAGGCCGGGCACGATCGCCGCGGCGAACAGGTTCGAGACCGGAACGCCGACCATCGGGCCCATGACGATCAGCATGATGCTGGGCGGAATCAGGATTCCGAGCGTCCCGCCGGCCGCGATGGTGCCGGCCGAGAGCCGGACGTCGTAGCCGCTTCGAATCATCGTCGGCGCCGCCATCACGCCGAGCACCGTCACGGACGCGCCAACGATGCCGGTGGCCGCGGCAAATACGGTGGCGATGACGAGGACGATGATGTAGAGCGACCCCTTGGTTCCCCCCAGGCTCGTGCGCAGAGCCCTGAACATCCGGTCCATCAGACCCGACTGCTCCAGGATGTAGCCCATGAACAGGAACAAGGGAATCGCCGCCAGTTCGACGCTCGTCATCAGCGAGAAGAACTGGTACGTCAGCAGGTTGAAGACCTGTTGCCCGATCCCGATGAATCCGAACAGCAGCGCGACGAATATGAACACGAAGGCCATCGGAAATCCCGTGAGGACGCCGAAGACCGCGATGACCAGGGAGACCAGGCCGAGAACCGGATTGGACATGCTTGTCTACTCGCCTCGCTCGAACGGCTTGTTGGTACGAAACGTCCACACGACCTTGAGCACCTCGGCCAGGCCTTGCACAAAGAGCAGCACGCACGTCACGGGGATGACGGTCTTCAACGGGTAGATGATCGGCAGCCAGGGGCTCTGCGGATAGGTCTCGTGCTGCTGCCAGGATTGCGTGGCGAAGGTGAGACTGGTCGTGAAGAACAGCGCGATCACCGGGAAATAGACAAGCAGGTAGAGGACGAGATCGACCAGTGCCTGCCAGCGCGGGCTGAGCGCGCTGAGGAGGAAGTCGGCCCGCACGTGACTGCCGTTGCGCAGCGCGTACGCGGAGCCGAGCATGAACAAGGTGCCGGCGAACATGTACGTGGTGTCGTACGCCCAGATCGTCGGCGCGTCGAAGATGTAGCGGGCGACGACCTCGTAAACCAGCGTCGCGGTCATTGGCAGGATCAACCACGCGCCCATCTTGGCAATGAAGACGGTAGGCATCTCGAGGATGCGAAGCACCCTGAGCAAGGTCGACGGTGGCGAACGGTTTTCGGTCACGGCTCAAACGCTCCGGCAAGAGACGCCCGTCGAAAGGCATTCGTCGGGTTCACGAGGCGAGCTCTTCCGCGCGCTGGCGATCGGGCTGCTTCGATCCCCAGGTGTTCCTGATCAGGTCGGCAGCGCGCTCGGCCAGCATCATGACAGGCACGTTGGTATTGCTGCTCGTAAGGAACGGAATCACCGACGCGTCGACCACCCTCAGATGACTGACGCCGCGGACGCGACACGCCGGATCGACCACGGATGCGGCGTCAGCGCCCATCCGACACGTGCCGACCGGATGCCAGCAGGTGTCGCCCGTCGCGGCCGCGTACTCGAGAAGCGCCTCCGACGTGCTGACGTCCGGACCGGGTCGAAGCTCTTTGGTGATGATGGTCGTCATCGACTCTTGCGCAGAGATTCGTCGTATCCACTGCATGCCGGCCAAAAGGACGTGACGATCACTTTCGTCGTCGAGGTATCCGGGATCGACGCGCGGCGGTCTGCCGGGCTCGCCGGATTCGATATGGACACTCCCCCTCGACTTCGGATACAGCCCGTAGGCACCGATATGGAACGACGAGACGCTGTCGATGCCCGACCCCTTCGGAATCCGCCCTTCCGAACTGAGCAAGCCCAGTTGAATACGCAGGTCGGGCAACGTCTGCTCGAGATCGCTGCGGACGAAGGCGGTCGACTTGAGTGTCGTTGTCGCGAAGAGTCCGCGCCGCTGAAACGCGAATCGCGCAAGCTCCCGGGCCGCGGCCGTCCAATGCGAGAGCATGTAGTTGACCGTGCCTCGCAGCGGCGTCTGAAAGGACATCCGTGCCATGAAGTGGTCCTGCAGGTTCTCGCCCACCTGGTCGATCGCCTGGACCAGGCCGATGCCGTGCCGGGCGAGCACCGCGGGCCGGCCGATTCCCGAGAGCTCGAGAAGCTGGGGGGAGCGGACCGCACCCGCGCACAGAATGACTTCGCGGGCGGCCTTCACGGTGTACAGACGCCCGTCGTGCAGGAACTCCACTCCGTTTGCCCTTCCCTGCGCGGTCAGGACTCGCGTGACGGTGCCACCCTTGATCAGGTGCAGGTTCGAACGCCCGCGCGCCGGCCCGAGATAGGCCGTGCCCGCGCCGCTTCGCAGGCCCCGCCGGGCCGATAGCTGCAGATAGAACGCGCCGTCCGGCAAGGCATCGTTGTAGTCGGCCCCGCGTTGCACGCCGGCACTCGCACAGGCGGCGAGAAAGGCTTCGGACACCGGATCCGCCTCCACCCGCTGGACGCCGATCGGACCGCCCTGCGACCGGTGCCGTCCAGCATCGAAATCGCAGTCCTCCAGACGCTGGAAATAGGGCAGGCAGTGGTCGTAGTTCCAGTCGTCGCCGGCAGATTGCGCCCAGCGGTCATAAAGCGCCGGATGGCCGCGAACGAAGAGCATGCCGTTCACGGACGCCGACCCGCCGATGCCTCGCCCGCTGGCCCATTCCATGACCCGGTCCTTCAGGTAGCCGGTGGGATGGACAGGCTGTCGCCAGACGCGACGGTCGTCGGTCAGCGTTCGACCGACGCCCAGTGGAATGCTTTCCCACAGGCCGCCGTCGCTCTCCCCCGCCTCGAGAGCGAGGACGGAAACGGCCGACTCCTCCGAGAGTCTGCTGGCCAGGATCGCCCCCGCCGTGCCCATTCCCACGACCACGTAGTCGTAGGCTGCCGCGATCGGAGGCACGCTCATGAGCGCGACGCGTCTTCCTGCCGGTATTTCGCGAGCGAGCGTTTAGGCATCTGCAGTGCGTCGCGCCGGTACGGCTCGTTGAGGATGGCCGGATCCGTGGCGATCTCGACCACCACCGGCCGATCGGCCGCGAACGCCTGGCGCAACGCATCGCCGATCTGATCGGGATGCTCCACACTGATGCCGACCGCGCCCATGGTTTTCGCCACCTCGGCAAAGGACGGGTTCTGCAGGTCGGTGAAGAAGTAGCGTTCGCCGAAGAAGTCGAACTGGTTGCGGCGCTCCGCGCCGTAGACCTGATTGTCGAAGATCACGGTGACGACGTTCAGCTTCTCGCGCACCGCCGTCATCACTTCCTGCAAGGTCATGCTCCATGCGCCGTCGCCCTGGAGACTCAGGACGGGCAGATCGGGCTGAGCCAGCTTGACGCCGAGGGCGGTCGGAAAGCCGACACCGATGCCACCCAGACTGCCGGCGCCGAACCACCGGCGGGGCGAGCGGAAGTCGCTGAAATAGGCGTTGGCCGCCCCGCTGATGTTGCCGACGTCGGCCACCACGGCGAGGTCCATGTGCCTGACGGCACGGGACACTTCCCACAGGGCACGGCGCGGGTGGATCGGCGAGCCCGTCTCGTGCGACATGCGCTCGAGGGAACTTGCCCAGTCGGCCTTCTCGCGGTCGATCTGTTCGCGTCGCGCAGCGGGGTCGACCTTGAGCGCCTGTCCGGCGAGCGCCTCGATCAGCTGCTCGGCCACCGCGCCGCAGTCGCCGAGCAAGCCCACCTCGATCGGCCGCAACGCGCCGAGATCCAGGGGATTCAGCGAGTTGTGAATCAGCTTGGCGTCGCGGGGGAAGAAGTCGATGCCGTACTGCGGCGTGGTACCGAACGCGTTCAATCGCGTGCCCAGCGCCAGGATGACATCCGAATCGGAGACCAGGCGCATTGCGGCCCGCGAGCCCTGGTAGCCGATCGGCCCGACCGCCAAGGGATGCGAGCCCGGAAACGCGTCGTTGTGCAGGTAGACGCAGGCCACCGGCGCACCCAGTCGTTCGGCGAGTCGCACGACAGCTGGCCAGGCGTCGGCGTCGATGACGCCCTGCCCGACGAGAATCGCAATCTTGCGGGCCTCTCCGATCACTCGCGCCGCTTGCGCGATGGCTTGCGGATCGGCGCCGCCGAAACGGCCGTTCGTGCGGTACCTGGCCGGCTCGAGCGCTTCCTCCTGCCAGGTTCCGTAGTAGGCATCGCGCGGAATGTCGACCTGCACGGGTCCGCGCAAGGCCGTCGCGGCGCGGAAGGCGCCGCGAATCGCCTCTGACATCCGATCCGGGCGGTTAACCTGCATCTGCCAGGAAACGAGCGGAGCCAGCATCCGCATCTGGTCCACTTCCTGGAAGGCACGCGTGCTGATGGCGCTCGAAAGGACCGCCGGCGTGAGCACCACCATCGGCGTGTGGTTCAGCTGGGCACTGGCGACGCCCGTGACCAGATTCGTGATCCCCGGCCCGTTCTGGCCGATGCATACGCCCGGGACTCCGGTGGCCCGACCGTAGCCCTCGGCCATCAACGCCGCACTCTGCTCGTGACGGACCTGAATGAAGCGTATCCCTGCCGCGGGGAACAGATCGAGCGGGTCCATGAACGCCGAGCCGACGATCCCGCTGATGTAGGAAACGCCCTCGATGCGAAGGGCCTCGACCAATGCTTCGCTGCCAGAGATGTCGCGTGCCATCATGCGTTCCCACACGTCATGCCTGCTGACGATGAATTTATCCTAGCATTCAAAAATCTAACGAATCATTAGAAAATACCCTGTGCCAAACGCCTCCCCCACCATGAAGTCGCCAAAGCGTGCCGAGACTCGACCCGTGTCCTTGCGGAGTCCAGTTCCCACGATGATGTCGAAGGGTCGCGACGACGCGATGGAGACGCCCGCCTCACTGCGTGCGCTCGAGATTCTGGCCATCGTCACCGGCTCGTCCGGCAAGGCGTCGCTAGCTCAGATCGCGGCGGCTACAGGGCTCTCGAAGCCGACGGTTCATCGCATATGCGCGTTCTTGACCAGCGCCGGTTTTCTTAGTCGCGACTTCGAACCGGGCATGTTCACCATCGGCCCGGTCTTCCGCAAGCTCGCATTCGACGCCCTGACGAGCCGCTACGAGCAAGGTCTGCGGCACGCCGTCCTGGCCGGCATGGCAGACGAAGTCGGTGAGACCTGCAACCTCACCACGCTGGACGGCACCGAGATCGTCTACCTCGACCGCGTCGAGGCGCGCTGGCCGCTGCGGCTCACGCTCGATATCGGCAACCACATTCCGATCCATTGCTGCGCAAGCGGCAAGCTTTTTCTCGCGCTGATGAAGCCGCACGCCCGAGCCTCGTTGCTCGATCGGCTTGCCTTCGAGAAGATCACGCTCAAGACGATCGTGGACCGTCGACGGTTCGAGACCGAGCTCGAAACTATCCGGAAGTCCGGATACGCGCTGGACGACGAGGAATTCATCGACGGGATGGTGGCGATTGCGCTACCCGTGCGCGATGACACGGATGAGATTTGCGCCACCATTTCGGTTCATGCGCCTACCGTGCGCATGTCGATCGAGAGCCTGCGACGGAAGGTGCCCCGTCTGAAACAATGGGCGAAGAAGGTCGAAAAGGCGATCGGGAGGTAGTCACACCTGAGGCATCCCGCGACCCGAAGACGTCCTGCGCGCTCATTGCCGGCACGTCCTGTGATCGATGGCTCAGGCCGGCGGCTCACCGGTGCCGGGCGCCGCGCCAGGAGTGGAAGCGACGCCGAACCGGCTCTGCCGCCCCAGCTTCGCCGTCCAGTCAGGAAGGCCACCCAGCCGAGCGCGGCGCCGGCGTGGCGCAAGCAACTGGAACGAGAAGGGCTCGGCCAGTGCGGCGAGGAGACCCGCGCCGAGACTGGCCTGCCCGGCATCGCCGATCCAGCGCCGATACACGTGCACCGAGCCGACGTGAAAGGCGAGATCGATGACGATCTTGGCGCCGATCGCCGCCGTCACCGGCGCGGCGTTGAAACACCCGTGGTTCGACCGTGAGCCCCAGCTTCAGCGCATGTCGCTCTGAGCAGCGGCCGGCTGCGGCGCGGGCTCGGCCGCGGGGGTCGTCACCGACGCGACGGACTCCGGCGACTGCGGCGCCGGCTCCTCGGGGCGAGGTACGCTGCCCTCGGGCACGTAGGGCGGCACGGGCCACGGCAGCTTGTGGCATTCGGTGAAGACGCGCACCGTGCAATGCGAGCAGATGGCGCGATCGAGCCGGTCGAAGATCGTGGCGATGGCGATGCTCTTGTCGGGGAAGATGTGGTCGACGCCGAGTTCCTTGATGAAACCGAGCTTCTGCCACTGCTGCATCACCGGGGCGCGCGGCCGGTGGAAGTACAGGTCGCCGCCGTTGCCGCGGCGCACGTGCAACTCGTTGCGCCACATGTCGGCAGCCGGCACGTCGATGCGGTTCATGCTCTTGGCCATCACCAGCAGGTGCTTGGCCGAGCCGTGCGGCGCCCGCAGGTCACGCAACTGGTCGTCGACCCAAGGGACGGCGCCGAAGTAGACCTCGCCCTCCATTCGGATCATCTTCAGCTGCGGACATTCGTCGAGAGGCGACTTCGCGTCGGCGCGGACGACGAGGCTGCGGCCCGCCCGGCCACTGTCGAACCCCATGACGCGAACCGCCGGCTTCGAGGTCCGGTAGAGGTAGACGACGAGCGACAGGATCGTGCCGAGCAGGATCGCCATCTCGATGCGGATCGTGACCGTCGCGACGAAGGTGACCGCGGCGATCGCGAAGTCGCTGTGGCTCGACCGCCAGAGCCGGGCCCAGTTCGGCCAGTCGAACAGCGTCCACGAGATGAGCATCAGCAGGCCGGCGATCGCCGACATCGGAATCAGCGCCAAGAGAGACGAGCTGGCGGCGATCAGCAGCAACAGCCAAGCCGAGGCAAACACCGCCGCGAGCGGCGTCCTGGCGCCGGACTCGTAGTTGGGCATCGAGCGGTTGAGCGAGCCGCATGACACGTACGACGAGAAGAAGCCGCCGACCATGTTCGACAGCCCCTGGCCGCGGAATTCGCGGTTGGCGTCGATCTGCTGGCCGGAGCGCTCGGCGACCGCCTTGGCGATCGAGATCGACTGGCCGAGGGCGACGATCGTCAGCGCGAAAGAAATGCCGACCAGGTCCGGGATCGACCGCAGCTCGACGTTGGGCCAGTGCAGCTGCGGCCAGATCGCCGGGATCGGCCCGACGACGGCGATCCAGTTGGGGTCGGCCGGCGAGCGGAACACGAACTCGTTGAGCAGCGCCGCGAAGGCCGTGCCTGCGACCAGCCCGGTGAGCATGTACGGCCAGCGGGGCAACCAGCGGCGAACCACGACGGAGACGACGATCGTGAAGAGGCCGACGCCGAACGCCGCCGGGGCAACGTCGCGGGCATGCTCGCCGATGTATTCCAGCAAGACGACGAGGCCGTGCGACGTCGGCGCGGTGAGGCCGAGCAGGTCGGTCAGCGAGTGCAGCACGATCAGCGCCGCGGCGCCGCTCATGAAGCCGCGCAGGGCTGCGGGAGAGATGAAGTTCGCGATCGCGCCGAGCCGCAACGCGCCGATCAGGAACTGCATGATGCCGACGATCACCGTCACCGCCAGCGCCAGCTGGATGTAGGTGGCCGAGCCGACCAGCGCCAGCGGCGCCAGGGTGGCGAAGAGGGCCAGCGAGTTGGCGTTCGTCGGCCCCGAGACGACGTGGTGGCTCGAGCCGAACAGCGCGGCGATCACGCACGGCACGATCGCCGTGTAGAGGCCGTACTGCGGCGGCAACCCGGCCAGCGTCGCGAAGGCGAAGCCCTGAGGCAGCACCAGCAGCGCGCCGAGCAGCCCGGCGATGCCGTCGGCGCGCATCGTCCTGCGGTCGACCGAGCGGATCCAGGGCCCGAAGAGACGGATGGCGAAGTCGGTCATCGGCACCGATTGTCCCTCGCCACGCCGGCACGCCGGCGTCTCACGTTCCGCCCGTCCTCGATCAGCAGGCGGCCTTCACCGTCTGCGTCGGCGCGTTCATGGCCTTTCCCACGGCGACGATCACATTCGACCCTTCCAGGGCACGAGCTTGCGTTCGACCCAGCGCATGAGCAGGTCGAACAGGTAGGCCACGACACCGATGACGACGATACCCATGACGACGATGTCGGTGCGAAGGAAGTTGGAGGCGTTGAGCACCATCTGGCCGAGGCCGACGCTGGCGGCCACCATCTCGGCGGCGACCAGTGTCGTCCAGCCGAAGCCGATCGCGATGCGCATGCCGATCAGGATGTCGGGCAGCGCCGCCGGCAGGATGACGTGGCGGATGATCTGCGCGTAGCTGGCTCCCATGGAGTAGGCGGCGTTGATCTGCTCCTGCGACGCGCTCTTCATGCCGGCGCGGGCGGCAAGCGCGAGCGGCGCGAAGCAGCTCAGGAAGATGAGCAGCACCTTCGGCAGCTCGTCGATGCCGAACCAGATGATGATCAGCGGCAGGTAGGCGAGCGGCGGCAGCGGCCGGTAGAACTCGAGCGGCGGATCGAAGATGCCGCGCGCGACGCGGCTCATGCCCATGGCGATACCGACCGGAATCGCCGTGATGCAGGCGAAGAAGAAGGCCGTGAAGACGCGGAACATGCTGGCTGCGAAGTGCTTCCAGAGCGGCTGGTCGTTCGCCTGACCCGTGAGGTAGAGATAGAATTGTTCGCCCACCGCCTGCGGCGACGGCAGGAAGAGCGGCTTCACCCAGCCCATGTTGGTGACCAGGAACCAGAGCGCCAGCAGCACGAGGACGGTGACGATGCTGATCGTCACGCTCGAGCCTTCGCCCGGCACCTTGAACCTGCTCGTCCTGAGTGGCGCGCCCGTCGCCGCCGACGGCGGCACGGCAACCGGTGACGGAATCTCGACGACGCTGGCTGCCGCGGCGTCGATATCGGGCATCAGGCGGCCTCGGCGAGCGGCTCGCGATGGTGGACGATGGCCAGCACCTCCTCGCGCAGACGGATGAACTCGGGCTCCGACTTCACCTTGCGCGCATCGCCGTGCGAGAGGAACTCGCGCGAGAACGGCATGTCGTCGTAGACGTGCGAGATGCGGCCCGGGCTCGGGCTCATGACGATGAGGCGCGTGGCCAGGAAGAGCGCCTCCTCGACCGAGTGGGTGATGAAGAAGACCATCTTGTGCGACGCCTCCCAGGCGCGCAGGAGGATCTCCTGCACCTGCTCGCGGGTGAAGGCGTCGAGCGCGCCCATCGGCTCGTCCATCAACAGCACGGCCGGGTCGCTGGCGAGCGCGCGGGCGATGCCGACGCGCTGCTGCAATCCGCCCGAGAGCTCGTACACGGCCCGCTCGGCGAATTGCTCGAGGCCGACGAGCGCCAGCTTCTCGTCGGCGATGCGGCAGCGCTCGGCGTTGCCGACGCCGCGCATGCGCGGCCCCAGGGCCACGTTGTCGCGCACCGAGAGCCAGGGCATCAGCGCATGCTTCTGGAAGACCACGCCGCGATCGGCGCCCGGGCCGACGACCGGCCGGCCGTCGAGCAGGATCTCGCCGCTCGAGGGAGGCAGAAAGCCGGCGATGCAGTTGAGCAGCGTCGTCTTGCCGCAGCCCGAAGCGCCGAGGGCGACGACGAAGTCGCCGCCCTGCATCTTCAGGTCGACCGTGGCCAGGGCCTGCAGGGTGCCGCCCTTGACGGCGTAGTTGACCGTCAGGCCACGGATGTCGAGGGTCGGCACGACGCTCCCTTCACTTGCCCATCGCTTCCTTGACGTACTTCGAGGTGACGAAGTCGCCGTAGTTCGACTTCACTTCCTGGATCCGGCCTTGTTCCTTCAGGAAGACGGCCGTGTTCGTCATCGCCTTGGCGGCGCCGCCGCCGAGCCACGCCGGTGACACCTGCTCGGCGAGCGTCGGGAAGCGATAGAGCTTCATCGCCGCGGGAACGTTCTTCGCGTCGGCCTTGGTCCATTTGGCGACCGCCTTCACCTCCGGCGAGTCGGCCGTCCACTTGGCCGCGTTGGCGCGGTACTGCGCGTCCGCCTTGGCAAGCGCCTTCACGAAAGCGACCATGAAGACCTCGTTCTTCGCCGCCCAGTCGGAGCGAGCGACGAATCCGTCGAAGGTCGGATAGCCCTTCTTGCCGATCGAACCCGAGGTCGCGATGACCTTGCCGTTGGCTTTGACCCTGGAGAGCACCGGGTCCCAGATGAAGGTGGCGTCGATGTCGCCCCGCTCCCAGGCGGCGGCGATCTCAGGCGGGCGCATGTTCATCACCGTCACCGACGCGGGATCGACGCCGACCGACTTCAGCTCCGCCATCAACTGGTAGTGCGAGGTCGAGACGAACGGCGTCGCCACTCGCTTGCCCTTGAGGTCCTTGACGCTGTTGATGCCGCTGCCTTTGCGCACGACCAGGGCCTCGGCGTCGGCGATGTCGTCGAGGATCCAGAACAGCTTGATGTCCTGCCCCTGGCTCGCCGCCGCGGTGATCCCCGCCGAGCCGACCTCGCCGACCTGGACGTCGCCGGAGGCCATGGCGCGGATCACGTCACCGCCGCCGCCGAACATGCGCCAGTTGATCTTGTAGCCGGTGGTCTTCTCGAGCTCGCCCGACTCCATGACGATGCGATACGGGTCGAGCATGTCCTGGTGCGCGATGGTCACTTCCTTGTCCTGAGCGGCGGCGCTCGAGGCGACCACGGCGAGCGCCGACGCAGCCGCCCATTTCAGGAAGTTTCGGGTCGAGATTCTTGGCAGACTCATGGGCTACTCCGTTTGAGGTTGAAGGGACACGCGCCGATGCGACGCTGCTGTCACAGGCGCCGACTGTGCCTGCTCGGCGGGCTGGGTGGAAGGGCCGGCACGGCCGACCGTGGGGCCAGCGCGTAGGGGCTTTCCCTCAGGATGGTGTGCAGTTCGCGTTGCTCGGCCACGAGAAGCATCGGCGCCGAGTCGGCGCCGCGGCGAGCGGCAGAAGATCTGCGCCGCCGCACGACGGCGGCTTCCGGCGGGGCGCTACTTGGCGCCGCCGCTCGCCGTCGACACGTAGCGGGCGATAGCCTGGATCTGAGCCTCGGTGAGCGTGGCCTGATAGGAAGGCATCGCGCCGACGCCCGTCTTCAGCACCGAGACGACGCGCGCGGCGTCGGGCTTCAGGTCATCGAGCACCGGGCCGACGGCGCCAGTGGCACCGGCGTCCTTCAACGTATGGCAGATAGCGCAGGCCGGAACCGCGCCGCCCGTGAAGAGGGCCTTGCCTTCGTCGGCCGCCAGCGACGGCCCGGTGCCCGCGAGGGCGCCGGCAAACGCCGCGGCGGCAACGCCGCGCCTAGGCAACGGCGACCTTGACCGCGTGGTCGGCCCAGCTCGAGTTGGCGTAGCCGGCGGCGTTTTCCATGCGCAGCTGCGGCTGCACATTGCCCGCCGCGTCGGTGGCGCGGCTCGTGACGACGTAGTTGCCGGGCGCCATCTTCAGCGGCAGGGCGAACTGGCGCCAGGCGAAGGGGCCGAGGTCGGGGCCGATGAACGACGCATCCATCCAGGTCTTGCCGCCGTCGCTCGAGACCTCGACCCGCTTGATCGGCGAGCCGCCGCTGAAGGCGACGCCGGTCACGTAGATCGTGCCCGCCTTCTCGGTCATGTCGCCGCTCGGCGAGGTGACGAACGACTTCACCGTCAAGCCGAGTACCGACGGCATCGCCGACGTCGCCTTGCCGCCGATCGGCGCCAGGCGGTAGCGATGATCCATGATCGCCGCCTTCGTCTCGGCCGGCGTGAACGCGACCCGCTTCACGTACTTGATGTTGTTGACCCCCTGGTAGCCGGGCACGACGAGGCGCAGCGGGCCTCCATGCGCCAGCGGAATCGGCGAGCCGTTCATCTCCCAGGCCAGGAGGGCATGGTCCATCGCCTGGAGCGGCAGCGAGCGCTCGACGATGACGGTGAGCGGATCGATGCCGGCCGGCAGCTTCTCGCCGCCCGTGCCGGTGAGGTAGTTCATGCCGGCGACCGGCCCGCCGAGCGCGGCGACGACGTAGCGCACCGGCACGCCGCTCCAGATGACGCAGCCGGCGGCGCCGACCTGCCACTGCGTACCGCTGGTCTTGTGCTGGAAGAAGCCGCGGCCGTTGCCCGAGCACTGCAGCACCATGGCCACCGTCTCGATGCCCATCGTCTTCAGCTCGCCGACGCTCAAGGTGCGCGGTGTGCGCACGCCTTCGATCGAGACCTGCCAGGCATCGCGATCAGCCAAGATCGACGCGTCGGGCGGCGCCACGTTGTTGCGAACGTACAGCTGCTCGGCCGGCGTGATGACGCTGGTGCCGAAGGCGCTGCGCTTGGTCTCGATGGTGTTCGAGCTGTGCACGATGACGGCGCTCGGGTCCTTGAACGTGGCGTACGCGGGAAGCGGCTTCGCTGCCGAAGCAGTGGCGGACTGCGCCACGGCGCGGCCGGACAGTCCCGTGAGGCCGGCAGCGGCGATCGCGCTCGCGCTGCCCGCGAGCAACTGGCGGCGGCGAATCGAAGGCGTGGATTCAGTCATGGGCGAGAAGCTCCGTGCACGTTGGGATGTCGGCGGCAAGCTGCCTCAGGTAGGGGGCAGGCGGCGAAAGTATCGCATCGCGGGGGCCTCGGGCCAAGGCGGCCAGCGTCCGTTTTGTCTCGAATCGTCCACCGCGGCGACGGCTGGCCGACGTGCCGCTGGCGCCTGGATGCGAAGCCCGTCGCCGGTCAGGAGACGACCTGGTAGTAGAGATTCTGCGGATGCCGCGCCTGGGCGAGGAAGAACCAGCGGTCGGCGACGAGCCCGGGCGCCTGCACGACGACGGCGAGCACCCAGGGCCACGCCGCGTCGCCCGCACCGAGGCCCCATGCGGCGAGCGCCGCCGGCAACGCGTAGCCGAGCGTCGCGAGCGCGAGCTTCACGTGCCCGAGGGTGGCGAGCGACGCGCGGTGGAAGAACTCCCGGGTGTTGAACGATCCCGCCGACATGCCCATCGACTTCTGCACCAGCGACGGTGACCGGATGCCGGTCGCCGTCTGCAGGGTCGAGCGGTGGCGCAGCCCGGCATTGCGTCTCAGGGCGAGCCATCGCGCCGCCGCCGCCACGACGGTGGCAATCAGCACGGCTGGCGCGATCGCGCGCACGAAGCCCCGCTCGCCGGCGGAGGCCGCGAGCGCCGCCGCCAGCATGAAGCCCGACGACAGGCCGATGAGGACGAAGTTGACGAAGGTGAGCGGGTGGGCCCATTCCTCGATGAAGCGCAGGCACGCATAGATCATGGCGGTGCAGAGCCAGAGCAGCACCGCCAGCACGAGCGCGGCCAGCGGCAAGGCGACGCGGGTCCAGAACGGCGGCCCGTCCAGGGTGACGGCGAGCCACCAGACGATGACGAGGCCGATGAAGGCCGGCAGCACGATGACCTCGCGCGACATCCACGACGTGCGCCACATCGCCGCTGACCGCCAGGCGCGCCCCGGCCGGCCGAGGTGGAAGAACGAGGCACCGAGACCGAGGACGAGGAGCGCCGCGGCGACGGGCAGCACGAGGGCGACGAAACCCGGGGCCATCGCGATACCGCCGAGCAGCGCCACGGCCAGCGCCACGACGAGGCCCTGCGCGGCACCGGCGAGGGTGGTGAAGAAGACGACGGAGAACGCCGGATTCATCGCGCCGCCCCGCCGGAAGCGCTTGCACGCACCGCGGCGCTCATGCCTTGTCGCGCGCCGAAGGCAGCGGGCTCGTCGCCCCGACGGCCGGCGTCGGCCGCCGCGGCAGGTACTGGTTGGCCGGCTTGGTGTCCCACTCGGGCATCAGCGAATAGCCACCGCGCTCGCGGATCGCGATCGAGACTTCGGAGTCGGGGTCCTTGACGTCGCCGAAGAGGCGCGCACCGGTCGGGCAGGCGTTGACGCAGGCCGGCTGGCGGTCGTGCGCGTCGAGCCTGTCGTCGTAGATGCGATCGACGCAGAGGGTGCACTTGGTCATCACCTGGCGCTCCTCGTCGATCTCGCGGGCGCCGTACGGGCAGGCCCAGGCGCAGTACTTGCACCCGATGCACTTGTCGTAGTCGACCAGGACGATGCCGTCCTCGGCCCGCTTGTAGCTCGCGCCGGTCGGGCACACGGGCACGCACGGCGGCTCCTCGCAGTGCAGGCAGCTCTTCGGGAAGTGGATCGTCTCGGTCGCCGGAAAGACGCCGGTCTCGTAGGTCTGCACGCGGTTGAAGAAGGTCCCGGTGGGATTCGCCGAGTAGGCGTTCTCGTCGACCAGCGGCCCGGCCGAGCCCGAGGTGTTCCATTCCTTGCACGACGTGACGCAGGCATGGCAGCCGACGCAGACGTTGAGGTCGATGACGAGCGCGAGCTGGCGGGCCAGCGTCTGCGACGGCCCGTGGTCGGTGCCGATGCTCGCCGGATCGATCGTCGTCGCGGTGCCGGCGCCGTGCGCGGCCCGCGCCGACGCGCTGCGCGCCGGCGCCTCGGCGAGCGCATTCGACTGCAGCATGCCCTTCAGCCAGTCGATCATCGCCGCGCCTCGCCGGCGAAGTAGGCGACGTCGGCGGCCCCGGGCGGGTGCTTGCCGAGGACGCCGGGCGCCGCCGGCACGGTCGCCATCTGCGGCCACGTGATCGCGGCTTCCTCGGGCTCGGCCGGCCGGAGACGAACGCGAACGTCGTACCAGCCGGCCTGGCCGGTGACCGGGTCGGAGTTGCTGATCGTGCGGCCGCCGGGCTGCGGCAGCTCGTCGGTGATGAGGTGGTTGAGGAGGAACCCCTTCCTCGCCTCGTCGGCCCCCGGTGCGAGCTGCCAGGCGCCATCGGCCTTGCCGATCGCGTTCCACGTCCACACCGTGCCCGGCTCCACCGCCTCGCTGGTGCGCAGCATGCAGCGCACCCGGCCCCAGGGGCTCTCGGCCCAGCACCAGCCGCCATCGGCGATGCCGGCGCCCGCGGCAGTGAGCGGATTCACGTGCAGGTAGTTGTGGCTGTGGATCTGGCGCAGCCACGCGTTCTGCGAGTCCCACGAGTGGTACATCGCCATCGGCCGCTGCGTGATGGCGGCGAGCGGGTAGGCCGCGGTGTCGGTCGCTGCCGTCTCGAGCGGCGGATACCAGAACGGCAGTGGATCGAAATAGGTGTCGATGCGCTCGCGCAGGTGCTCGGGCGGTTGCCGGCCGTGGGTCTTGCCTTGCGCGGCGAGGCGAAAGCTCTGCAGGGTGTCGGAATAGAGCTGCAGCTGGATGACGTCGTTCTTCTGCCGCCAGCCATGGGCCATGGCGAAGTCGAGGTACTCGCGGTTCCAGTTGCGCATGAAGTGCATCGACTCCGGAAGGTGGTGCTGGAAGACGCAGTTGTTGGCCGCGTACATCTCCCACTGCTTCGGGTTCGGTGCCCCGCGCAGGTGCTCGGAGCCGTCCTTCCCGCGCCAGCCCATGAGAAAACCGATTCCCGGCTGCGCCTCGAAGTTGACGACGAAGTCGGGGTAGTCCTTGAACTTGCGGCCGCCCTCGGCGGTGGTGAAGGCCGGCAGCTTCAGCCGTGACGCCAGCTCGACGATCACTTCCTGGAACGGCCGGCACTCGCCCGTCGGCGGCACGACCGGTACCCGCACCGAGTCGACCGGGCCTTCGAACTCGGAGATCGGCCGGTCGAGCATGCTCATCACGTCGTGGCGCTCGAGATAGGTGGTGTCGGGCAGAACGAGGTCGGCGAACGCCACGGTCTCGCTCTGGAACGCGTCACAGACGACGAGGAAAGGGATCTGGTAGTCGCCGTCGGCGTGCTTCGCGTTGAGCATCTCGCGCACGGCCACCGTGTTCATGGTCGAGTTCCATGCCATGTTGGCCATGAAGATCATGAGCGTGTCGAGGCGATAGGGGTCGCCGCGGCTGGCGTTCGTGATCACCGTGTGCATCAGGCCGTGCGCGGAGAGCGGCGCCTCCCACGAGAAAGCGTGGTCGATGCGCAT
>JBBRFB010000039.1:0-23021 GCA_038225015.1 Burkholderiales bacterium
TGGCGCGCGCCCAGCGTCGGCCTGGGCGCCCGCTTCGCGCTGCTGTCGCGCGAGACGCTGCTGCTCGCCAACAACGTGCTCCTCGTCGTCGCCTGCGGCGCGGTGCTGCTCGGCACGCTCTATCCGCTCGCCCTCGACGCGCTCGGCCTCGGCAAGATCTCGGTCGGGCCGCCGTACTTCGACACCGTGTTCGTGCCGCTGCTCGCGCCGCTGGTGTTCCTGATGGGCGTCGGGCCACTGGCACGCTGGAAGGAAACGTCGCTGCCCGACCTGGCGACGCGCTTGCGCTGGGCCGCCGGCGTCGCCGTCGTCGCGGCACTGGCGATCGCCTGGCTGCACGGCAACGTCGGCGTCGTCGGCGTGCTCGGCCTGGCGATGGCAGCATGGATCGTCGCCTCCATCGGCACCGACCTCGTCGAACGGCTCCGGCCGGCCGGTGGCGTTCGCTCGAGCATCGCGCACCGGGCGCGACAGGTGCCGCGATCGATCGTCGGCATGATGGTCGCCCACCTCGGCATCGCCGTCTTCATCTTCGGCGTCACGATGGTGAAGACGAGCCAGGTCGAGCGCGACGTCAAGATGGAGATCGGCGACACGACCGAGATCGCCGGCATGGTCTTCACCTTTCGCGGCACACGCGACGTCGCCGGTCCGAACTACCGCGCCGCCGAGGGGCAGATCGACGTCACCGAGGGCGGCCGGCTGCTCGCGTCGCTGCACCCGCAGAAGCGCTTCTACGCGGCGACGCAGACGACGCTCACGGAAGCGGCCATCGACACCGGATTCACCCGCGATCTCTACGTCTCGCTCGGCGAGCCGCTGGCCGGCGGCGCCTGGATCGTGCGCGTCTACCTGAAGCCCTTCGTCGACTGGATCTGGGGCGGCTGCCTCGTCATGGCGCTGGGTGGCGGCATCGCGGCCAGCGACCGGCGCTACCGCGGCCGGGCGCGCCAGAGCGCCACCGCGGGCGCGGCCGCGACCGCATGAAGCGATTCTGGTTCCTGATTCCGCTGGCGGCCTTCATGGCGCTGGCGGTGATGCTCTCGGTGGGCCTCAAGCTCGATCCGCGCGAGGTGCCGTCGCCGCTGATCGACAAGCCGGCGCCGGCGTTTCGACTCTCGCGCCTGGACGATCAGACGCAGACGATCGGCAGCGACGACCTGCGCGGCAAGGTCTGGCTGCTCAACGTCTGGGCCTCCTGGTGCGTCGCCTGTCGCGAGGAGCACCCGGTGCTGGTCGAGTTCGCCAAACGCAAGCTCGTGCCGATCTACGGTCTCGACTACAAGGACCAGCGCAACGATGCGCTCGCCTGGCTGGCCCGCTTCGGAAATCCCTACGAGCAATCGCTCGCCGACGAGGACGGCCGGGTCGGCATCGACTTCGGCGTCTACGGCGTGCCCGAGACCTTCGTCATCGACAAGGCGGGCGTCATCCGCATGAAGCACATCGGCCCGCTCACGCCGGAGGTGATCGCGGCCAAGATCGTGCCGCTCGTCGCCCGGCTCAACAAGAACGATGCCTGACACGCGGCGCATCGTCGCGGCAGGCTGGCGACGCGCGGCGGCGACGCTCGCGCTGCTCACCTGCGCGGCCACCGTCGGCGCCGCGGAAGCCCGGCCCGAGGCCGACGACCCGGCCCTGGAGGCGCGCATGGTGCGCATCACCTCCGAGCTGCGTTGCCTGGTCTGCCAGAACCAGACGATCGCCGATTCGAATGCCGGGCTCGCCGTCGACCTTCGGCGCGAGACACGCGAGCTGCTGCGCCAGGGCAAGAGCGACGGCGAGGTCGTCGCCTACATGACGGCGCGCTACGGCGACTTCGTTCTGTACCGACCGCCGTTCAAGGCGACGACGGCGCTGCTCTGGTTCGGCCCGGCGGCCATGTTGCTGGTCGGCGCCGGCGTGCTCGTCGTGGTCCTGCGCCGGCGCAGCCGCATGGCCGCCGCTGCCTTCGAGCCCGACGACGATGACGCCGACGACGACACGGCGGCCCGTCATGCCTGAGCCCGCGTCGGTACCCATCTCCCCGGCGTCGGTGCCGACGGCCGCGCGGCCGTCGCCCACCCTGGTCGGGATCGTGGCGGCTGCAGTCGTCGCGGTCGCTGTCTCGGGCTACTTGTGGAAGGGCTCGCCCGACTACGCTCGCCAGGCGTCCGCCGTGGCCGGCCGCGAGGCGGCCAAGCCCACGGGTACGCCCACCGAGCTGGAGCAGATCGCCGCGATGGTCGACCAGCTCGCCGCGCGCATGAAGGAGCGGCCCGGCGACGCCGAGGGCTGGACGATGCTGGCTCGCTCCTACACGGTGCTCGGCCGCTTCGCCGAGGCGGCACCCGCCTACGCCAAGGCGATCGCGCTGCAGCCCTCGAGCCCGGGCCTCCTGGCAGACTATGCCGACGTGCTGATCGCCGCCAACGACGGCCGGGAGAGCGCCGCATCGAACGAGTTGATCGCCCACGCCCTGGCGCTCGATGCCCACCATCCGAAGGCGCTCGCCCTGGCCGGCACCGCGGCCTATGACCGCGGCGATTACGCCGGCGCGGCCGCGCAGTGGCAACGCCTCGCAGCAGCACTGCCGCCCGGGAGCGAGGTCGTGCAGCAGGTCGAGGCCAGCGTCGCCGAAGCCCGGCAGAAGGCCGGACTCGCGCCAGCCGCGCCCGGCCCCGCCCCGGCGGCACAGGCCGGGGCGACCGCGGTGCCGCCAGCGGGCCCGTCGATCGGGGCCGGCAAGTCGGTCAGCGGCACCGTCTCGCTTGCACCCGGGCTCGCCGCCCAAACCGCACCCGGCGACACGGTCTTCGTCTTCGCCCGCGCTCCCGGCAGCCGGATGCCGCTCGCCGTGCGGCGCGCGACCGTCGCCGAGCTGCCGCTCTCGTTCACGCTCGACGACAGCATGGCGATGTCGCCGGCGGCGCGCTTGTCGGGCGCCGCCGAGGTCGTCGTCGGTGCGCGCGTCAGCAAGAGCGGCAATGCGATCCCGCAACCGGGCGACCTCGCCGGCGAGGCGGCTCCGGTCGCGCCCGGCGCCAGCGGCATCGCGGTGCAGATCGGCACGGTGGTCGGTAGCCGCTGAAGCCCCGCCGCGGCTGCGTCGGCCTGGCCGCGCCGCATGCGAGCTGTCCAGGGCGAACGCGCTGGTGAACGCGCTAGGCGAAGGGTCCGGCGACAGGCGTCGAGAAGCTGCCACGGCGCCCGTCGAAAGCGGCGAGTCGCTCGACCAGCCGGTCGACATCGGCGGCGCTGGCGGCCGGGTTGAAGACCTCCGTGTCGACCGCGAACACCGGCGCGCCCTGGTAGGTCGCGAAGAAGTCGGCATACGCCTCGCCGAGGCGGGCGAGGTAGTGCAGGTCGATGTCCTGCTCGATCACGATGGCGCGCTGGCGCACCCGCCCGAGGAGCGACTGCGGCGAGGCCTGCAGCCAGACGACGAGGTCGGGCTCGCGCAGTTGCGCCGCGATCGGCGCGTACATCTGCGCGTAGAGGCGGTGCTCGTCGTCGCTCAGGGTCAGCTTGGCGAAGATCGCATCCTTGGCGAACATGAAGTCGCTGACGACGATATCGCTGAACATGCTCGGCTGGGCGATCGCCTGCACCTGCTTTTGCCGCTGGAAGAGGAAGAACAGCTGGGTCTGGAAGGCGTAGCCGGCCATGTCTTCGTAGAAGCGGCTGAGAAAGGGGTTCTCCGCCGGCTGCTCGAGCATCAGGCCGGCGCCTAGGCGCCCCGCAAGTGTTCCCGCCAGAGTCGTCTTGCCGGCACCGATCGGTCCTTCGATGGCAATGTGCCGGAAGCGTTCGAGGCCGGCGCTCATGCGGTGCGGAAGACGAAGCACACCGCGCCTGGCCGGCCCCCCAGATAGCGCAGATGCCCGTACCAGGCGAAGGTCATGAAGACGTTCGAGCCGACGAGCAGCAGCACCGTCCACAGCGGCGCTGGAAGAGTGGTCGTCATGAATCCAGTTTAGCGAGGCGCTGCGCGGCGACAGCGCCGACCAGTTCCTGCACCGGCCCGAGCCGCGGGATCACCATGCCCGGAGCGATCTCGGCGAGCGGCATCAGCACGAAAGCACGCTCGGACAGGCGCGGATGCGGCAGCGTCAGCTCGCGATGCTCGATTTCCGCCGCGTCCCAGAGCAGCAGATCGCAGTCGAGCGTTCGCGGCGCATTGGCGTAGGGGCGTTCGCGTCCGGCGCGCCGTTCGATGGCCTGGAGCGCACCGAGCAGCGGCAGCGGCTCGAGCCTGGTGCGCAGGTGCACCACGGCATTCAGGTAATCGCCGCCGCCGCCGGCGCCGAGAAGCACCGATCCGCCGGTGCCCAGCGGCACCGATTCGTAGAGCGACGAGCGTGCGACGAGGGTGGTGTCGGGCAGCTCGGCAAGGGCCTGTACCGCGAACCCGATCCAGGCGCGACGGTCGCCGACGTTCGAGCCGAGGCCCACGAAGGCGTCGTGGCACGGTAGGTCAGAGGCGACCAAGACGTCAGGCGTCGCCGCCGGCCGGGCCGGCGTCGCCGCTCCCGGCGGGCCGGCGGCGGCGGCGTCGTCGCTTGCGTGGTGCCCCGCCGACCTCGTCGGTCGCCACCTCGGCGTCGGCCGGGGATTCGTCGCCGTCCCGTTCTTCGCCTCGTGCCGAACCATCGGCCGGCGCGGTATGGGCGGTGCCGGCATCGACGGATCGGCCCTCGGCAGCCCCGCCCGGCGCCGCCGGCTTCTTCACCCGGCGCGGGCCACGTTGCTCGCGGATTCCTTCGAGCAACCGGGCGCGCTCGTCGTCGCTGCCCGAGTAGAGCGACTCCCACCACAGGGCGAGCGCCGGGTCGGCCTCGCCGACCTCGCCGCGCAGGCGGAGGAAGTCGAGGCCGGCGCGAAAGCGCGGCTGATCGAGCAGCGTCATCGCGGAGCTGGTGGATCGGCGCTCGAGGCGCGGCTGCATCATCCAGATCTCGCGCATGTCGGCAGCGAGGCGGCCGCGGCCGGAGATGTCGCCGATGCGGGCGTCGAAGGCGGCGTCGATCGCGTCCTGCAGAGCCTGGTGCGGCGACGCGCCGTCGTCGCGCCGCTTCTTCCAGCCGTTCTGCACGTCGTGCCAGAGCATCGATGCGAGCATGAAGCTCGGCGCCACGGGTTTGCCGGCGGCGACACGTGCATCGGTGTCGGCCAGCGCCAGGCGCACGAACTGCTCGCGGCCGTCGTGCCGCTCGACCTCGTCGAGGGCGACGTCGAGGACGGGAAAGACGCCCCGATGCAGGCCGAGCTTCTTCAACTCGACGATGCTGGCCAGCGCATGCCCGGTCTGCAGCAGCTTGATCATCTCGTCGAACGTGCGCGACGGCGGCACGTTGTCGAGCAGTGCCGCCATCTCGCGGATCGGCGCCCGGGTCTTCGCCTCGACCGTGAAGCCGAGCTTGGCGGCGAAACGGACGGCGCGGATGATGCGCACGGGATCTTCACGGTAGCGCGCCTCAGGGTCGCCGATCATGCGCAGCAGCTTCTTCTGCACGTCCTTGATGCCGTGGTGGTAGTCGACGACGACCTCGCGCAGCGGGTCGTAGTACATCGCGTTGACGGTGAAGTCGCGTCGCGCGGCGTCCTCGATCTGCGGGCCCCAGACGTTGTCGCGCAAGACCCGGCCGCTGGCGTCGACGACGCTCGTCTTGCCGCCGAGCGCGCTGCGCGAGCTCTTCTCGTTGCCGCTCACCTGCTCGGCAGCGGCGGCGTCGAGCGTGGCCCGGAAGGTCGAGACCTCGATCACCTCGGCGTGACCACCATCCTGACGACCGCGGCCGAAGACGACGTGAACGATGCGAAAGCGCCGGCCGATGATGAAGGCGCGGCGAAACAGCGCCTTCACCTGCTCGGGTGTCGCGTCGGTGGCGACGTCGAAGTCCTTCGGGCGCAGCCCGACCAGCAGGTCGCGCACCGCGCCGCCGACGATGTAGGCCTCGTGGCCGGCGTCGGCGAGCGTCTTCACCACCTTGACGGCGTTCGCCTCGACGAGCTTGACGTCGATACCGTGCCCCGCCTTGGCCACCTCCACGCGCTTGCCGGCACGGTGACGCGTCGGGCCCGAAGCGGGCCGGCCGAGGAGCTTGTCGATGAATGTCTTGATCATGGAAAGAGCTTGAGGATGCGCCAGCCGCGCTCGTGGGCCACAGCCTCGAGCTCGGCAGAAGGGTTGGTGGCGACCGGGTCGGTCGCCCGCTCGAGCAGCGGCAGGTCGTTCGACGAGTCGCTGTAGACCGTGATCCGCTCGAAATCGGACCAGTCGGAATGGCCCGCCAGCAGCCATTGTCCGACACGCGCGACCTTGCCGGCGCGGTAGCTCGGCTCGCCGAGTATCCGGCCGGTCGGCGCGCCCTCCGCGTCGCGCTCCAGAACGGTGGCGACCACGGCGTCGATGCCGAAGGCGCGGGCGATCGGCTCGACGACGAAATCGCTGGTCGAGGTGACGAGGGCGATGAGGTCGCCACCGTCGCGATGGGCGGCGACGAGATCGAGCGCAGCCGGAAGAATGACGGGCGCGATCACTTCGCGCATGAATCGCGCGTGCGCCTCGGCGAGCTCGGCGGCGCCGCGGTGGCGCATCGGCGCGGTCGCGAAGGCAACGTAGGCGGCGATGTCGAGCCGGCCGGCGAGGTAGTCGGCGTAGAAGGCGTCGTTGCCGCGGCGAAACTCGGTGCCGTCGACCCAGCCCTGGCCGACCATGAAGTCGCACCAGGCATGGTCGCTGTCGATCGGCAGAAGCGTGTGGTCGAGATCGAACAGGCAGAGAGCAGCCGGGCCCGCCGCGCCGCGGCGACCCTTCCGAGCCGGATCGGCGCCGGCCGCAGGCAGGCCAGCCGGCGGCAGGCCCGAGCGCGTCACGACGCGTCCTCCTCGGCCAGCATCTGCTTGAGCAGCGGCACCGTGATCGCCCGCTTGGTCGCGAGCGAGAAGGCGTCGAGGCGATCGAGCTGCGCCGTCAGGTGCTTCAGGTCGCGGGCGAATCGGGTCAGCAGATAGTCCATCACCTCGTCCGAGAGGAAGGTGCCGCGGTGGTCGGCCTCGCGCCGAAGCGCCGCACGCGTCTCCGCTTCCCCGAGCGGCAGGAGGGCGAAGACATGGCCCCAGCCTAGCCGCGTGCGCAGGTCCTCGCGCACGGCCATGTCGACCGGCGGCAGCTTGCCGGCGGCCAGGATGCCGGCGCTGCGCCCGGTCGCGTCGACGAACAGCGAGAACGCCGCCTGCTGTTGCGCGGCGTCGAAGGCATCGCAGTCGTCGAGGATCAGCCAGTCGGCGGGCTCCTCCTGCGGCCACGGCGCCGGCCGCGCCGCGGCGAAGTAGGCGGCCCGCTGGCCGCGGTCGCGGGCACGCCGGATCACCGCGTTCAGCAGGTGCGACTTGCCGCTCCCCGGCGGCCCCCACAGGTAGCCCGGCGGCGCGCCGGGCTCGAGGCCGACGAGATGCGCGACGGCGGCGGCGTTCGGTCCGGGGAGGAAGTTCTCGAACGTCCGCTCCGCATCGAGTCCGATCGCCAGCGGGATCTGCTTCATCCCGTGTACAGGCTGCTGCGCGTGTAGCCGGCGCGCAGGCGCGCCGCGGCCACCGCGACGAGCGCGCTCACCGGCAGGGCCACGAGGACGCCGACGAAGCCGAACAGGTGCCCGAACGCGAACAGCGCGAAGATCACCGTGAGCGGGCTCATGCCGATGCGCTTGCCGACCATGCGCGGCGTCAGGAACAGGCCCTCGGTGACCTGGCCGATGCCGTAGACGACGAACACCGCGATCGGGCCGTAGAAGCCGCTGAACTGAAGCGCCCCCGCGAGCAGGGCCAGCAGCAGACCGATGCCGAAGCCGACGTACGGAACGAAGATCGCGAGGCCCGTGAACACGCCGACCGGCACCGCCAGCTCGAAGCCGAAGAGGGCCAGCCCGACGCTGTAGAAGGCGGCCATCATCAGCATGACGAGCAGCTGGCCACGCAGGTACTGGCCGAGCACGGCATCGCAATCGGCGGTGAAGGCGGCGACCGAGCCGCGCAGGCGCGGCGGCACCAGCTCGACGGCACGTCGGATGTACACGGGCCAGTCGATCAGAAGGAAGAAGAGGACGACGGGAATCAGGACCACGTAGCCAACCATCGCCACCACGATGCTGCCGCCGATGCGCGCCGACGCCAGCGCCGCGGCGATCGATTCGCCCCAGTTGGCGTCGAGATAGTCGACGACGACGCGCCTGAGGCTGGCCGGATCGAGCTCGACGTGGATGCCCATCTGCGCCAGCCAGGGCGTGACGTGGGTGTCGAGGCGCTCGATGAGCTGCGGCAGCTGGTCGCGCAGCAGGGGCAGCTCCTTCGACAGGATCGGTACGATGAGCAGCACCAGCGCGGCCAGGGCGACGATCGCACCGGCCTCGACGAGCATGACCGCGGCCACCCGCGGCACGCGCCGCCGCGCCAGGTGCTCGACTGCGGGGTGCAGCGCGTAGGCCAGCACGGCGCCGATCGCGAACGGCGTCAGCACCGGCCCGAGCAGCCACAGCGCCACGCCCAGCACGAGGCCGAGCGCGAGCCAGTTGAGGGCGCGGCGCTGCGCGGCAGTCAGCGCCATCAGTGGAGGTGCGGCGAGCGTCCCCGGCCGAGCTCCCTCACCCGCTCGGCAATGGCGTCGCGGTCGGCGGCGCCCGGCCGGTGCTGGAGGTACGTCGCCAGGTCGTCGACCGCGGCTTCGTGCGCACCCAGCCGCGCGTAGGCGAGACCGCGGTCGCGCCGCTCCTCCCAGGCGTCGGGCAGCAGGATGACGAGCCGGTGCAGTACCGCGACAAGCCGGATCCAGGCCTCGGCGCGGCCGTGGATCTCCTTCAGGTTGCGCAGCATGCGGGCGAGCACGTCGCGCGGCGAGGCGCTCTGCAGGAAGAGGGCGAGCGGCACCTGTCCCGTGCCCGGCAGGCCCTGGCCGGCGCGGTACGGAACGAGCAAGGCATCGAGGGCGTCGCGCGACAGGGACTGGCCGGTGAACGGATCGATCACGACCTCGCCCTGGGGCATGCGCATCTTGACCAGGAAGTGGCCGGGAAAGGAGATGCCGCTCGCGACCAGGCCGAGCTGGGTGGCGAGCTCGATGTAGATGAGCGCCAGCGAGATCGGGATGCCGCGCCGCGTTTTCAGGACGAGATGGACGTAGCTGTTGTCCGGGTCGTAGTAGTCGTTGACGTTGCCGGCGAAGCCGAGCTCCTGGAAGAAGAAGCGGTTCAGCCAGCGCAGCCGCTGGATCGCCACGGCATCGGCGGGAATGCGGGCTTTCAGGCGCGCCGCCAGGCCGTCGATCTCGGACAGCACCGACTGCGTGTCGAGCTCGGGATGCTCGTCCTGGGCGATGGCAATGGCCGCCTCGAGCAACGACAGGCTGTCGTCTTCCTCCACCAGGGAGGAAAAGTACTCCAGGGCGGTCGGTGGATGCAGCAGCAGGGGGCCCGGCATCGGAGAAGTTTAGGGCCTCTTCACGACGTCGGCCGTGCGCCCCGGGCGCCGCCGCGACGCCGGCGTCAGGGATTGGATGAAGGTGGTCCGTCCTGCTCGCGTCTCGTCAGCCGCTGCGCCGGAAATCGCGCGGCCGCAGCCCGGCGGCGAACAGGACGCCGAAGTAGACGAGCGCCGCCGCCGCGATGCAGGCGCTCAGCCAGGCAATGCGCAGCAGCTGCCGGTCGGCCAGGCCGACCCAGTCGATGCGCGTTTCGGCGACGAAGAGCAAGCCGCCCATGAGCGCGGCGGCCAGCGAGACCGAGACGATGAAGCGGCCCCATCCAGCGGCGGGTGCATACCAGCCGCCGCGCCGCAGCCCGGTGTAGAGCCAGGCCGCGTTGACGACGGCGCCCAGGCTCACCGAGAGGGCGAGGCCGGCGTGGCCGAGCCAGGGCACGAAGACAAGGTTCATCGCCTGGGTGAGGACGAGAACGACGATCGCGATCTTCACGGGCGTGCGCATGTCCTGGCGGGCATAGAAGCCGGGCGCCAGGATCTTGACGCCGATCAGGCCGAGCAGGCCGGCGCCGTACCCCTGCAGGGCGACCGACGTGCGGCCGACGGCGACGGCATCGAAGCGCCCGTGCTGGAACAGCGTCGCCACGATCGCGTCCGGAAAGACGAGCAGCCCGACCGTGCAGGGCAGCGCGAGCACCAGTGTCAGCCGCAAGCCCCAGTCGAGCAGGCCGGAATACGTCGAGGCATCGCCGCGGCCCTGCGCACCCGCCAGTTGCGGGATGAGGACCGAGCCGACGGCGACGCCGAGCAGCGCCGTCGGAAACTCCATCAAGCGCGCCGCGTACTCCAGCCACGACACGGCGCCGACGCCCTGGTGGGTGGCGATCTGGGTGTTGATGAGGACCGAGATCTGCGCCACCGAGACGCCGAGCAGCGCCGGCGCCATCTGGCGCAGGATGCGGCGCACGCCCGGGTGCGCCCAGGCGGCACGCAGGGCGGCGACGCCTGTCGCGATGCGCGGCAGGACGCCGGCGCGTCGCAGCGCCGGCACCTGCACCGCGAGCTGCAGGACGCCGCCGAGCATCACGCCTGCCGCCAACGCGTAGATCGGAGGCCAGCCGTGCTCGGCGAAGCGCGGCGCGAGCAGCGCCGCGGCGCCGATCATGGCGATGGTGAGCCGCACCGGTGTCGCCGCCGGCACCGCGAAGCGCTTCCAGGTGTTGAGGATGCCCGCCGACAGCGAGACCAGCGAGATGAGGCCGATGTACGGGAACATCAGGCGCGTCATCAGGACCGCGGCATCGAACTCGGCCAGGCCGGAGGCCATCAGCCAGACGATGATCGGCGCCGCGGCGATGCCGACGAGGCAGGTCGCGAGGAGCGCGTAGAAGAGGACGCTGGCGACGGCGTCGACCATGCGGCGCGTCGCCTCGTCGCCGTCGCTGGCGCGCAGGTTCGCCAGGGTCGGAACGAAGGCCTGAGAAAATGCACCCTCGCCGAACAGGCGGCGGAGCAGATTCGGGATGCGAAAGGCGACGTAGAACGCATCGAGCGACGCCCCGGCACCGAACACCGAGGCGATGACCACGTCGCGGGCGAGACCGGCGATGCGCGAGGCCAGCGTGAACAGGGAAATCGTCGACACCGCCCGAAGCAGATTCATGACTGCGGATGCTATACTCGCGGTCTTTGCCGAAACCTAGCTAGCCCCCATGGCCACCGCCTCCAAAGCCAAGAAGAAGACCGTCCGCATCGCCTCGGGCCTCAAGCGCGCCCGCCAGGACGTGAAGCTCAACGCCGCCAACACGGCCCTTCGCTCGCAGTTCCGAACGGTCATCAAGAACGTGCAGAAGGCCGTCGACGCCGGCGACAAGGCGAAGGCCGCCGAACTCTTCAAGACCGCCCAGCCGGTGATCGACTCGATCGCTGACAAGCGCCTCTTCCACAAGAACAAGGCCGCCCGGCACAAGAGCCGGCTGTCGGCCAAGGTGAAGGGCCTGGCCGCCGCCTGAGGCGCGCCGCCGACACCGCTGGCTCGTGCTGGCGGGCTGCCATTCAAAAGGGCTCGCGCAGGCGGGCCTTTTTTGCGTCTGCCTGCCGCGCGGTTTGCTGGCCGCCTCAAGCGCCCGACGCAGCGGCCGGCGAGTTCGCGTAGGGATCGTCGACGACGACGAGTTCGTTGTCGCGGGCGAAGTTCATGACGAAGTCCCATGCCATCGGCTCGAGATCGCGCAACGCCTCGCTGACGATGACGCCCTTGACCGCGCCCACGAACCGCGGCACGCAGTACGGCGAGTAGCCGATGAAGGCGGCGGCCCCGCCGGCGCCATCAGGCCGAAAGCACGACATCGTTCCCGCCAGGCGCTCGGCCCAGTCGCTCGGGCGAAACGCCTTGCCGTCGTGCGTGACGCCCTGGATGAAGACTCGTCGCGGATCGGGCACGAGCCGGATTGTGCGGTCCGACGCGCGGTCTTGCTGCACCGCAGCAATGGCGACTTCCACAGCGCTTGCATGCATCCTCGACCTATCGGCGCTTTGCGGGCGCGCCTTAGAATCCGCCCCTCGCCGCGCGTGCAAAAGTCGAGCCCTCGCAGGCGCCTGCCCGCCAAGATCCGGAGTGAGCCCGATGAACGCCCCCGAGAAGGTCCCCGCCGCCACGACACCGGCCGCTGAGCCGCACGTCATGAAGACCTACGGACGGCTGCCGATTGCACTGGCCCACGGTCGCGGCTGCTGGGTCTGGGATACCGAAGGACGCAGGTACCTCGACGGCCTTGCCGGCATCGCCGTCAACACGCTCGGCCACGCCCACCCGAAGCTGGTGCCCGCGCTGCACGACCAGATCAACAAGCTCATCCATAGCTCCAACTACTACCTCGTGCCGCTTCAGGAGCAACTCGCGGCCAAGCTGTGCGAGCTCTCGGGCCTCGACAACGTCTTCTTCTGCAACTCCGGCCTCGAGGCGAACGAGGCGGCGCTGAAGATCGCCCGCAAGTTCGGCCACGACAAGGGCATCGACCGGCCGGAGATCGTCGTCTACGAGGCGGCGTTCCACGGCCGCTCGATCGCCACGCTCTCGGCGACCGGCAATCCGAAGGTGCAGGCCGGTTTCGGGCCGCTGGTCGAGGGCTTCGTGCGCGTGCCGCTCAACGATGCGGCAGCGATCGAGAACGTCGCCCGCTCGAACCCGAATGTCGTCGCCGTGTTCCTCGAGGTCATCCAGGGTGAGGGCGGGATCCGGCCGACGACGGTCGGCTACCTGCAAGAGGTCCGGCGCATCTGCGACGAGCGCGGCTGGCTGCTGATGCTCGACGAGGTGCAATGCGGCATGGGCCGCACCGGCAAGTGGTTCGCGCACCAGTGGGCCGGCATCAAGCCTGACGTGATGCCGATCGCCAAGGGGCTGGGCTCGGGGGTGCCGATCGGCGCCGTCGTCTGCGGCCCGCGCGCCGCCGGCGTGCTCGGGCCGGGCAACCACGGCACGACGTTCGGCGGCAACCCGCTGGCGATGCGCGCCGGCGTCGAGACGCTGCGCATCATCGAGGAAGAGCGCCTGCTGGAAAACGCGGCGAGCGTCGGAACGGCGCTCATGGACGGCCTGCGGCGCGAGTTGGCCGGCGCGAGCGGCGTCGTCGAAGTGCGCGGCCAGGGCCTGATGATCGGAATCGAACTCGACCGCCCGTGCGGGCCACTTCTCGGGCGCGCCGCCGAATCGGGTCTCATGATCAGCGTCACCGCCGATCGCGTCGTGCGCCTGCTGCCGGCGCTCATCCTGAGCCGCGAGGAAGCGGCGCAGATCGTCGCCATCCTCTGCCCGCTGATCAAGGAATTCCTGCTCGAAGCCGCATGAAGCCCGGCATGAGCCTGATCAAGCACTACCTGCAGTTCCGGGACTTCCGCGCCGAGGAGTACGCCTACCTGTTCGAGCGCGCGTCGATCATCAAGCAGCGCTTCAAGAACTACGAGAAGTACACGCCGCTCGTCGACCGCACGCTGGCGATGATCTTCGAGAAGGCGTCGACGCGAACGCGGGTGAGCTTCGAGGCCGGCATGTACCAGATGGGCGGCTCGGTCGTGAACCTGACGACGAGCGACACCCACCTCGGACGCGCCGAGCCGGTCGAGGACACGGCCAAGGTGATCAGCCGAATGGTCGACATCGTCATGATCCGCACCTTCGAGCAGGCCAAGCTGGAAGGCTTCGCCGCCAACTCGCGCGTGCCGGTGATCAACGGCCTGACCAACGAATACCACCCCTGCCAGATCCTCGCCGACGTCTTCACCTGCATCGAGCAGCGCGGGCCGATGCAGGGCAAGGTCGTGGCCTGGGTCGGTGACGGCAACAACATGGCGACGACCTGGCTGCAGGCGGCCGACATCCTCGACTTCACGTTGCACGTGAGCACGCCGGGCGGCTACGAGATCGACCCGATGGCGGTCGGCCTGCGTCGCCCCGACTGCCTGCGCACCTTCCGCGATCCGATCGATGCCTGCCGCGGCGCCGACGTCGTCACCACCGACGTCTGGACGAGCATGGGCTACGAGGCCGAGAACGCCGAGCGCCGCGTCGCCTTCGCCGCCTGGTGCGTCGACGCCGAGATGATGGCTGCAGCGCGCCCCGACGCCCTCTTCATGCACTGCCTGCCCGCGCACCGCGGCGAGGAGGTCGAGGCCGAGGTGATCGACGGCCCCCAATCCGTCGTCTGGGACGAGGCGGAGAACCGCATGCACGTGCAGAAGGCGCTCATGGAGTACCTGCTGCTCGGCCGCATCGGCTGAACACCGGCGGCCTACGACGTCTCTTCGACCAGCGGCAGCTGCGCCCGCCCGGCCCGGCTCGACGTCACCAGGGCGACGCCGACACAGGCCACGGCCATGCCGAGCCACATCGTCGCGCTCGGCGCGACACCGAAGATCGCCCATTCGCTGAGCGCCGCGACCGGCGGCGTGAGGTACAGCAGGCTGGTCACGCCGGTGGCCTCGCCGCGACGCAACAGCAGGTGCAGGATCGAGTAGGCACCTATCGAGGCCGGAACGACGTGGTAGAGCAACGTCCAGCCGATCTGCGCGTTCCACTCGATCGCGAAGCCCTCGACGACGGCGCCGAGCGGCAGCATCAGCGCCGCGGTGGCGGCGAAATGGATGCAGACCGCCGAGCGCAGGTCGAGGTCGTGGCAGTACTGGCGCTGGTACAGCGTTCCCGCGGTGACGCAGGCGAGCGCCCAGCCGACCGCGAGCAGGCTGGCGAGCGAGAGCGCAGCGGCGTCGACGCGGTGGGCGACCACCAGCACCACGCCGGCCAAACCGACGGCCACGCCGATCATCTGCAGGCGCGACAGCCGGACGCCGAGCCAGCGCGAGACGACGAGCGCCGTGGCGAGCGGCTGCAGCGCCAGGATCAAGGCGGTGACGCCGGCCGAGAGCCCCCAGCGCTGGGCGTAGTGGCTGCCGCCGAGGTAGCCGGCATGGCTGAGCAGGCCGGCGACGGCGGCGTGGCCCCACTGGGCCCGCGTGGTCGGCCATCGTGCACGCCAGCCGAAGGCCGCCAGCGCGACCACGAAGGCCAACGTGTAGCGGACGCCCAGGTAGGTGAACGGCGCGGCGTACTGCAGGGCGACCCGCGTCGCGACGAAGCCGAGGCCCCAGACGGTCACGAAGTAGGTGCTGAGGAGAAGTCGCGCTGACGCCGACAGCGGCGCCGGCCGGGCCGGGACGGCGGCGCTCACCCGGGGTGGCCGCCGCGGCGGGCTGTGCGAATTAACCGACACTGCGCCCGCCGATCCTTTGCTACCGTCGCTCTCGTCATGAAGGTCGTGAAGAAGCTGTGGGACATCTCGCCGCCAGTGTCGCCGCAGTCGCCGCTCTTTCCCGGCGACCGCGCCTACTCGCAGGAATGGACCGCGACGATAACGCCCGGCTGTCCGGTGAATCTGAGCGCCATCACCATGTCGCCGCACGTCGGCGCCCACGCCGACGCGCCGCTGCACTACGGCCCCGGCGAGGCGACCAGCGGCGAGCTCGCGCTCGAGCCCTACCTCGGCGCCTGCCGCGTCATCGACGCCATCGGTGCCGGCGCGCTCATCCGCCCCGCCGATCTGGCGCACGCCGCAGCCGACCTGCCGCCTCGGGTGCTGGTGCGCACCTGCCGCCAGGCGCCGACTGCCTGGTCGGCCGATTTCGCCTCGTTCGCGCCGGAGGCGATCGACTGGCTCGCCGAGCGCGGCGTGCGCCTGGTCGGCATCGACAGCCAGTCGGTCGACCCGGCCGACAGCAAGTCGCTGCCGAGCCACCACCGGCTGCTCGCCAACGACATGCGCGTCCTCGAGAACCTGGTGCTCGACGAGGTCGCTGCCGGCGACTACGAGCTCATCGCGCTGCCGCTCAAGCTGATGCTGGCCGACGCATCGCCGGTGAGAGCCGTGCTGCGCGAGCTCTGATGGACAGCGCGGCGACGACGACCCGGGCCGGCGCGCTGGCCCTCGATGCCGCCGACGCGCTCGCCCCGCTGCGCAACGAGTTCGTGCTCCCCGATGGCCTGATCTATCTCGACGGCAATTCGCTCGGCGCCCTGCCGCGCCGGACGCCGCGACGGATCGCCGAAGTCGTCGAGAGCGAGTGGGGTCAAGGCCTCATCCGCAGCTGGAACAGCCCCGGCTGGATCGAGCTCTCGCGCCGCATCGGCGACCGCATCGCAGCGTTGATCGGCGCCGACCCCGGCGAAGTGAGCGTCAGCGACTCGACCTCGATCAACCTGTACAAGGCGCTGTCGGTCGCCGTCGCGATGCAACGCCTCGACGCCCCGGCGCGACGCGTCGTCCTCACCGAGCGCGGCAACTTCCCGACCGACGTCTACATCGCCGAGAGCATCGCCGCCGCGGCGGGCCTCAGGCTGGAACGCGCCGGCGCCGACGCGCTCGCCGACCGCCTCGGCAACGACGTCGCGGTGCTGATGCTCACCCACGTCAACTACCGCAGCGGCCGCATCCACGACATGGCCGGGCTGACGCAGGCGGCGCATGCCGCCGGCGCCCTCGTCGTCTGGGATCTGGCGCATTCGGCCGGCGCCCTGCCGGTCGAGCTTCTCGCCGCCGATGCCGATTTCGCCGTCGGCTGCGGCTACAAGTACCTGAACGGCGGGCCGGGCGCACCTGCCTTCGTCTGGGCGCATCCGCGCCATTCCGAGCGCATGGACCGCGAACAGCTGCGCCAGCCGCTTTCGGGCTGGCTCGGGCACGCCCGGCCGTTCGAGTTCGCGCCGTCGTACCGGCCGGCCGAAGGCATCGGCCGCTTCGTCTGCGGTACGCCGCCGGTGCTGGCGATGGCCGCGCTCGAATGCGGCGTCGAGGTCTTCGATGCCGCCGCGGCGTGCGGCGGCATGGCGGCGATCCGGGCCAAGTCGATCGCCCTGACCACCCTCTTCATCGACCACGTCGAGACGCTCTGCGCCGGCCACGGGCTGACACTGGCATCGCCCCGCGACGCCGCCTCGCGGGGCAGCCAGGCGAGCTTCGCCCACGTCGAGGGCTACGCGCTGATGCAGGCCCTGATCGAGCGGGGCGTGATCGGCGACTTCCGTGCCGGCGACCCGGCCGACCTGGCCAACACGGAGGACCTCCTGCGCTTCGGCTTCACCCCGCTCTACACCCGCTACGTCGATGCCTGGGACGCCGCCGCGCAGCTGCACGCGCTGCTCGAAGACGGCGCCTGGCGAGACGAACGCTTTCAGCGGCGTGTCGCCGTCACCTGATGGAACCCGACGACACCGCCTTGCCGGCCGCCCCGGCCGCAGCCGACGACGGGGGCGCCGCGGCCGTCCCGGCCGACATGACGTACGGCGACTACCTGCATCTCGACGAGGTACTCGGGGCCCAGCACCCGCGCTCCGACGCCCACGACGAGATGCTCTTCATCGTCCAGCATCACGTGAGCGAGCTGTGGATGAAGTTGCTGCTGCACGAGCTCGAGGCGGCGACCGCCGCCGTGTCGGGCGATCGCCTGCAGCACGCCTTCAAGATGCTCGCCCGCGTCAGCAAGATCATGGAGCAGCTCGTCCACGCCTGGGACGTGCTGGCGACGATGACGCCCCCGGAGTACTCGGCGATGCGGCCTTCGCTGGCGTCGAGCAGCGGCTTCCAGAGCTGGCAGTACCGGATGATCGAGTTCGGGCTCGGCAACAAGAACGCGGCGATGCTGAAGCCGCATACGCACCGGCCCGACATCGTCGCCAGGGTCCGGGCGGCGCTCGAGGCACCGTCGCTCTACGACGAGTCGTTGCGCCTGCTTGCGCGGCGCGGCCTGCCGGTTCCCGCGAGTCATCTCGATCGCGACTGGTCCGAGCCGTATGTCGCGAGCGACGCGGTCGAGGCCGCGTGGCTGATCGTCTATCGAAGCCCCGAGGTGCACTGGGATCTGTACCAGCTCGGCGAAGAGCTGACCGATCTCGAAGACATGTTTCGTCTCTGGCGCTTTCGCCACGTCACCACGGTCGAGCGGATCATCGGCTTCAAGCGCGGCACCGGCGGCACCAGCGGCGTCGGCTACCTGCGCAAGATGCTCGACGTCGTGCTCTTTCCGGAGATCTGGAAGCTCCGCACCGACCTGTAGCGGCGCCGGCCTCAGGCTTGGCACTGCAGCGAAGCCGTGCGCCTCGCCGCCCTCGCTGATGATCTGGCCGACCAGCGGCTCGAGCTTGTCGGCGCTGCGGCGGGTGACGCAGGCGACATAGCCCTCGCGCGCGAAGCGCCGCGAGATGGCGCCGCCGGTCGCGTCGCCCGCGCCGATGACGAGAACCGCCTTCCTGTCGCTCATGACTGCACCCCGCCCTGCCAGCGCATCGACTGTCGCAGACAAGCCGCAGCAGGCGCAATGCCGACCGAACGATCTCGTTGCGCCTTGACGCCGTTGTCTCGACGCCTTAGCTTCCCCTGTCGCCGACGGGCTCCGTTGCTCGGGCTCGGCCCACCCCATGACCACCCGCGTTTTCATCAGCTATCGCACCAGCGACGGCGCCGACAAGGCCACGGCGCTCGCCCGCGACCTCGACGCGCTCTTCGGCGGCGACCAGATCTTCCTCGACAAGGAAGACCTGTCCGCCGGCTGCCGCTGGCGCGACGAGATCGGCAAGGCGCTGGGGGCGCGGCCCATCGTGCTCGTCCTCGTCACGCCCGACTACTTCGGCGCCCGCGAAAGCGACGGCACGCGTCGCATCGACCGCGTCGACGATCCTGCGCGCGACGAGCTCGAGGCGGCGATCGCCGTCGACGCGCAGATCATTCCCCTCCTGTGCGACGGCGTCGCCCAGATTTCGGTTGCCGACAGCCTGGCGCCGCCGTTTCATCAGCTGAGCGAGCTGACCTGGCGGCGATTGCGCGCCTACGACTGGCGCGCCGATGTCACCCGCCTGGTCGACGATCTGAAGGCGCTCGGCGTCGAGGCGATCGCACCGGCCGCGTCGTCGCCGGCGATGCTGTCGTCGGACGTCGTGCCGACGCCGGCGCGCGGGCGGCGCCGGCTCGTCGCCGCGGCCGCTTCGGTCCTGCTGGTCGGCGGCGGCTTCGCCGGCTGGCGATGGTGGCAGCAGCACCGCGCCGACCTCAGCGGTGCCTGGATCACGAGCATCGGCGCCCGTGGTGCGCCGAGCGCGCGCGCCGGCGAAGTCACGATCGTCAACATCCGCCAGGTCGGCGACTCGCTCGAACTCGTCAGCAACGCGGTCGACGTCACCCACGATCGCGACTGGCAGAACTACCGCGACTTCTGGAAGCAGCGCACCGGCACCGAGCTCAAGTCGATCGTCTACCGCGGCGAAGGCAAAGTGACGGGCAACGACGGCGAGCCGCCCCGGCCCGGCGAGCTGCGACGCGTCCTGGTACCCGTGCGCATCGAGCTCGTCGGCAGCGGCGCCGGGCCGATCGATACCGGCACGCTTCGCGGCACGGTCGATCCGGGCGATCAGCACATTCGCGCCAGGCTCTGGATCGACAGCGAGCGGGGAGAACGCGTCGTTGATCTGCGACGGCAGGAGTAAGCCGCCGGCCGCATCGGCTAGGCTCACGCGTGGCCAGCAAGACGTCTTCCCCACCTGCGCGGCCGAAGCCCGACGTCCGGATGCGCCTGCGCGTCGTCGTCGACGATGTCGTCGCCATCGGCCCGGGCAAGGTCGCGTTGCTCGAAGCCGTCGAGGCGCACGGCTCGATCTCCGCCGCCGCGCGCAGCCTGGAGATGTCGTACCGGCGCGCCTGGATGCTGCTCGACGAGCTGAATCGCGCGCTCGAGCACCCCGCCATCGTCACCGCGCACGGTGGCGACCGTGGCGGCGGCGCACGGCTGACACCGGCCGGCGAAGCGGTGATCCGCCACTATCGGCAGATCGAAGCGAGCGCGCTGGCCAGCGCCGCGCCGCAGATCCGCCGCCTGCTGACGTTGCTGCGCAAGAAGGCCTGATCGGCGCCGCGGCCGCGGCTGGCGGCCAGCGACGGCAGCAGCCCGCGCCGATGGCCCTCGCGGCGCCAGCCGTTATAGTCGGCCGTATATCTCGCCCGCTTCCGAGCCGCCTTGCGCACGACGCCCCCTCGCCGCCCGCCCCGCGCCGCGTCACCGCGCTCGCTGCGTACGCTGCGTTCATTCGCGGCCACCGTCGTGCTGGCGCTCTGCAGCGCCACGGCCACGGCCGGCGAGCTCACCGTGTCGGCCGCGGCGAGCCTGACGAACGCCTTCAAGGAGGTCAGCAGCGCCTACCAGGCCGCCACCGGCACGCACGTGCAGCTCAACTTCGCAGCTTCCGGCGCCCTCCTTCAGCAGATCGTCCACGGCGCGCCGGTCGATGTCTTCGCGAGTGCCGACGAGGAGACCATGAACCAGGCCGGGCGGCACCAGGTCGTTGTGCCTGGCAGCCGCATCGACTTCACCGCCAATTCGCTGGTCGTCGTCGTCCCGCGCGATGCCGCGGTGCTGCCGCGATCGCTGTCCGCGCTGACCAGCGCCGACATCCGCCGTGTCGCCATCGGCCTGCCGGCGAGTGTGCCGGTCGGCCGCTATGCGAAGGCCGCACTCGAGCGGGCCGCGCTGTGGGCGGCGATCGAGGCGAAAGTGATCGGCGCCCAGTCGGTGCGCCAGGTGCTCGACTACGTCGCCCGCGGCGAGGTCGATGCCGGCTTCGTCTACGCCACCGATGCCGCCCTGATGCCAGGCCAGGTGAGGGTCGCCTTCACGGTGGCGACGGCGAGCCCCGTGCGCTACCCGATCGCCGCCGTCGCCGGCAGTTCGGCTCTTGCGGAGGCGCGCCGGTTCATCGCCTTCGTCGCCTCGGCGCCGGGCCAGGCGATCCTCGCGAAGTACGGCTTCGGCCCACCCTGACGCCGGCATGGAAGCGGCATGGATTGCGCTGGCGCTGTCGTTGAAGGTCGCGCTATGGGCCACGACGATCGATCTCGTGCTCGGCGTGGCGGTTGGCTTTGCGCTTGCGCGATGGCGCTTCCCCGGCCGCGAGCTCGTCGACTCGATCCTGCTGCTGCCCATGGTCCTGCCGCCGACGGTGCTCGGCTACTACCTGCTCGTCGTCATCGGTCGGCGTGGCTGGCTCGGTGGCTGGCTCGAGCGCGAGTTCGGCATCCACCTCGTCTTCACCTGGCAGGGCGCCGTGGTCGCTGCAGCCGTCGTCGCCTTTCCGTTCGTCTGCAAGTCGGCGCGAGCCGCCTTCGAAGAGGTCGATGCCCAACTCGAGCAGGCGGCCCGCACGCTCGGTCTCGGCCGCGCCGCGGTGTTCTTCCGCGTCACCCTGCCGCTCGCCTGGCGCGGGATCCTGGCCGGCACCCTGCTCGCGTTCGCCCGCGCCCTGGGCGAGTTCGGCGCCACGCTGATGGTCGCCGGCAGCCTGCCCGGGCGCACGCAGACGCTGTCGATCGCGGTCTACGAAGCCGTGCAGGCCGGCGACGACGCACTCGCCAACACCCTCGTCCTCCTCACCTCGGCGAGCTGCATCGCCGTCCTCCTGCTCGCCAGCCGGCTCGCGCCGCGACGCATTCCGGGCCGCACCTGAGCATCGCATGAACTGGGACGTGACCGTGCAGAAGTCGCTGGGCCGTGCCGCCCAGCGCTTCGATCTCGACGTGTCGTTCCGCAGCGATGCGCCCTGCCTGGTGCTCTTCGGTCCGTCGGGCGCCGGGAAGAGCCTGACGCTCAAAGCCATCGCCGGGCTGCTGCGCCCCGACGCAGGCCGCATCCGGATCGGCGGCCGCACGCTGTTCGACTCCGGGGCACGCATCGACGTCGCCGCCGGGGAGCGCCGCTTCGGCTACGTGTTCCAGGAGTACGCGCTCTTCCCGCATCTCACCGTCCGCCAGAACGTCGCCTTCGGCCTGCGGGCCGGCTGGCGCAACCCCGGGCGCGACGTCGCCGACGATGCCGTCGAGCACTGGCTCTCGATGCTCGAACTCGGCCCGCTCGCGGCACGCTTCCCCGACGAGCTCTCGGGCGGACAGCGGCAGCGCGTGGCGCTGGCGCGCGCGCTCGTCGGCTCGCCCCGGGCTCTGCTTCTCGACGAGCCCTTCGCCGCCCTCGACGCGCCGTTGCGCCGCCGCCTACGCGACGAGCTCGTCGAGCTGCGGGCGCGATGCGGCCTGCCGATGCTGTTGATCACGCACGACGAGGCCGATGTGGCGGCCTTCGCGGACGACGTGGTGGCGATCGACGCCGGGCACTCGAGCCGCCGCATCGCGACGGCGACGGGCTGCCCAGCCTAGGCGTCGTCGACGCGACGGGAGGGGGAGGGCATGGCCCCCCGGGCCACGATCACTGCGCTGTGTTGTGGCTGCGCACGAGCGCGTTGCTGTCAACGGCCCGCGGCGACGACGGCCTTGCCGGAGGTGCGAGATGGGGCGGGAATCTTCACCAGCCCCACGCCGGCGGCGCCTTCGACCGGGAGATGCTTCTCGCGCCATTCCGGCATGCCGCCGCGGAACCAGTACACCTTCGAGTAGCCCGCGGCGACGGCGCTGCGCGACGCCTTGTAGGACTTCCAGCACTCGGGGCCGTTGCAGAGGAACACGACCGGCGCCTCCTTCGGCAGCTTGGCGAGCGCGGCGAAGTCGTCCTTGGTCGGATCGAAGTCGGTTTCCTTCAGGCTCTTCTCGACGTAGGGCACGAGCACGGCGCCGCGAACGTGCTCGCTGTCGTATTCCTTCTGCGAGCGGGTGTCGGCGATAGTGACGTTCTTGCGCACCAGGTCGGCGACTTCCTCGGCGCTCACCCGCTGTGCGCCCTTGATAGCGTCGGGGGTGGCGATGCCGAGCGAGGCGACATAGGTGAACTGCCGGCCGGCATCGGCCGAGGCGACCTTGAACCGCCCGACGCCCGGGATCGAGCCGTCTGGCGAATTCACCCAGTCGACGATGCGCCCGCAGTCGGTGGCGCAGTAGTCCTTGCGCACCAGAACGTTCATGCCGCCGGGCACCGGCCGGGTCGCCTTCAGGATGCGCGCCTGCCCCGGATGGCTGGCGATCCACTCCTTGGCCTGCGCCTCGTCGGCCACCGTGACGTCGGCCATGTCGAACGAGAGGGCGACGAGGCCG
>JBBRFB010000040.1:0-22597 GCA_038225015.1 Burkholderiales bacterium
CGACCCGGCCGCGCTCGGCCGCGGCATGGGCTTGCTCGCCGCCGGAGGGGCGCTGCGCCGCGCCACCGGAGCGACGCACGCGGCGGCATGGCTGTCGTTCGATGGCGAGGTGCTGGTGATGCGCGAGGACGTCGGCCGTCACAACGCGCTCGACAAGCTCATTGGCGCCATGGCGAGTTCGTCGGCCGACCCGCGAAGCGGCTTCGTCGCGGTGACGAGCCGGGCCAGCCACGAGATCGTGAGCAAGGTGGCGCGGGCCGGCGTCGGCCTGCTCGCGGTCATGTCGGCGCCGACTGCGCTGGCGATCCGCCATGCCGACGCCGCCGGCCTGACGCTCGTCGGTTTCGCCCGCGGTGGCCATGCGACGGTTTATTCGCACTGCCATCGCGTCGCCGCGGACGGCCCGGCCGGGAGCGGCGAACTCGGCTTCGCGCGCCGCTAGATCGCGCGCCGGGGCTGTCCCCGAGCCGTCAGAGAATGCGCGCCATGTCTCGCAGGTAGGTCGGGCCGGCGCGGCGTTCGATCTCGGCGAGCAGCGGCTTGTTCCAGCCGCACAGGAACATCGCCTCGGCGACGACGAACATCGGGCCGACGAGCAGGCCGACGATGTCGTCGACGAAGGCGGGTTTCCTGCCTTCGTACCAGTGGCCGACGAACTGGATCAGCCAGCCGACGACGAAAAAGCCCAGGCTCCAGGCCAGCCAGGCCGGCACGCTGCCGCCCGACACCTGATGCGCGAGCCACATCAGGACCCCGACGGCGCCGCTCACGGCAACGCCGAGCACGAGGTTTCCCCGCGTCAGGTACCAGAGTGCGGCCAGCGCGAAGGCGACCCACCCCGGGGTCAGGGCCAGCGAGCCGGCCGGCACGGCGGGCCTGGCGAGGAGCACGCCGACGCCGAAGACGATCATCGGCACGCCGATGAAATGGCTGACGATGTTGCGTCGATCCCGGTGGTAGGCCGCGTACTGGACGAGGAGATCGGTGGTCGAGCGCATGGCGGTGGCGGCGAAGCTGCGTCGCCGTCCATCTTAGGACATTGCACGCTCAGGGTGTCAGCCGGATGTCGCCGAAATAGGCCAACCCGTGACCGTGGGTGTTGTCGGCATCGGCGGAGACAGCGATGCCGGTCAGCGCCGGCAGCTTGCCCTGCGACTCGTCGCCGAACGCCTTCTGGTAGTCGGCCGCGACGTCGCGACGTTGCGTCACCCACTGGCCGAGCTTGCCGGCGCCGCTCTGCAGGACGATGAAGCGAACGCGTTTGGTGAAGGCGTTCACCAACGACGTCTCGGGCGCCAGCTTGTTGTCCCAGACGTAGCAAAGCGTCTCGGTCGGCACGTCCTGGCCGGTTGTCGATCCGGCCACGGCGAGCTTTGCGCGCTCGCCGAACGGCAGCTTGCCGCTGTCGAAATCGAAGAAGACGCAGAGCTTGGCTGGCGAATCGTCGCCCGAGCGGATCTTTATGTCGGCATCGTCGACGAGCTTGTCGACCCGCCAGCGCCAGGCCAGCGAGGTGCTCGCGGTGGGCTGCATGCGCACCGGATGGATCAGGTTGCCGTAGGAATCGTCGGCCTGCACCTTGAGCACGCGTGCGCCGTCGAACTCCACGATGGAGAACTTCGTCGCCGTCTTGTTCGGCAAGGTGGCGAACTTCCATGGCGGCGGCGCCTCCCCCGGGCTAGCTGCCGAGAAGGCGGTGATCGCCGCGCCCTCGGCCAGGGCCGCCCCCGCGAGAACGGTGGCGGCGAGCAGGGCCGCGAGGCGGGCGAGGGTGCGGGGGCCCAGAATCGGTCGGTCGTCCATAAGTTCCTGCATTTGCGGGGGAGGTCCCTTGATCGCCAACCTGATCGACGAGGCCGCGCGGTACGGCCAACTCGCGCTGTCGTCGCCGAGCGAGATGCTGGCCATATTGTCCGTCATCGTCGCCGCGGCGTTCGTGCTCGTCAGCACCTTCGTCAAGACGATGATTCCGCTGCGCTGGCTGGCCATCGCCAGCAACATCGGCTTCGTCTTCTACGGTGCGTTGCACCCGTCGTTCCCGATGCTGGTGCTGCACAGCGCACTGCTGCCGATCAACATCTACCGGCTGGTGGAAATGCAGCGGCTGACCCGCCGGGTCGAGAGAGTGGCGGCCGAAGCCGGGTTCCTGGGTGTCTGGCTCAAACCCTACATGCGCAGCGCCAAGCTGCGCGCCGGCACCGTGCTGTTCAGGAAGGGCGACCGCGGCGAGCGCTTCTACCTGCTCGCCGACGGCCGGATCGACCTGGTCGAGTTCGGCAACAGCGTCGAGCCGGGCGAGATGTTCGGCGAGATCGCATTCTTCTCGCCCGACCGCAGCCGCGGCTCGACGGCGGTGTGCGGCGTCGACAGCACCGTGCTGTCGATCGACGAGAGCACGGTCCGGCAGCTCTACTACCAGAACCCGGCCTTCGGCTTCAAGATGATGGAGCTCGTCGTCGGCCGCCTGGGCGCCGACATCCGTCGCGTCACCGACAAGCTCGTCGCTGCGACCGCCGATGCGAAGGCCGCGGGCGCCAGCGCGGCCGACTGAGCCGACGCGGCGGCGAGCGGCACGGTGCGCTCCCTACAATCGGGTCCCCTTCACCAGCGTGCAGCCATGACGATCAAGAGCGACAAGTGGATCCGGCGGATGGCACGCGACGCGAGAATGATCGAGCCCTTCGAGGCCGGCCAGGTGCGCCAGTCCGGCGACGGCCAGAAGATCGTCAGCTACGGCACTTCGAGCTACGGCTACGACATCCGCTGCGCACCGGAATTCAAGGTCTTCACCAACATCTTCTCGACCGTCGTCGACCCGAAAAACTTCGACGAGAAGAGCTTCGTCGACATAAACGCCGACGTCTGCGTCATCCCGCCGAACAGCTTCGTGCTGGCGCGCACGGTCGAGTACTTCCGCATTCCGAGGAACGTCCTGACGATCTGCCTCGGCAAGAGCACGTACGCGCGCTGCGGCATCATCGTCAACGTCACGCCCCTCGAGCCCGAGTGGGAAGGCTACGTCACGCTCGAGTTCAGCAACACGACGCCGCTGCCGGCACGCATCTATGCCGGCGAGGGCTGCGCGCAGGTGATCTTCTTCGAGAGCGACGAGGTCTGCGAGACGAGCTACAAGGACCGCGGCGGCAAGTACCAGGGCCAGTCGGGGGTGACCCTGCCCAAGACTTGATCGGCCTACACGCCTTCGGCGCGTTTTCCCACCCGGTCGCCGCAAGGGCGCCGTACGATCCCGTCAGGCCGTAGCCGGAGACGCACCATGCGGATGGACAACGAGGGGGAGAGCAGCAACGTCGAGGACGTCCGCGGCATGGGCGGAGGGGGCGGGCGAGGTTTCGGCTTCGGCGGCCGCTCGGTAGGCCTCGGCACGGTGGTCGTTGCCGTGATCGCCGGCTGGATCTTCGGCATCAACCCGCTGACGCTGCTCGGCCTGGCCAGCGGCGGCGCACCGCAGGAACAGGTCGCCCCACAGGGTGGCCCGGCGCCGGCGCCGCCGGCGAATGACGCGCAGGCGGTCTTCGTCTCGAAGATCGTGCACAGCACCGAGGTGGTCTGGGGCGACATCTTCAGTCAGTCCGGCCAGACCTACCGGCCGCCCAAGCTCGTCATCTTCAGCGGCAGCTACCCCACCGCGTGCGGCCGCGGCCAGGCGGCGATGGGCCCGTTCTACTGCCCGAACGACCAGAAGGTCTACATCGACCTGCGTTTCTACGACGTGATGGAGCGCAAGCTGGGCGCGCCGGGCAAGTTCGCGCAGGCCTACGTCATCGCCCACGAGGTCGGCCACCACGTGCAGAACCTGCTCGGCATCATGGACAAGGTCGACGCGATGCGTGGCCGCGGCGGCGAGGCGGCCGCCAACGCCCTCAGTGTGCGCGTCGAGCTCCAGGCCGACTGCTTCGCCGGCGTATGGGCGAAGCGCTCCCAGCAGGAGAACGGCTGGCGTCTCGAGCAGGGCGACATAGAGACCGCCCTGAACGCGGCCTCGCAGATCGGAGACGACACCTTGCAGCGTCGCTCGCAGGGAGCGGTCGTTCCCGAATCGTTCACCCACGGCAGCAGTGCGCAACGTGTGGGCTGGTTCAAGCGCGGCCTAGAGACCGGCAGCGTCGATCGCTGCAACACTTTCGAAAGCCGCGACCTGTAGCGTCGCCGCGCGACGGCCGACCGTGCCTCAACAGGTGCCCGGCAAAAGCACGGCGCGGTCGACCTTCTGGATGTCGGTGTAGCCGCAGAAGGCCATGGTCAGCTCGAGCTCGTTGGCGATCACCTCGAGGGCACGGGTGACGCCCGGGCGGCCCATGGCGCCGAGGCCGTAGACGAAGGCGCGGCCGACGAGCACGCCGCGGGCGCCGAGTGCCCAGGCCTTCAGCACGTCCTGCCCGGAGCGGACGCCGCCGTCCATCCAGACCTCGATCTGCGAGCCGACCGCATCGGCGATCGCCGGCAGCGCCTGGATCGACGACGGCGCGCCGTCGAGCTGGCGGCCGCCGTGGTTGGAGACGACGATGGCGTCGGCGCCGGTCGCCACCGCCAGCGTCGCGTCTTCGGCATCGAGGATGCCCTTCAGCACCAGCTTGCCGCCCCATCGCTCCTTGATCCACGCGATGTCGGCCCAGGTCATGCGCGGGTCGAACTGGCTCGCCGTCCAGGCGCCGAGCGAGCTCATGTCGTCGACGCCCTTGACGTGGCCGACGATGTTGCCGAAGCCGCGCCGCCGGGTGCCGAGCATGGCGCGACCCCAGGTCGGCTTCGTCAACAGATTGAGCAGGTTGGCCAGGGTCGGCTTCGGCGGTGCCGACAGACCGTTCTTGATGTCCTTGTGGCGCTGGCCGAGGACCTGCAGGTCGAGGGTGAGCACGAGCGCGCCGCAGCCGGCGGCCTTGGCCCGGTCGATCAGGCGGCCGATGAACTCGCGGTCGCGCATCATGTAGAGCTGGAACCAGAACGGCGCCTTGGTATGGGCAGCGACGTCCTCGATCGAGCAGATGCTCATGGTCGACAGCGTGAACGGCACGCCGAACGCCTCGGCCGCCTGCGCGGCGAGGATCTCGCCGTCGGCGTGCTGCATGCCGAGCAGGCCGATCGGCGCCAACGCGACCGGCATTGCCACGTCGACGCCGATCATCTTCGTGCGCAAGGTGCGCTTCTCGATATCGACGGCGACGCGCTGGCGCAGCTTGATGCGCTGGAAGTCGGCCTCGTTGGCGCGATAGGTGCTCTCGGTCCAGGAGCCCGAGTCGGCGTAGTCGTAGAACATGCGAGGCACCTTGCGCTTCGCGATCTCGCGCAGGTCCTCGATGTGGGTGATGACGGGCGTGCTCATGGAAGGCCTTCGTGTGGCGTGCGCCGATGCTACGTCAGCCCGTTCAGTCGAAGAAAAGCGGCAGGCTCTCGCTGACGCGAGGCGGCCGCGTCGCCGGCTCGGTCGAAGGCACTGCTTCGCCGCTGGCCGAGACGAGGTCGGCGAGAGTGGCGAGCGCCGAGGCGCGCACGCCGAGCAGGCGCAGGCGCCGGGTGAGGTCGGCGCGCTTCAGGCACAGGCCCGCGGCGCGCCGGATTTCGCGCCCGTCCATCGTGTGCGCAACCAGCGTCAGGTCGCGCGTCGCGATCTTGAAGTCGTCGAAGCGCAGCTTGATGCCGATCGTCTTCGCCGCGTAGCCCTTGCGCGACAGGTCGCCTGCGAGCTGGTTGCACAGCTCGGTGAAGATCACGCCGAGCGCGGCCCGGTCGCGCACGGCGTGGAGGTCGCGCTCGAACGTCGTCTCGCGGCTGATCGACTTCGGCTCGCTCGAGGTGACGACCGGCCGCTCGTCGCGCCCGTGCGAGGCCTCGTGCAGCCAGCCGCCAAAGCTCTTGCCGAAGTGACCGACAAGGAAGGCCGGGTCGGCGGCGGCGATGTCGCCGATCGTCGCCAGGCCGAGCCCGGCGAGGCGCTCCGCGGCCTTGGGGCCGATGCCGTTCACCTTGCGCGCGGCCAGCGGCCAGATGCGCGCGGCGATGTCACCGGCGTGGAGGATCGTCAGGCCGTCGGGCTTGTCGAGCTCGGAGGCGAGCTTGGACAGCAGCTTGTTCGGCGTGACGCCGATCGAGCAGGTGAGGCCGGTGGCCGCATGTACCGCGTCCTTCAGCACCCGCCCAAGCTGCCGACCACCGTCGACGCGGGCGCCGTCGAGGTCGCTCAGGTCGACATAGATCTCGTCGATGCCGCGGTCCTCGACGACCGGGGCGATCTCGCGCACGGCGGCCTTGAAGAGGCGCGAGTACTTGCGGTATTCGTCGAAGTCGACCGGCAGCAGCACGGCGTCGGGCGCGAGCGCCGCCGACTTCATCATGCCCATCGCCGAGAAGACGCCGAGCTTTCTTGCCTCGTAGGTGCTGGTCGTGACGACGCCGCGGCCGACGTAGTCGCGTAGGGCGAAGAACTGGCGCGAGCCGTCGGCGCGAAGGCGCGGCTGACGGTCGCGACCGCCGCCGATCACCACCGCCTGGCCGCGCAGCTCCGGATAGCGCAGCAGCTCGACCGATGCATAGAACGCGTCCATGTCGAGATGGGCGATCAACCGGTGCGGCGAGGCAGTCATGGCTGTACGGGCATACAGCATAGCTTGCTTGGCGGCACGCGGCGCTGTCGGGGAAGCGGCCGTCACCGCGACGCCGCCGCCTCACCATGGGCGCCGGCGCGTGCGGGTGGTAGGCTTCCGCGACCCCGCCGCCCCATGCCGCCATGAGTCCCGAAGCCCACGCGATCTCGATCCGATTCGCCACCGGCGACGACGCGCAGGACATCGCCGAGATGTCGCGCGACCTGATCGAGCGCGGCCTCGGCTGGAGCTGGACGCCGGAGCGGGTGCGGCGCTGCCTGCGCCACCCCGACACCAATGTCGTCGTCGCCCAGCGCGGTGCCGAGAGCGCAGGCTTCGCCGTGATGAAGTACGGCGACGACGAGGCGCACCTCCTGCTCCTGGCGGTGCGCTCCGCGCACGTCCGCCAAGGCGTCGGCAAGGCGTTGGTGAGCTGGCTCGAGCGCAGTGCCGAGGTCGCGGGCATCGGCCGGGTGACGCTCGAGACGCGCGCCGGCAACCGGTCCGCGCACGCCTTCTATCGGCAGCTCGGCTACAGCCAGGTGCAGGTCCTTCCCGGCTACTACGGCGGTCGCGAGACCTGCCTCAGGCTCGCCCGGACGTTGTTGGCGCCGCAGGGCCAGCAGACATGAACGGCCGTGCGTGCCGGACGACGACGCTCGTCGTCGCCGCGGTCATCGCCGGCGCAGGCGCGGCCGCGGCCGACGGTCCACCGATCGACGCAGCGGCGTTGCCGCAGGCGACCCGGCGCGTGCCCGCGAGCCCCGAGGAATGCATCGTCTGGCGCCGAGAGGCCAGCTTCGCAGCCAGCGTCGCCGCGCACGATGCCACCGAGTTCGCAGCCCACCTGCATCCCGGCGCCGTCTTCAACGCCGGCACGGCGGAGGCCGACCGCGGCAGCGCCGCGGTAGCGGCAGGATGGAGCGCCATCGTCGACGGGCGGGCAGTCGCGCTGCGCTGGCGGCCGGGCATCGTCCAGATCGCCGGCGACCCGCGCATCGCCGTCTCTCGCGGCCCCTACATCGTGCAGCGCGCGAGAGGCGAGGGGAGGGGCAGCTTCAACGTCGGCCTCTACCAGACGGTGTGGCTGCGCGATACCGCGGGAGGCACGTGGCGCGTCCTGTTCGATGGCAGCGCCTCGACGCCGGTGCCGTTCGACGACCGCGCCGCCGCCGATCGCTGGGTCGCGGCCCAGCCGGCGTCGGACTGCGCAGCGCCCTAGGGTCGGCGCACCCAACCCTGCCGCAGCAGGATCTCGGCTCCTCGTCGCTCGCCGCGTCCTATCGGTCGAGCGGCAGATCGACAGCGTGGAGATCCTCTGCGGCTCGCTCGGGGCCGAGAGCCCGCAAGTAGTCGTCGAGGCTCGCCGCCTGGGCGACTTCGAACGCTTCGTGGAGCGCCAGACCGCGGGCACCAGGCCCGCTGTGCTGCAGGGTGGCCAAGCGGCGTGCGAACCTCGAACACCACTCCTCGTTCGAGCGAACGTACTCGGCGCCGTCCTGATCCCAGCGGGAAACGCGAGGCGAGGTTCGGGAGAAGGCGGAGTCCACGTGAAGAGTGTTGCGCGCGCTGGAGACTTCCGCAAGACCGGCTCCGCTCGGCCCCGTCCGCTTCGTGAACCATTTCCCGGCACGAGAGGGCTGCGGCCCCGGCCGCTCGCTCAGGCGCGGATCACGCCACTGCGAAAGAAGCCGCGATCGGCGCCGCCGTGCGCGGAGTAGACCGAGAGGCCGTCGCGCGGCAACAGCACGTCGATCGCCCGGTCGAGCGCCGCCGTGGCGCGCGCCAGAGACTCGCGCTGGGCCGCCACCTGGCCGCTGGCGGCGGCGAGCCGGGTCCGCAGGGGCTGCGGTACCGGCCCGGTCTTGGCGGCGTCGGAAAACTGGCTGATGGCGCTGGCGAGGGCGCGGTGCAGCTCGCTGGCGTGCAGATCGATGCCTGTCGGATCGCGTGCGCGCAGCGCGTCGCCGAGGGCGGCGAGCCGCGACTCGACATCGGCCAGGCGCACCTCCAGCTCGGGAGAAACCGGGACCGCGGGCGCCGGAAGGAAGGTGATCGGCGCCGGCAGCGTCATCGGGGTGCGACCTCGGTTCGCAGGTTCGAGCAGGGCGGGCCGACGAATCAGCCCTTGACCTGGGTGAGCAGTTCCTGGGCGTTGGCGATCAGCTTGTCGGCGATCCTCTCCGCATTGACCTTGAACGTGCCGCCGGCAATCGCCGCGCTCATGTGCTCCACCTTGCGAGCGTCGAACTCGCCGGAGCCGCCGCCCGAGAGCAGGGTCGAGGCGGTGCTCGAAAGCGCCACCGTGGCGCTGGGATCGGCGGCCGCAGGCGCGGCGCTCGCCGCGGCAGTGGACGCGTGTCCCGGTTTCGCAACCTCGACCGCCGGGGTCGTGCCGGGGGTGGGCGCTGGCGGCTTGTCTGCGGGGTGACCGATCTTCATGAATGCTCTCCAGAGGCGCCGGCAGGAGCCGGATCCATCGACATGGAGGGACTATCGGCGTCGTCCGTAGCGACTTTAGAGGTTTCTCGCGACGCCCGGTCGAGCGGCGTCGCGTTCACAGGGTCAGCTCCAGGCGCCTTTCGCCGGTCGGCTGGCCCGTCACGACGCGGCCCCCCTCCGTGCGGACGCGCGCCGGCTGGCCTTCGATGCCGTTGCTGAGCGCCTGGCCTTCGCTTTCGAGGGAGAAGCCCGCGCCGACGGCGACCACCTTGACGGTCTCGCCGGCGGTGAACCATTGGCGCACCTTCAAGTGTCCTTGGCGCAGTGTCTGTCCGGGCCGGACCGCCTGCGCCAGCACGCGGCCGACGGCCTGGCGCTGATCGACGATGGCGGCGGTGTGTTCTTCGGCCAGGTCGACCTCGGCCTCGACCAGGTCGGCCGCCGTGACGATGCTGCCGCCCTGGCCGCCCGCCGGCATGACGAAGGCATGGCCGAACACCTTGACGGTGATCGGCAGGTAGACGTTCCACGCCGTGGCCCCTTCGGTGCAGCGCAGGCCGATTCGGGCCTTGCCCCAGAGGCGGGCATTCGGCGGCAGGTAGGGTTCGATGCGCTGGCAGGGCGCCAGATGCAGGCGAGGGTCGAGTTGGCCGATCACGACCTCGACCCGCGGCGCGGCGCGCGCGCCGGTCGAACCTTCGGTGTCGTTTTCGGCGACCGGGGCGACCTGGCCCAGCGCCAGCGAGCGAACGCTCTCGGCGAGCGCCGGGTCGAGCGCCGCGGCGGGTTCGGCGGCGCCGGCCTGGGCCGGCCAGCCGAAGAGGGCGGCGGCTACGGCGGCCGCGCCGAGCCAGGCGAGAGTACGCGCGACGCCGCGCGCCGTCAGGCGGGCGAGCGGGTCGACGATGAAACCGAGGGCGGCGATGAAGGCCATGGCGCCACTGTAGAAGGCGGATGCGTCGGCCGAGGGTCGGAAATGGCCCGCAAAGCCGGCGCTATTCGCGGCTATGACGCCAGGCGGCCTCAAGACAATGCCTTCACATCGCCGTGCCTGCGCCTCGACCCGAGGCCCGCCGGACCGGCAGACGCGAGGCTCACCATGCTCAACCGACTGAACGACGCGCTCGACTTCCAGGCCCAGGCCCTGACCCTGCGCTCGGAACGCCAGCGCCTCATCGCGAGCAACATCGCGAACGCCGACACGCCGGGCTACGTCGCCCGCGACATGGATTTCAGCAAGGCCCTGCAGGCCGCCACCGGCAACCTGCCCGGCGCTTCCGCGCTGGCGACCAGCCACGCCGGGCATATCGGCAGCGGTGCCGCGAACCTGAGCGGCGGCCAGGTCGGCAACGCCCTGACCTATGCGACAGCCAGCCAGACGAGCCTCGACCGCAACACCGTCGACATGGACCGCGAGCGCGCCAGCTTCGCCGACAACACGGTGAAGTACGAGGCGACGCTGCGTTTCATCAACGCCAACGTGCGCACGACGCTGTCGGCGATCACCGGGCAGTAAGGGGCAGTCATGAGCATGATGTCGATCTTCAACGTGTCGGGCAGCGCCGCGAGCGCGCAGAGCCAGCGGCTCAACGTCGTCGCCTCCAACCTCGCCAACGCCGACACCGTCGCCGGGCCGAACGGCCAGGCCTACAAGGCGCGCCAGGTGACGTTCCAGACCCAGCTCGTCGGCGAGATGGCCGGCGACGAGACCGCCGCGGGCGTGCGTGTCAGCACCGTCAGCGAGGACCAGACGCCGGGACGGCGTGTGCACGACCCGAAGCACCCGAGCGCCGATGCCGAGGGCTACGTCACGTACAGCAATGTCAACGCGGTCGAGGAGATGGTCAACATGATCTCGGCCTCGCGCTCGTACCAGAACAACATCGAGGTCATGAACACGGCGAAGACGCTGATGCTCAAGACCCTGCAGCTCGGCCAGGGCTGAGCCCGAACGAAAGCGACGAACCGATGGCCATCAGCCCCACCAGCACGAACAGCGACATCAACGTCGCCTCCTCGCCCGCGGCCTCCTCGGCGGCCGATGCGACGGTCACCGCCGACCGGTTCCTCAAGCTGCTGGTCGCGCAACTGCAGAACCAGGACCCGCTCAACCCGATGGACAACGCCCAGGTGACCAGCCAGATGGCACAGATCAACACCGTGAGCGGCATCGAGAAGCTGAACAACACGGTGCTCGGCCTGTCGTCGCAGTTCATGCAGTTGCAGGCGGTGCAGGGCGCGTCGCTGGTCGGCCGCAACGTCATCGTCGCCGGCAACAAGCTCGACATCGACGCCACCGCCGGCATCGCCCAGGGCGGCTTCGAGCTCGCCACGCCGGCCGATGCCGTGAAGATCGAGGTCCTGGCGCCGAGCGGCGCCGTGATGGAAACCCTCAACCTCGGCGCCCAGGGCGCCGGGTTGCACAGCTTCGACTGGCCGTCCGGCGCGGCCACCAACGACAGCGGCCTCACGTTTCGCGTCACGTCGACGAGCGGCGGCGTGACCGTGGCGTCGACGCCGCTGATGCGCGACCGCGTCGACGCCGTCAGCACCTTCGGCAACACCTTCAACCTCGAGCTCGCCAGCTCCGGGACCGTGCCCTACAGCTCGGTCAAGGCGCTCAACTGAGCGCCCGCGGCACGTTCACTTCCCGCTGCGGCCACCGGGCCCGGCCTCCTTCGACGAAAGCGACTCCGCCATGAGCTTCCAGCAAGGTCTCTCCGGCCTCAACGCCTCGAGCAAGAACCTCGAGGTGATCGGCAACAACATCGCCAACGCCAACACCTACGGCGCCAAGTCGTCGCGCGCCGAGTTCGCCGACGTCTATGCGAACGCGGTCGGCGGCACGAGCAACGCGGTCGGCATCGGCACGACGGTCGCCGCCGTCGCCCAGCAGTTCAACCAGGGCAACGTCACCACGACCGACAACCCGCTCGACATCGCCATCAGCGGCGCCGGCTTCTTCCAGGTGAGCTCGAGCGGCGGTGCCGTCTCGTACTCGCGCAACGGCCAGTTCAAGGTCGACCGCGACGGCTTCATCGTCAACAACCAGGCGCAGCGCCTGATGGGCTACCCGGCCGACGCCACCGGCACCATCATCCCCGGCACCGCCTCGGCGCTGCAGATGCCGACGGGCGGCATCACGCCGGCGACGACGACGCGCATCGACATGGAGATGAACCTCGACTCGCGCTCGGCCGTCACCCTGCCGGGTGCCGGTGCGCCGATCGACTTCGCCGACCCGACGACCTACAACAACGCGACCTCGCAGACCGTGTACGACGAGAAGGGCCAGAACGTCGCGCTGACCTACTACTTCCAGAAGGCGGGCACCGACACCTGGAACGTGTACGTGGCTGCCAACGGCGTCCCCATCCTGACGGCAGGCGGCAACCCCGCCGCCTCGACGACGATCACGTTCCCGCCGGGTGGCGGTGCGCCGACGGCGCCGGTCGGCCCGGTGACGCTCGACATCCCGGCCATTGCCGGCGCCGTGTTCACCACCGAACCCATTCCCGGCGTAGCCCTCAGCCTGTCGGGCGCGACCCAGTACGGCTCGCAGTTCGGCGTCACCGATCTCTCGCAGGACGGCTACTCCGCCGGGCAGCTGATCGGCGTGCAGATCGAGGGCAACGGCGTCATCAACGCCCGCTACTCGAACGGCCAGACGAAGCCGGCCGGCCAGCTCGAGCTCGCGACCTTCGCCAACCCGCAAGGCCTGACCCCCACCGGCGGCAACGCCTGGACGCGGAGCTACGCGTCGGGCGATCCGATCGTCGGCGTGCCGGGCGACGGCAATCTCGGCGTGCTCCAGGCCGGCGCCCTCGAGGAGTCGAACGTCGACCTGACGGCCGAGCTCGTCAACATGATCACCGCGCAGCGCGTCTACCAGGCCAACGCCCAGACGATCAAGACGCAGGACCAGATCATGCAGACCATCGTCAACCTCAGGTGATCGCAGTCGATTCGCAGGCGCGCGCCGTGTCGCCCGGAGGCTTTCCATGGATCGGATGATCTATCTGTCGATGTCGGGCGCCAAGGCGACGATGCAGCGGCAGGAAACCCTCGCGAACAACCTCGCCAATGTCTCGACCGTCGGCTTTCGCGCCGAGCTCGCGGCGTTTCGCGCCGTGCCGGTCGAAGGCAGCGGCGCCAGCACCCGCGTCTTCGCGCTCGAATCGACGCCGGGCTACGACGCGAGCGCAGGTCAGGTCACGGCCACCGGCCGCAATCTCGACGTCGCGATGAAGGACGCCGCCTGGCTCGCCGTCCAGGGTCTCGACGGCACCGAGGCCTACACCCGCGGCGGCTCGCTCGAGATCACCGCCGACGGCACGCTCGCCACCACGTCCGGTCTTACCGTGCTCGGCGACGGCGGGCCGATCCAGGTTCCGCCGGACACCGAAGTCAGCATCGCCAGCGACGGCACGGTCAGCGCCCGCGCCGGCAACGGCACCAGCAGCTCGATCGGCAAGCTCAAGCTCGTCACGCCCGAGGGCCCGCTGACGCGTGGCACCGACGGCCTCTTTCGCGCCGACTCGGGCGAGCTCTCGGCCGACGCCACCGCGCGCCTGCAGGACGGCGCGCTCGAGGGCTCGAACGTCAGCGCGGTCGAGACCATGGTCGCGATGATCGCGGCGGCACGCCAGTTCGAGGCGCAGATGAAGGTCCTTTCGACGGCCGAGGGCGACGAGAAGGCGGCCGCACAACTGCTCTCGACGGGCTGAGAAGACCGCGGGTCGGGTCTGGCTGGCCGAGGCCGGGCGCGAGGGGGTGGCGCCGGACTGTGGTACGGCAGTTGCTACCCTTCGCGGATGAACCTCGACGCCCTTGAGCTCTGGTGGCAGCCTGCCGCCGTCGGCCTGGCCGCCATCCTGGCCGCGCTCCTCGCCTATCGGCTCGTTCGGCCGCTCGTGACCCGGCTGGTCCGTCATTCGCCGGTGATGCATGCCGTCGTCCAGCGCTTGCACGCGCCTCTGCACTGGGTCGCGCCCCTGGTCGCCCTGCAGATCGTCTGGGAAGGGGTGCCCGAGACGCAGCCGGGCATCGACGCGGTTCGTCACGTGAACGGCGTGCTTCTCATCGCCGCGCTCACGGCGACGGCGATCGCCGTCGTCCGCGGGGTCGCCGATGCCGTGGTGCTGCGCCACCCGCGCAACGTCGCCGACAACCTCGAGGCGCGGCGGATCCTCACGCAGACGCGCGTCCTCTCGCGCATCGCCATCGGCGTGCTCCTCTTCGCCGGCCTGGCCTTCATCCTCATGACGTTTCCGCGGGCGCGCCAGTTCGGCGCCAGCCTGCTCGCATCGGCGGGCCTCTCGGCGCTGGTCATCGGCATTGCCGCGCGCTCGGTGTTCGGCAACCTCCTCGCCGGCCTGCAGATCGCGCTTTCGCAGCCGATCCGCATCGACGACGTGCTGATCGTCGAGAACGAATGGGGCCGGGTCGAGGAGATCACCGGAACCTACGTCGTCCTGAAGATCTGGGACGAGCGGCGCCTCGTGATCCCGCTGCAGTGGTTCATCGAGCATCCGTTCCAGAACTGGACCCGGACCAGCGCGCAGATCATCGGCAGCGTCATGCTCTGGGTCGACTACACGACCGAGCTCGAGCCGCTGCGTGCCGAGGCCACCCGGATCGCGCAGGGCTCGAAGGACTACGACGGCCGCGTCTGCCTGCTTCAGGTGGTCGACACGAGCGAGCACGCGATGCAGCTGCGCGTCATCGTCAGCTCGCCTTCGGCAGGCCAGAGCTGGGACCTGCGCTGCCTGATGCGCGAGGGCCTGATCTCGTTCCTGCAGCGCGACCAGCCCGGTGCCCTGCCGCGCGTTCGTGCCGAGGTCGAGGGATTGCCGACGCGCGCCACAGGCGAAGCGGCTGCAAGGACGAGGCCGGCGGTGCAGCCGGCGCCCGCCCCGGCCGGCGGGGCGCCGGCGCCGGTCAATGACCGCACGGGCATGGCGAGCCTCAACGCCGCCACCGGCGGCGTCCCGTCGCCGCGCGACGCGCAGGCGAAGTGATCGCGCCGCCGCGACGGCCTCGAGAAGACGCTGCCGGACCGTCACTCGCCGATGAGGTGGGCCGCGACCTCGCGTCGATGCGGTCGCAGCCGGTGCTCCCACAGATAGATGCCTTGCCAGGTGCCCAGGGCGAGCCGGCCGTCGGCCAGAGGGACCGAGAGCTGCACGGCAGTCAGCGCCGCGCGCACGTGCGCAGGCATGTCGTCGACGCCTTCGTCGCGGTGACGGAAGAGGGCGTCGCCGTCGGGCACCAGCCGGGCGAAGAAGCGATCGAGATCGCCTCGCACGTCGGCGTCGGCGTTCTCCTGGACGACGAGACTGGCCGAGGTGTGGCGGATGAAGAGGGTCAGCAACCCCGTCCGGAACTCGCACCCGGCCGCCCAGTCGGCCACGGTCCGCGTGATCTCCACGAGGCCGCGACCGCGGGTCTCGATGACGAAGAGGGTGCTGTGCTGGCGAAGCATGGTCGAGATGTCCAGAGCGGGCGGCCGGGCCGGGGCGTGGGTCGATGCGAGACTACGACGGATGACCCGCGGGCGCCGAAGACCCTGCGGGCCACGGCCACCACTCCACCTTCACCGTGTCCCACTTCATCGCCGTCGCACTCCGGTTCCTGCTTCGCCAGCTGGCCTCGCTGCTGCTGATCGTCGTCGTCCTGGTCGCCGGCTCCTGGCTGAAGAGCGAATGGGATCGCCTCGAAGAGCTCGGTGTGCAGGTCGCCGCGAACCGCGCCGTGCTCGACAACCTGCGCGCCGACCTGCTCTCGACCGAGGCCGAGGCGGAACGCGCGGCAGCCGAATGGCGAAGGCAGGTCGAATCGAAGACCGGGCCGCTGCGTGACGTTCAGGACGCGGTGCGAAAGCAGATCGGACAGGCCGAGCCCCGCTGGCAAGACGCGCTCGGCAAGTTCACCGACCTGAAACGGCAGGCGGCGCAAGCCCGGCGCGCCGCGAACGAGGCACGCGCCGAGGTCGATCGGCAGGAGAGCGACCTCTACTTCTGGGACCGTTTCATCAACCCCGACAAGCTGGTCGCGCTGACCGCCGCACGGGCCAAGCGGAGCGCGCTCGTGGCCAACGCCAGGCTCTGGGAGGAGGCTCGCGACCGTGTCGCACCGATGTTCGCGGCCTCGCCGGTCGACGCGCTGCGCGAGCGGCACGCCGAGACGCAGAAGGAGATCGAGACGCTGCAACGTTCCGTGTCGCCGCGCCACGAGGCGCTCGAGGCGCGACGCGAGCGCCTGGCGTCGGACGTCGCAACGCTCGGCACGGTCGTGGCACGGCAGGGCGAGGAGCTGTCGCAAAAGCTCCTCGGCAAGGTTCTCGACGCGGCGCGGCGGTTTCTGCCGGTGGCTCTCGCCATCCTCGCCGGCGCTCTCGCGGTGCCCTTGCTCATCAAGGCGTTCTTCTACTTCGTGCTCGCTCCGCTGGCCGGACGCCTGCGGCCGATCCGCATCCTGGCGGATGGGCAGACGACGGCGATTCCGGCGCCGCTGCCTTCGGCCGTCTCGATCGCGCTCGATGTCGACGCTGCCGACGAGCTGCTCGTGCAGCCCGACTTCCTGCAGAGCAGCAGCCGGACAGCGCAGAAGCGGACGCAGTGGCTCCTCAACGCGCGCCTGCCGTTTGCCAGCCTGGCGTCGGGCATGTATGCGCTGACCAGAATCCGCGCCGCGGGCGCGGCGGTGACGCGGGTCGTCGTCTCGTCGCAGCGCGACGCGTTCGGCGAGGTCGGCGTGATCGACCTGCCCGAGGGCGCGGCGGTGGTGCTGCAGCCGCGATCGCTCGCCGGCGTGGTGAAGCCGGCCGGCTCGCCGGTTCGGATCTCGCGCCACTGGCGCCTCGGCAGCCTGCATGCGTGGCTGACGCTGCAACTGCGCTACCTCGTGTTCCACGGCCCGTGCCGCCTCGTTCTCAAGGGCTGCCGCGGCGTCCGCGCGGAGCGGCCCGATCCCGGGCAGCCCCGCCTGATCAACCAGTCGGCGACGCTCGGCTTCAGCGCCGACCTCGACTACCAGACGACGCGCTGCGAGACCTTCGTTTCGTACCTGCGCGGCCAGGAAGATCTCCTCAACGATCTGTTCGGGGGCGAGGGCTGGTACTTCTACGAGGAACGGCCGTCGGACCGACGCCGCGCGGGCGTCACCGGCCGGGGTCTCGAGGGCCTCACCGATGCGGCGCTGAAGGTATTCGGCATCTAGTGGCCCGCAACGATTGACTGGGGAGCAATGCGCCGTGTGGGGTCGAAGTACTTCCACTTCACGGGCTTTGGCTTTTCGTTGTACTTGCGGATGTAGCGCACGAGTTTTCTCTCGGGATCGGGCACCGAGGTGAATACGTCGCGTGCGATCACGACTGCCTATGGCAGCGCAGTCATGTCCCCTGTCCCCGGCGTCGTTGCAGCGCTCCGATAGCCAGCACGCCGCCCAGCATCAGCGACCAGGTGGCGGGCTCGGGCACCGCGGCAACGTCGATTGCGCCGGCGCCTGCGTCCAGGGCGTTGCCGATCCACATCGCCCTGGCCGCAGCAGATTGACGGTTAGCCCCGATGTTCAGCCAGCCGCCGACAAGCAGGTCGCTGGTGTCCCAGTACCCGATCGCGCCGAGGTCAGGCAGCGCGAACGACGCGAAGCTGCCGTGCAGGTCGGCGCCACTCCAGTCGAAAACGTGAAACTCGTCGCCCGCGTGCGGTGCGACGCCGTTGCCGAAGGCCACGGCGAGCAGGCCAGCCAGGTCGACGCGTCCGTCGGCGGCAAGCGCCGCGACGCCGGGCATGCCCGCGGCGCCGAGCACGAAGCTCAAGCGCGAGGTGTCAGTCAGGTCCAGCCCGCCGATCACCTGTGCCGGGTCGGCGGTGCCGAAGGCGATCTCGCCGGCGTTGCGCACGTGGTCGTGGAACACCGCCAGCGTGGCCGCGCCGGTGGCGATGCGACCGTTGGCGGCGTTCACGACCTCGCCCGCCACGTCGACGCGGGTGCCGTCGAGTACCACGCTGCCGTGGTTGAGCAGCCCACGCCCGACGAAGGCGAGGCTCGCGTCGGTGGCGTGCAGCGTGCCCTGGTTGCCGAGGCCGCCGACCATCGTCAACGCGCCCCCATCCACGGTGATCGCCCCGAAGTTCTGATGCGCCCGGTTGGTGGACGGCCCGGCGCCCGTACCGATCACCGTCAGGTGCTCGTCGGCGAGGACGCTGACGGTGCCGGTGCTGCCGTTGGCGAGCGACCCCTGCAGGTAGCCGCCGCCTTCGATGCGGGCGTGGTTGGTGATGGTGTTCGTTACCGTGAGGTACGTCGGCCGCACCAGCCCGTCGCTGACGAGGCTTCCCACCACCGTGCCCGAGCCGGTGAGCGTGCCGTGGGCACCGACGTGAAGGCCGCCTTCGAGCACCGTGAACTGCACGCCCGGCTGCAGTGCCAGTTGCACCGCACCGGCGCCGGTGCCCACGTCCAGGCTGCGCACCGTGCGGTCGGTTCCCGGGCCCTTGATCGAGACCTTGAAGTCCGGGTCGATCCTCACGTCGTGCGCGTCGGCCGGTGCCAGGCCCAGCGTCCAGTGCTTCGCGTCGTCCCAGGCCATCGGAGGCGCGAAACCTCGCACGTTGCCGGGGTCGCGCCAGTGCAGCGTGGGCGTGAAGAGGTAGGTGCCGTCGGTGCCGTCTGAGAAGGTCACGCCGTAGCCCACCTGCCCGCGGTTGTTCATCGGGTTGGCAGACAGCGCGAAGAGAAGCACTTTCTTGCCGCGCGTGCCTGACAGCACATCGTCTTTGCGCACCACCTCGACGATCTCTCGCCCGTCGCCAAGGAATGCACCCTCACCGAAGTTCACCGGGCTGCCTTCGCCGTTCATCTTGGCTGAGAAGAGGGCCACACCGGCGTTGTTGAAGGCCTTCAGGGTGAGCTGGCCGAAGGTGCCCGACGGCGCGCCGCTTGCAGTCGGCGCGGCCTGCCCTTCATCGACCACGTCGGTGCGGTCGATGAAGATCGAGCCGTGCCGGTGGCCCTTGGGCAAGGCCGGTGACGTGCGCGGCCGCGCGCTCACTTCGCCGCTGTAAGCCACCTGCAGCGAGTCGTTGATGAAGACCTGCTTGTCGAAGCGCAAGTGCGTGCCGCCGCCCGGTGCGGCCGTGCCGGTGCGCGCCACCTCGATGCGGTTGCCGATGTTGGCACCGTAGGGCAGCGGTCCTGGGCCGAGGTTGGATGCGGAGAGGAAACGGTAGATGCCCTGGCCATTGACGGCACCGTTGGGGGTGTTCGCGAGGTCTGCCGCAAAGGCCAGCCCTGCGCCGTCGAACTGGCCCCGGCCCACGGCCAGTGCGGGCACAGCGCTCGCGAGGTTTCGGAAGCGCCAGGGGCTGGTGTGGCTGAGGTGGTCGCCGTCCATCGCCACCTCGTAGAGCTTGCCCCTCACGGGGTCGGTGAAGAACACGGCGCCCAGTTGGATGTCGAAGGAGGTGCCGTCCAGCGAGCGGCCGAATTCGCCCGAGAAGGCCTTGTTCAGGGGGTTGTCTGCCATGACCACGTTGCGGGCCGAGGCCAGTTGGTACGGCGTGGTTTGCGAGTCCGGATCGACGGCGGCATTCAACTGCGTGAAGCGCGTGACGAAGGGGCTGCCCTGGTAGAAGCCGCCCTGATAGGCGCCGACCTTTGGTGGGACGCCACCGGACAGCGCGAAACTGTGCTTGCCCGGGTCGCCGGGGTCCAGCCACGGGCTGTAGACCATCAACGCGCTGTTCCTCGCCATCGTCGGCGGGAGCAGCTTGACGATGGTCTCGTGGCTGTAGCCCACCACGCCACCCACTTCGCTCACCGGCCCGTCGCCGAGGTGGCTGCTCAGGTAGATGCCGTCCTTTCCCGAGCTGGCGTTCTTTGCCATGAAGCCCACGTCGCCCAGGTTGTTCTGGGTCAGGTCGCCGTACAGGAAAGAGAACTGCGGGCCGAGGCCTGCAAGCACGGCTGCACTCGAGCCTTCGCTCCATTGCAGCAGGTTCATGCTGGTATACACATTCGGTGCACTTTGGCGACTCGCGACCAGCGCGACTTGCCCACGATCGTTGAGCACGGGTGCACCGAGCCGGTCGTAGGTCGTCCGGAGGCCGGTGTTGAACGGGTTGGCCAGCAGAACGCGGGTTTCGCGAGACAGCGCCGGTGCATGCAGGAGCGCAGTGCAGAGCGCGGCGGCAGCCATCGCGATGGCGCGACGGCATGTCGTGGGTTGGGCATGCGACATGGAGTTCCCCTTGTTGAATCGGTACGTGGACGGACCGGTGGGTCACAGGTTGAGGGTGCTCGCGTTCTCGGTGCGGTAGTTCACGCCACTGGCGGGGCCGACCTTGGGCACCGTCGTGAACGTGGGCGGTGTGGAGTAGCGGCCGTTCGCGTCGGCGCCCTGCGCGTTCGGCGTCCAGGTGTTGCCCACCGCGTTCAGCGTCTGGCCCGGCGCCATGCCGTTGAGCAACCCGGACAGCGCGTTGCCGGTGAAGGTGTTGCCTCCAGGGTCGGCTGACGTGCCGAGGTCGACGGTCATGGTGACGAAGCCGCCGAACGTGGCTCCGTCCTGCGCGCCGCCCGACACCGCGCTGCCGCGCATCTTGAAGCTGGCGGTCTGCGTGGCGTACATGAAGATGCCGGCGCCGATGCCGGTCGAGGTGCTGCCGGTCACCGTGGTGTTGCGCACGTCGAAGCTGCCACCGGTGCGGCCCGCCCAGTAGATGCCGTAGCCGTTGTTGGTCAAGCTCATGCCGTCGAGCGTGATCGTCGCACCGAACCCCTGCGAGAACTCGCTGGCGATGGCCGCGACGCCCGAGGCCGTGATCGTGCTTTGCGTCAGCGTGAGCTGGTCGAAGACACCGCCAAGCAGGTTGTTCTGCAGGCAGATCGCATTGCCCGGGGAGTTGGCGATGGTCGAATGGTCCATCGTCAGCACTGTCGCCTGCGTGCCGAGGTAGTAGCCGCCGATCACGACGGCTCCGCACCTGGCGGCGGGGGTGGTCGGGTCCGAGCCTGCGTGGTCGATCAGCGTGCCGTTGCGCAGGATCACCGTGCCGCCGGCGGCGCCCAGCGCGGCCGGCTTCCAGTTGCGCACTGTCACGCCGTCGAGCGTGAGCCTGGCATTGCCGCCGACGCTCAGGACCGTGCCGCTGACGATGCCGCTGTTGCTGCCCTCGATGACGCCGCCCTGGATCAGCAGCTCGGCGGAGCCGCCTGTGGCGACCGTGGAACTGACGCTGGCCCAGCCACCGCCGTTCGCGGGAAGGCCCGTGGTGTAGATGCCTCCCGGCAGTGCGCCTGGCGTCATGGTGGCCTTGACCTTGCTGGCCAAGTGGAGCCAGTTGGTGCAGTTGCTGAACACGCCGATCAGCGTCAGCGTGGGCGTGCCCGTTGCGCTGCCGGCTTCGATGCCGCCGCAACCGAAGGTCGGGCCCTGCCGGTCGATGACCAGGCCGTTGAACGTCGCCGAACCGAGCACCTGAACGGCCAGCGTGGCCAGCGTGGCTGCGCCGGGGTGAGCCGCCTGCAGCGTTGCGCCATCGGGAATGTTGAGGCCGTTGGCGCCCTCGGTCACCGGGGTGTACACGCCGTCGGCGAGCAGGAAGGTGGCGCCGGCAGGCGCGCCGACGAGCGCCTTCGTCAGCGACTTGCAGGGCGCCGCCTGGGTGCACGGGTTGGCGTCGGCGCCAGCGGCCGCGTCGATATAGCGAACCGCGCCAGCGGCGATGGACACGGCGGTCGTCCTGCTTGCCGTGCCGGTGGCGTTGGTCGCGCTCAGCGTGAACGTGGTGTTCGCGGTGACGTTGACCACCTTGCTCGTGCCCGTCACCCCGCCCACGCCGTTGTCGATGGTCAGGCTCGCCGCGTCGGTCGTCGCCCAGCTCAGCGTCACCGCACCGCCGCCGATCGGCAGCGATGCCGGCGTGGCGGTGAACGCGGTGATCGCCGGCGCGGGCAGGGTGGCGACGCTCACGGCCGTGGTGGCCGTCGTCGTGCCGGTCGCGTTGCCAGCGGTCAGCGTGAAGGTGGTGTTCGCGGTGACGTTGACGACCTTGCTCGACAGGCCGCTCACGTCGCCCACGCCGTTGTCCAGCGTCAGCGTGGTCGCGTTGAGGGCGCTCCACGACAACAGCACCTGGCCACCGCCGACCGGCACCGCGGCGGGCGTGCCGGCGAAGCCGGAGATCGTCGGCGCCGCCTGCACCGCGACCTGGTAGTCGTTGCCGCCGCAGGCAGCCAGCAGCAGGACGAAAAGTGCGGCGAAGATCGTGGCGAACAGCGGCCGCGCCCGGCTGAGGCTGTTTGTCGCGCCCGCGGCGCGGTGAAGGGTGAGCGTAAGCATCGAATGACTCCCGGTTGACCGCCGCGTGAGGTTCACGCAGCACCTGGAGTCAAAGACGCAAAGCCGCCCCGAAAGGGATCAACCGGTCGATCGTGCGAGACTGCCTGCGTCGCGCCGTGCTGCGCGCACTCGCACAGGAGCTGTCCGTCATGACGATCGAACCGCGGCCGGCGGCGTCGGCCGATGTCGACGCAGCGTCACCGGGCGA
>JBBRFB010000041.1:0-22552 GCA_038225015.1 Burkholderiales bacterium
GATCACGTCCTCGATCGTGTCGCGCTCCTCGCCGATCGCCGCGGCGACGTTGTCGAGGCCGACCGGGCCGCCGTCGAAGCGGTGGATCACCGCCTCGAGCAGCTTCCTGTCCATGACGTCGAGGCCGAACAGATCGACGTCGAGCATGGCCAGCGCCTTGTCGGCGAGCGGCTTGGTGATCGTGCCGTCGCCCTTCATGTCGGCGAAGTCGCGCACGCGGCGCAGCAGCCGGTTGGCGACGCGCGGCGTGCCACGCGAGCGGCGCGCGATCTCGAAGCCGCCCTCGGCGTCGAGCGGCACCTGGAGCAGACCGGCCGAGCGGCGCACGATCGTCGCCAGCTCCTCGGCGCTGTAGAACTCGAGGCGGGCGACGATCCCGAAGCGGTCGCGCAACGGGTTGGTGAGCATGCCGGCGCGCGTCGTCGCGCCGATCAGCGTGAACGGCTGCAGCTCGAGCTTGATCGAGCGCGCCGCCGGGCCGTCGCCGATCATGATGTCGATCTGGTAGTCCTCGAGCGCCGGGTAGAGGATCTCCTCGACGACCGGCGAGAGGCGATGGATCTCGTCGATGAAGAGGACGTCGTTCTTCTCGAGGTTGGTGAGGATGGCGGCGAGGTCCTTCGGCTTTTCCAGCACCGGGCCCGAGGTCTGCCTGAGGCCGACGCCGAGCTCGTTGGCGATGATGTGGGAAAGCGTCGTCTTGCCGAGTCCCGGCGGCCCGAAGAGGAGCACGTGGTCCATGGCCTCGCCGCGCTTCTTCGCAGCGCCGATGAAGATCTCGAGCTGCTCGCGTGCCTTCGCCTGGCCGACGTACTCCGCCAGGCCCTTCGGCCTGAGCGCCCGTTCGATCGCCTCTTCGTTCGGCGAGCCGGGAACGCCGCTGACGACGCGGGCCGCCGTCGCGGGAGCCACCGCCAGCCTCGATCCCGGCGGGAAATCGTCGGTCTGGATGCTCATGCGGCCATTATGGACACGGGGCCGGGCCGAGGCCGGCGCGAGGCTCGTAGACTCACGGCCATGCACTCATCCACCTTCGTCGGCTCGCACCTTCGCCACCTTCTGACGGTGCTGACGGCCCTCACGGTCGGCCTCGCGGCCTCTGCCTGGAGTCACGGCGCGAACGCCGGCGACATCGAGATCACGCATCCCTATGCGACGCCGACCATCGCCGGCTCGAAGATCGGCGCCGCCTACTTCGCGCAGCTCACCAACGCCGGCTCGATGCCCGACAAGCTGCTTCGCGCGTCGACGCCGGTGGCGGCCAGCGTCGAGATGCACACCATGAGCGTCGATGCGCAAGGCGTGATGCGCATGCGCGAGATCGACTCGATCGCGCTGACACCCAAGCAGTCGATCGCCATGCGCCCCGGCATGGGCATGCACCTCATGCTCATCGGCCTGCGCGCGCCGCTGACGGAAGGCCAGACCTTCCCTATGACCCTGCAGTTCGAGCGCGGCGGCACGGTCGAGGTCAAAGTCGTTGTGCAGACTCCGCGACCCGGCGCCAGCGCCGAACAGAAGCATTGAGGGGCGGGCCGCGCGAGGCCGCACCCGGCAAGCGCTTCCGCGAGAACCCGGCTACTTCGCCAGTGCGCGCAGCGCCTGCCGGATGCCGGCCGAGACCTCGATGTCGGCCGGCAGCGTCTTCATCGCCGCCGCGGCCTCACGGTCGCTGTAGCCGAGCGCGACGAGCGCCTGCAGGATGTCGCCCTGCGCACTCGAGGCGAGACTCGTCGGCGCGGCCACGGCATCGCCGAGCTTGCCCTTCAGTTCGAGCAGCAGCCGCTCGGCCGTCTTCTTGCCGATACCGGGCACCTTGATCAGGCGGCCGCTCTCCTGCAGGCTGACGGCACGCGCCAGTTCGTCGACCGACAGGCCCGAGAGGATCGACAGCGCCGTGCGTGGGCCGACACCGGAAATCTTCACCAGCAGGCGAAACGTCGCCCGTTCCTCGTGCGTGAGGAAGCCGAACAGCACCTGGGCGTCCTCGCGGACGATGAAATGGGTGAGCAGCGTCACCGTCTCGCCGAGCGCCGGCAGGTTGTAGAAGCTCGACATCGGCACGTCGACCTCGTAGCCGACACCGCCGACATCGACGAGGAGCTGTGGCGGCGTCTTTGCCGCGATGGTGCCGATGAGCCGACCGATCATGGCCGCGATTATCGGGGCCGGGTCGAGTGGATCGGCACTCGGCGTGAAGCCGGCGCCGTCGGGTGACAATCGAACGGCACCGCCTGCCCTCCAAGATTTGTGATCCTTCGCCACGCCTTCATTCCGCCCGACAACGCCCGGCTCGCCAACCTCGCCGGCAGCCTCGACGAGCACCTGCGCACCATCGCCGCCGCGTTCGACGTCAAGGTGCAGCGCCGCAACGAATCGTTTCGCGTCGAGGGCACGAAGGCCAATGCCGAGCGCGCGGTCGCCCTGTTGCAGCAGCTCTACGGCCGGGCCCAGCGGCCGATCAGCGCCGAGGAGCTCGAGCTCGCTTTGCTCGAGGCGATGAGCGAAGACGTCGCCGGCGACACCGCGCGATCGGCCGGCGACGTCGACCTGCGCCTGCGCACGCGGCGCAGCGACCTCGCCGGCCGCACGCCGAACCAGGTCGCCTACCTGCGCAACATCCTCTCGCACGACATCACCTTCGGGCTCGGCCCGGCCGGCACCGGCAAGACCTATCTCGCGGTGGCCTGTGCGGTCGACGCGCTCGAACGCAGCGCCGTGCAACGCATCATCCTCACCCGGCCCGCTGTCGAGGCCGGCGAGCGGCTGGGCTTTCTGCCCGGCGACCTGGCGCAGAAGGTCGATCCCTACCTGCGGCCGCTCTACGACGCGCTCTACGAGCTGATGGGCATCGACCGCGTCGCCAAGGCCTTCGAGAAGGCGACGCTCGAGGTCGCGCCGCTCGCCTTCATGCGCGGACGCACGTTGAACCACGCCTTCGTCATCCTCGACGAGGCGCAGAACACGACGCCCGAGCAGATGAAGATGTTCCTGACCCGGATCGGCTTCGGCGCCAAGGCGGTCGTCACTGGCGACACCAGCCAGATCGACCTGCCGAAAGGCTCGACCTCGGGCCTGATCGAGGCCGAGCGCATCCTGCGCGACGTCGACGGGATCGCGACCACCCGATTCACCTCGGCCGACGTCGTCCGTCATCCGCTCGTGGCACGCATCGTCGAGGCCTATGGCCGGGCCGACCAGGAAGGCGGCTGATCGCCGGCCGCTGCCGCGCGAGCAGCTGACGCTGTCCCTGCAGCTCGTCGACCGAAGGCATCGCGGGGTCGTGCCGCGCCACCGCGTCGCCCGCTGGCTGCGCGCGGCGCTGCTAACGCCGGCGCAGATGACGGTGCGCATCGTCGGCGTCGACGAGGGGCGGGCGCTGAATCGCGACTTTCGCGGCAGCGACCACGCCACCAACGTCCTCACGTTCGGCTACGCCACGGCACCGTCCGTCTTCGCCGATCTCGTGCTCTGCGCCCCGGTCGTCGAGCGCGAGGCCGCAGAGCTGGGGCTCGGCCTGGCTGCGCACTACGCGCACCTGCTCGTGCACGGCGCGCTGCACGCGCAGGGCTTCGACCACGAGCACCCGAGCCAGGCCGATGCCATGGAGCGGCGCGAGACGGCGATCCTCGCCGGCCTCGGCATCGCCGACCCCTATGCGCACTGGACCGGCGTTGCGCCCCCGAGGCGCTTAAGGCCCTAGGCGACGGGCGCGTCGCGAGCCGGCTTCGGCGCCCGCGCAGGCAGCATCACGGAGGCGATGGCGACGAGGACGAGGACGATGGCGACGCCGTCCTGCCAGTGCAGCTGCTCGTCGAGCCACCAGGCGCCGCAGACCGTGCCGAGCACCGGGATCAGCATCACCGACATGCTCGAGGCGACCGGCGGCAGGCTGCGCGCCAGAAAGAGCCAGATCGGCTGCGCGAAACCAAAGATAAGGACCGCATTGAAGGCGATGGCGGCGGTCGTCGCGGCGCTCGGCGACTTCCACCGGGGCTGCTCGAACAGCACGGTCGCGAGCGTCATCACCAGCGTCGTGATGAGCGTCATCCAGAACACGATGGCCAGCGTCGGCGCCTCGATCCGGGTGCGCCGCATCTGTTGCGTGCCGAGCGCCCATACGGCTGCCGCGACGAGCATCCCCACCGCCGCCAGCGGCCGGCCGGCCAGCGAGTCGAATTCGTGCCAGAGAAGGAGGGCGACGCCGACGGCAGCCGCCGCGATGCCCGCCAGGTAGCGTGGACGCAGCCGCTCGCCGAACAGCGCCACGCCCCAGAGTGCCGAGAAGATCGGCATGGTGTAGCCGAGGATGGCCGCGCGGCCTGACGAAAGCGCCTGCACGGCGATGATCGCGAGGATGTGCCAGACCACCATGTTGGTGAGCGACAGGGCGGCGAGCGGGCGCCAGTCGTTGCGCGCGATGGCGAGCGGAACGCGGCGCACGCGCAGCACCGCGAGGAGCACGGGCAGGCCGAGCCACATCGAGAGCGCACGAAAGGCGAGCGGCGGAAAGCCGGTGACGCCCACCTTCATCACCGGCCAGTTGATGCCCCAGATCAGGGTCAGGGCAGCGAGGAGCGCCAGCGAGCGCCCGGTGAAGGCGAACGAGGTGTCGTCGGTGGGCTTCAGGACTTGCCCAGGTAGCGCTTGCGCCAGAAGAAGTAGCTCGTGCCGAGGCCAAGGCCGAGCATGACGAAGAAGACGATCCAGAAGCCCCTGGCGCTGTGCACCAGCGGCAGCCCTTCGAAGTTCATGCCGAAGAAGCCGGTCACGAGGTTGAGCGGCAGGAAGATTGCCGTCAGCACGGTGAGCGCGCGCATGATGTCGTTGGTGCGGTTGCTCTGCTCCGAGAAGTGCATCTGCACCGCGGTCTCGGAGGATGCGCCGAGGCGGCGCACATGGCTGAGCACCCGCTCGATGTGCTCGAGCACATCGCGCGAGCGCACTCGCAGCTGCTCACGCTCGCGGCGCAGGGCGTGGTCCTTTTCCTCCGGCCATTCCTCGAGGGCGTCGACCCACTCCGTGATGGCGGCGCGCTGGTCCTCGCAGGTGTCCTCGAGCACGTGCAGCGCGTTGCGGGCCTCGAGCAGCAGGCGCCAGTTCGCCCGGCGACGGCCGAACACCTGCTGCTGCAGCTCGTCGAGCTGCCGGCTCAGGAGGCGGCGCAACTCGAGGTAGCTGTCGACCATGTGGTTGACCATGCGCAGCATCAGGTCGGCCGGGCTGGTCGGCATGCGCGCGCCGAACCGGCTTTCGACGGTGTTGGTCTGGTTCTGAAGCCGGGCGGCGAAGAACTCGCGCACGAGGCAATCGATGGGGTGCACCGTCAGGAGGACGCGATCGAACACCGTGAAGCCGACGGCGCTGGTGTCGATGAGCGCCTCGATCGACTGCTCCGGCTGCGGGACGGGCGGCGGCGCCGCCGCCTCACCGTTGCCGTTCTTCTCGGCGACGATGCCGGCCGCGAGGCGGCGAATGACGAGGATGTCGTACGCCGACGTGTAGTCGAAGTTCGACGGCAACTGCCGGTTCAGCAGGTTGACGACGTGCAGGTCGAACAGCTGGGCGCCGGTCCAGCGCTGCAGCGCGCCCTGGATGTCGACGATCGATTCCTCGAGCGCGGCTCGCGTGCTGGCGACCCAGACGTAACCCGACTCGGGCAGCTTGTCGGGCAGGGCTTCGAGCTCGGCAAAGCGATCGCCGAAGATGTGGAAGACCCGCAGCGCGACGGCCATGCCGCTCATTCGCCCCGCAGGGCGCGCGCCGCCTCGAGCGCGAAATAGGTCAGCACGCCGTCGGCACCGGCTCGCTTGAACGCGAGCAGCGACTCCATGAAGACGGCGTCGTGGGCGAGCCAGCCGTTCAGCGCCGCCGCCTTGAGCATCGCGTACTCGCCGCTCACCTGGTAGACGAAGGTCGGCATGGCGAACGTCTCCTTCACCCGGTAGACGATGTCGAGGTAGGGCATGCCGGGCTTGACCATCACCATGTCGGCGCCCTCGGCGATGTCGAGGCCGACCTCGCGCAAGGCCTCGTCGCCGTTGCCCGGGTCCATCTGGTAGACCTTCTTGTCGGCCTTGCCGAGGCTGGTCATCGAGCCGACGGCGTCGCGGAACGGCCCATAGAAGGCGCTCGCGTACTTGGCGCTGTAGGCCATGATCCGGGTCGAGATGTGGCCGGCCTCCTCGAGCGCCGACCTGATCGCGCCGATCCGGCCGTCCATCATGTCGCTCGGCGCCACGATGTCGACACCGGCCTCGGCCTGGACCAGCGCCTGGCGCACGAGGACGGCCACGGTCTCGTCGTTGAGGACAGAGCCTGCGCCGTCGACCAGCCCGTCGTGGCCGTGCGAGGTGTAGGGATCGAGCGCCACGTCGGTCATCAGGCCGAGCCCGGGAAAGCGGCGCTTCAACTCGCGAACGACCGTCGGCACCAGCCCTTTCGGGTTCAGTGCCTCGCGCCCGTCGTCGCTCTTCAGCGACGGCTCGAGCACGGGGAAGATCGCCAGCGCCGGGATGCCCAGGGCGATGCACTCCTCGGCGACGGCGAACAGGCGGTCGAGCGAAAGCCTCTGCACGCCGGGCATCGAGGCGATGTCCTGCGCCTGGCCGGTGCCGTCGACCACGAAGACCGGGTAGATCAGGTCGCTGGCATGCAGGCGCGATTCGCGCACCAGCGCGCGGCTCCAGGCGTCGCGACGCAGGCGTCGCGGGCGGCTGTGCGGGAAGGGCGGTGGCGTCTGCACGGCGCGATTCTAGGGATCGCGAGGCCGCTCGGGCGGCAGGGCCAGGGACGCCCGCGATAATCTGGCGATGGGTTCGTCGCTGCTCTGGGTCAAGGCTTTGCACATCGTGCTCGTGAGCAGCTGGTTCGCCGGCCTGTTCTACCTGCCGCGCATTTTCGTCAACCTGGCGGCCGTGCCGGCCGACAGCCACGCCGAGCGCGAGCGGCTGCTGCTGATGGCGCGCAAGCTCTACCGCTTCTCCAGCCTGCTGATGGTGGCGGCCATCGCGCTCGGCCTCGTCCTGTGGCTGGGCTACGGGATCGGCAAGGGCCCGCACAACCACTGGCTCGACGCGAAGATCGCGCTCGTCGTCGTTGCCGTCGGTTATCACCATGCTTGCGGCTCGCTGATGCGCAAGTTCGAGCAGTTTGCCAACCTGCGCAGCGACCGCTGGCTTCGGGTCTTCAACGAAGCGGCGGTGCTGCTGTTCACGGCGATCGTCGTGCTCGTCGTCGTCAAGCCGTTCTGAGGGCGGAGGTCCGGAGCGACGCCGACCGTCATGGCGCGCCACCGCAGCTCCGCCGTGCCGCTGGCCTGGCTCTACGCCGGCCTGATCGTCTATGCCAGCCTCTACCCGTTCGCCGGCTGGCGGCTGCCGGGTGCGGGACCTCTCGACTTCCTGCTGCTCGGCTGGCCACGCTGGTGGACGAGCTTCGACCTCGTCTCCAATCTGCTCGGCTACATGCCGCTCGGCTTTCTCGTCTTCGTCGCCCTGGCCCGGAGCGGCCGGCCGACCGGAACCGCGGCGGCCGCGACATGCACCCTCGGCGCGCTGCTCTCGCTCTCGCTCGAGATGCTGCAGAACTACCTGCCCCAGCGGGTCGCCTCGAACGTCGATCTCGCCCTCAACGTCGCCGGCACCGCTCTCGGTGCGCTGGTCGGCGCCGGCCTGCGGATGCAGGGCGGGATCGAGCGCTGGCAGAAGCTGCGCGATCGCTGGTTCGTCGCCCGCAGCGCCGGCGGCCTCGCCCTGCTCGTGCTGTGGCCGATTGCCCTGCTGTTTCCGACGGCGGTCCCGTTCGGCCTCGGCCACGTGCTCGGCCGGGTCCAGCCGGCGCTCGCCGCGCTGCTCGAGGGGACGCCCGCCGAGGCCTGGACGGCGGGGTGGGCAGGCGCCTCGGCGGCGGCGGCGAGCCGCCCCGCGCTGTCTGCGGCGAGCGAGCTCGCGATCATCGTGCTTGGCCTCGTCGCGCCCTGCCTGGTCGCCTTCACGATCGCCGTGCCCGGGTGGCGTCGGGCCTTCCTCGCCCTCGGGGCCGCGGTGCTCGGCTGCGCCGCCACGACGCTGTCGACGGCGCTCAACTTCGGGCCGTCGCATGCCTTGGCCTGGACGACGCCGCAGGTACTCGAGGGCATCGGCGTCGGCGCCGGGGCGGCGGCGATGCTCTCCGTCGTGCCGCGGCGGGTCGTCGCCGGCCTTGGCCTGATCGCCTTCACCGCGCTGGTGATGCTCGTGGCCCAGGCGCCAGCAGATCCGTATTACGCGCAAAGCCTCAGCGCCTGGGAGCAGGGCCGGTTCATCCGCTTCCACGGCGCGGCGCAGTGGGTCGGCTGGCTCTGGCCGTACGCGGGCTTGACCTACCTGCTGGCAAGGCTGGCGGCGCGCGAGCCCGGCGGCGCCGGGCGCGCCTTCTAGAATCGCTTCGATGAGCTACTACGAGCGGCACATCTTCTTTTGCCTGAACGAGCGCGACAACGGCGAGAACGCATGCGCTCAACACCACGCCAAGGCCGGTTTCGACCGCTGCAAGGCGCGCGTCAAGGGCGAAAAGCTCGCCGGCCCGGGCCGGATCCGGGTCAACAAGTCGGGCTGCCTCGACCGCTGCGCGGGCGGCCCCGTCGCCGTCGTCTACCCCGATGCGGTCTGGTACACCTACGTCGACGACAGCGACATCGACGAGATCGTCGATTCGCATTTGAAGCAGGGCAAGCTCGTCGAGCGCCTGCTGCTGCCGCCCGACGTCGGGCGCTGATGAACCCGCGCACGGCCCGCGAATTCGTCGCCGGCCCGGCCGGCCGCATCGAATGCGCGATCGACCGGCCCGAGGGCCGGTCGCGCGGCCTCGTGGTGGTGTGCCATCCGCACCCGCAGTTCGGTGGCACGCTCGACAACAAGGTCGTGCAGACGATCGCCCGGACCTTCCTGCAACTCGGCTGGACCAGCGTTCGCTTCAACTTTCGCGGCGTCGGCGAGTCCGAAGGTGCCTGGGACGAGGGCGAAGGCGAAGTCGGCGATGCACTGGCGGTACTGCAGACGGCGCGCGGAGCTCCCGACGAGGCCGCGCTGCCGTTCGCGCTCGCCGGCTTTTCCTTCGGTGGCTACGTGGCCGCAGCGGCGGCGGCGCGGCTGCCCGAAGACTCGCGGCCGGCGCGCATCGTCCTCGTCGGCCCGTCTACCGAGAAGCAGAGCGTGCCGGCTGTGGCCGCCGACACCGTCGTCATCCACGGCGAGGTCGACGACACCGTGCCGCTGCAGGCGACCTTCGACTGGGCCCGGCCGCTGCACCTGCCCGTGATCGTGCTGCCGGGCGTCGGCCACTTCTTCCACGGCCAGCTGGGCCTGCTGAAAAGCACCCTGCTGCGTGAACTGCGCGACCTGTCCGGGGTCTGATGCGCGTGTTCCCGCCTCCTTTGCACCTTCCCATGCCCTCATCGATGTCCAGTTCCCGCTCGATCGCGCGTTTCGGCGCCCTGCTCTTTTCCCTGTCGATCCTGGCCGCCTCGGCCCAGCCGCTGCAGCCGCCGGAGGTCGCCGCCAAGAGCTACATCGTGCTCGACGTGACGACGCATCAGACGCTGGCCGAGCGCGACGCCGACGCCTTGGCCGACCCGGCGTCGCTGACCAAGCTGATGACCGCCTACGTGGTCTTCCAGGCGCTGCGCGACAAGAAGCTCACGCTCGAGCAGACCCTGCCGGTCTCCAAGCTCGCCTGGGCCGAGAGAAAGGGCGGTGGCTCGCTCATGTTCATCGACACGACGATGACACCGAAGGTCGACGAGCTGCTCAAGGGCGTGATCGTGGAGAGCGGCAACGATGCCTCGGTCGCGCTTGCCGAGGGCGTGGCCGGAAGCGTCGAGACCTTCGTCGCGATGATGAATCGGCAGGCGCAGACCTGGGGCCTGAAGAACACAACTTTCAAGAACGTGACCGGGCTGACCGAGCCCGGGCACAAGAGCACTGCCCGCGACATGTCGGTCATCGCCACCCACATCATCACCGACTTCCCGGAGTACTTTCCCTACTACTCGATCAAGGAATACCGCTACAACAACATCACCCAGCCGAACCGCAATCTGCTGCTTCGGCGCGACCCGACGGTCGACGGCATGAAGACGGGCTACACCGACGCCGCGGGCTACTGCCTGCTCGCCACGGCGCAACGCGACTACCCGAACCTCGGCCCCAGCGGCGGCCCCGGCAAGCGCCGTGTGATGACGGTATTGCTCAACACGACCTCGATGGAGGCGCGCGCGAACGAGAGCCAGAAGCTGCTCAACTGGGGCTTCCAGGCGTTCGAGACGGTGCGCCTGTTCGGCGACGACAAGCCGATCGTCACGCCGCAGGTCTGGAAGGGCAACGCCAGCACGGCCAAGCTCGGTGCCGCCGGCGGCGTGGCCGTGAGCGTGCCGCGCGGCGAGGGCGCCAAGCTGCAGACGACGATCGAGCGGACCGACCCGCTGGTCGCGCCGCTCGTCAAGGGCCAGCGGGTCGGCACCCTCAAGGTGACCACCGCTGCCGGAACCGCGGTGACGCAGGTGCCCCTCGTGGTTCTCGAGCCGGTCGAGCAGGCCGGGTTGTTGGGCCGCGCCTGGGACGCGCTGCGGCTGTGGATCAAGTAGTAAGCTGCCTGCCCAACACGGAGCCGCCATGCATTCGACGACGATCCCCGACACGCTTTGCTACCTGAACGGCGAATACGCGCCGCTCTCCGAGGCCAAGGTGTCGGTTCTCGACCGCGGCTTCATCTTCGGCGACGGCGTCTACGAGGTCGTCCCGGTGTACGGCCGCCGGCTCTTTCGCTTCGACCAGCATCTCGCCCGCCTGGGCCGCTCGCTGGCCAAGCTGCGGATCGCCAACCCGCACGGCCGCGAGGAGTGGCTCGAGCGCTGCAGGAAGCTCATTGCCGCCCTCGCCGAGCGCGGCGGCGCCACCGAGCAGCTGATCTACATCCAGGTGACCCGCGGCGTGGCGATGCGCGATCACGTCATGCCCGAGGGCATCGCGCCGACCGTCTTCATCATGGCCAACCCGATGAAGCCGGCCAGCGGCGAGCAGCGCCATCACGGCGTCGCCTGCGTCACCGCGCGCGATTTCCGCTGGGAGCGCGGCGACATCAAGACCGTGTCGTTGCTCGGCAACGTGCTGGCGCGGCAGATGTCGGCCGACCACGACGCGCTCGAGACCGTCATGTTCCGCGACGGCTTCCTCACCGAGGCCTCGGGCTCCAATGTCTGGGTCGTGCACGAGGGGGCCGTGCTCGGCCCGCCGAAGAGCGAGCACGTGCTCGAGGGGATTCGCTACGACCTCATCCGAGACCTGTGCGAGGAGTGCGGCATCGCCTACAACCTGCGGCCCATTGCGGAGGCCGAGGTGACCGCCGCCGACGAGCTGCTGCTCAGCTCGGCGACCAAGGAAGTGCTGCCGGTGACCACCCTCGACGGCGACAGCGTCGGCCACGGCGCCCTGCGCGGCAAGCCCGGGCCGGTGTATGCCCGGCTCTACGAGGCCTATCAGCGGGCCAAGCAGGTGCAGCTCGTCTGAGGGCCGCGGCGGGGATTGACGGCGCCCGTCCCGCCCCCATCTGCGAGCGATGCAATCGACGATGCAAGACATTCCCCGCGAGCAGTCGCTGATCGACTACCCGTCGCGGTTCCCGATCAAGGTGATGGGCGCCAACGTCGACGGCTTCGTCCACGCCCTGACGGCGATCGCGCGCCGGTTCGACCCCGCCTTCGACGCCGCCGGCATCGAGCTCAGGCCGAGCAGCGGCGGCAAGTACCTCGGCGTCACGCTGACCATCAACGCCACCAGCCGCGAGCAGCTCGACGAGCTCTACCGGACGCTGTCGACGCATCCGATGGTCAAGGTCGTGCTGTGAGGCGGCGCTGAGCGGATCGGCGCCGATGATCGTCCGGCGCATCGGCCTCGTCGCCTACGACCTGGGCTTCGAGGCGATGCGCGCCTTCACCGAGGCCCGCGCGGCCGACACGCCCGACGAGATCTGGCTCTGCGAGCATCCACCGGTCTTCACGCAGGGGCTGGCCGGCAAGCCCGAGCATGTCGTCGACGCCGGCGACATCGCCGTGGTGGCGACCGATCGCGGCGGCCAGGTCACGTACCACGGTCCGGGCCAGGTGGTCGCCTATCCGCTCATCGATCTGCGCCGCCTCGGCGTGTACGCCAGGGAATACGTGTTCCGGCTCGAGCAGGCGCTCCTGAAGACGCTCGAGGCCTACGCCGTCACCGGCCACCGCGTGCGCGGCGAGCCGGGCGTCTACGTGCGCCTGGCCGACCCGTTCGGGCACGCGGCGCTCGCGGCGTCGGCCGACGGCGACCGCTTCGCCGGCCTCGGCAAGATCGCCGCGATCGGCGTCAAGATCGGCCGGCGCGGCGCGTACCACGGCGTGGCGCTCAACGTCGCCATGGACCTGCGGCCGTTCGGGCGCATTCATCCGTGCGGACATGCCGGCCTCGAGACGATCGATCTTTCTACAATTGGCGTGCGCCCTCCGTACGACGAGGTGGCCGCGACGCTCGGCGACAAGCTCGCCGCCTACCTGAGCCCCTGATGACTTCCACCGCCCCCACCCTCGACTCGAAGCCCGCCGCGCCCTACGACGCGGCGGCGAAGCAGAAGGCGGGCGCCAAGACTTCGCGCATTCCGATCAAGATCGTCGCCGCCCACGAGGTGCTGAAGAAGCCCGACTGGATCCGCGTCAAGGCAGCGTCGCCCACGAGCCGCTTCTACGAGATCAAGCAGATTCTTCGCGAGCACAGGCTGCACACCGTGTGCGAGGAAGCCTCGTGCCCGAACATCGGCGAGTGCTTCGGCAACGGCACGGCGACGTTCATGATCATGGGCGACAAGTGCACCCGACGCTGCCCGTTCTGCGACGTCGGCCACGGCCGCCCCGATCCGCTCGACGCCGACGAGCCGCTCAACCTGGCGAAGACGATCGCGGCCCTGAGGCTGAAGTACGTCGTCATCACGAGCGTCGATCGCGACGACCTGCGCGACGGCGGCGCCGCCCACTTCGTCGCCTGCATCGAGAAGACGCGCGAGCTCTCGCCGGCAACGAAGATCGAGATCCTCACGCCCGACTTCCGCGGCCGCATGGACCGCGCGCTCGAGATCCTGAAGGCGGCGCCGCCCGACGTGATGAACCACAACCTCGAGACCGCGCCGCGCCTCTACAAGGAAGCGCGCCCGGGCTCCGACTACGCCTGGTCCCTGAATCTCCTGAAGCGTTTCAAGGAATTCGCGCCGCACGTGCCCACCAAGAGTGGCGTCATGGTCGGCCTCGGCGAGACCGACGACGAGATCCTGCAGGTGATGCGCGACATGCGCGACCACGGCATCGACATGCTCACGATCGGCCAGTACCTCGCGCCGAGCGGCCACCACCTGCCCGTCCGCCGCTACGTCCACCCCGATACCTTCCGCATGTTCGAGCGCGCGGCGGAGGCGATGGGATTCACCCATGCCGCCGTCGGCGCGATGGTGCGCTCCAGCTACCACGCCGACCAGCAGGCGCACGCGGCAGGCGTCGGCGCCTGATCGGCGGGGCCATGGCGCGCGCGGCCGATCGACGCCCGGCCGCCGAGCCTCTCCTACCCTGCGGCAATTGCCGCGAGCCGATGCGCCGTCTGACGCTGGCCGGTCACTATGGCCAGAGCGTCGACCTCGACCTCTGCCGCCACTGCGACCTGGTCTGGTTCGACGAGACCGAGACCGCCCGGCTGAGCGGCAACGGCCTGTTGGCGCTGATCGGCGACATGGCGGAAGCGCACACGCTGCCGCACGAACTGCTACGCGACGGCGCAGTCTGCCCGCGCTGCGCCGGTCGCCTGAAGGTCGTGCACAACCAGACGCGCTGGGGCCGGTCGCTGCAGCTGCAGTGCCTGCGCCGGCACGGCGCCTACCAGTCGTTCGCCCAGTTCCTCGAGGAAAAGGGGCTGCTGCGGCCGATGTCGCGCGTCGATCGGGCGAAGCTGCTGCAGGAGCGCGGCCGCATCGAATGCGTCAACTGCGGCGCCGACGTCGCCGTGGCCGACGAACGCTGCAGCTTCTGCCGCTCGGTGCCGAGCCTTCTCGACATCGCCCGGCTGGCGCGCGCGCTCGACCCGGAAGACGCGATCGACAAGCAAGCCGTGCACGCACGCGTGGCGAGGCAGTCGGCGATGCAGTGCGCGGCCTGCGGCGCCGCCTTGCCGCCCGAGGGATCGATGCGCTGTGCCCAGTGCGGCGCGACCCTGGCGATCCCGAGCCTGGCCGAAGCCTATGCGAGCGTCGAGGCGCTCGCGCCGGCCCTGCGCTCGCACGCCGAGCGACCGGCGCCGCGCATCGTCAAGCGCCGTCTCGACGCGCTCGATGCCGACCTGCCGCGTCGGCGCGAGTGGGTGGCGACCATGGAGCGCGAGAGCAGCGGCAGCGACGCACCCTCTGGCGGCGGCGACTTCGAATGGACTTCGCTCCTGCGCAGCGGCACGAACCCCGTCCGCGGCGTGCTGATCGGCCTCGTCGTCTGGTTCGCCTGGTGGAAGCTGCGCCGCTGACGGGCCCCATCGTCGATTCCGGCGCGGCGCGGAAGTGAAGGGGCTGCTCCCGGCCCTGGGCGCGATCGTTCTTTGGTCGACACTGGCGTCGCTGGGCGTCGCGCTCGTGCACGTTCCGCCCCTGCTGCTCACGGGGCTGGCGCTGGTGATCGGCAGCGTACCGGCCTGGCCGCTCCTGCGCCGGTGGCGTGTGCCGGCGTCGACCCTCCTGCTCGGCGTCTACGGCCTGTTCGGCTTCCACTTCCTGCTATTCGTGGCGCTGCGCCATGCGCCGCCACTCGAGGCCAACCTCGTGAACTACCTGTGGCCGCTCCTCATCGTCGTCCTCGCGCCGGTCGTCCTGCCGGGCCTGACGCTCAGGCCGCTGCATGTCGCCGCGGCGTCGGTCGGCTTCGCCGGCGCCGCGCTGGCGATCACCGGTGGCCGCGAGATCGGCACCGGCCTTCCCTGGGGCTACTTGCCGGCCTTCGGCTCGGCGGTCGTCTGGGCGACCTACTCGCTGCTGACGCGACGGGTGCGGGCGTTCCCGACGGCCGCCGTGGGCCTGTTCGGCCTCGTCTCGGGCCTGCTCGCACTGGCCTGCCACGCCGCCTTCGAGCCGTCGGCCACCCTCTCGCCCCACGACTGGGCGCTCGTCGCGGTGACCGGCCTCGGCCCGCTCGGCGCCGCCTTCTTTCTCTGGGACGCAGCCCTCAAGCGTGGCGACCCGCGTCGCATCGGCATCCTCAGCTACCTGACCCCGCTGCTGTCGACACTCCTTCTCGCGCTGACGAGCGGGCGGCCGCTCGGCCCGGCGACCGCGCTGGCGGCCGTTCTCATCGCTGGGGCGGCAGTCGTCGGCGTCCGCGCGCGTGCAGGCGCAGAATGAATGCACCGGTCGAGGCCGGAGAAGGCCGACACCATGCAACGACGAAAATTCACGACCGGGGCCACCGCCTCGACCCTCTTGGCGCTCGGTTGGCCTGGCTGGGCTGCGGGGCAAAGCAGTGCCGACGCGGCCTCGGGCATTCGCCTGGCGCTCGAACGCGGCGCGGCGGCCGCTATCAATCTGCTCGGTCGCCCCGACGGCTTTCTCGGCAATCCGAAGGTCCGCATACCGCTGCCCGGAGCACTCGCGCAGGCTGCCAAGGTCCTTCGCTTCACGGGGCAACAGGGCCGCGTCGACGACCTCGTCACGGCGATGAACCGCGCTGCGGAAGCGGCGGTGCCGGAGGCGAGACGGTTGCTGATCGACGCGGTGAAGTCGATCAGCCTCGGCGACGCGCGCCGGATCGTCAGCGGCGGCGCCGATTCGGTAACGAAATTCTTTGCCGCCAAGACGCGGGCGCCCCTGAGCGAGCGGTTCCTGCCGATCGTGACTAAGGAAACGGCGCGGGTCGACCTGGCAGCGCGCTACAACGCCGTGGCGGGCAAGGCTGCCGGCTTCGGTCTCGTGAAAGGCGACGCCGCCAACATCGAGCGCTACGTCACCGGCAAGGCGCTCGACGGCCTCTACTTCATGATCGGTGAAGAGGAACGGAAGATCCGGAGTGACCCGGTCGGCACCGGCAGCGCGCTGCTCGCCAGGGTGTTCGGGGGACGCTGAGCTTCGGCTAGATACCGCGCGACAGCTCGAACATCAGCGCCGCGGGCAGCGAGCTCGCGATCACACCGCGGCCGATGCGGGCCATCTTGGTGCCGCCCGTTCCCGACATCTCGAAAGTCGAGCCCTCCTCGAGGATCTCGATGAAGACGAAGTCGGGGACCTCGGCGAGGATCTCGTCGCGAAAGGCGGCGAAGTGGTCGCCCTTCTGGATCGACTCGACGATGATGGCGTGCGGCAGGCCTTCCTTGCAGAAGCTGGCGGCCTCCTCGACCGAGCTGACGAAGTCGACCAGCATGCTCATGTTGCGCAGCGCGTCGCGGATCGCGATCCGCATGTCGCGGCGCGACGCGACGACGAGGACATGGCTGCCCGCGAGCGCCTTCGAGTTGCCCGACTGCGCGCTCGACTCGTCGATCTCGGTGGCCGACAGGCCCTCCATCTCGTCGCCAGAGGTCTTCGGGAACTCGAGGGTGAGCGTGCTGACGCCGGCGACGTCGCGCCGCTCGACGACGAGCCCCATGGTCCAGGCCGTCTGCTCGATCAGCCGCCAGGCAAGCGAATCGAGCCGCGGCGGCACCGCCGCCGTGATGCTCTCGTCGATCTGGTCGGGCGGCCGGTTGGCGAACTTGCAGGTCAGCCGTGCGTGTACCGGCCAGCTCTTGAAGTCGATCGTGAACTCGATGTGCGCGTGCGCATTGGCGAGCGCCCAGTCGAGCGTGGTGTTGAGCAGGCTGAAGAGGAGCGGCGCGTCGACGATGATGCGGGCCGACTTCAGCTGAGGCTGCAGCGTGATGCCGCGCGAAGTCGTCTCCCGTGCGCGCAGGGAGAGCACGCTTTTCAGCACTTCTTCGAGCTGCAGCACCTCGTGCGACTGGCGCACGCGACCCGAGGCGAACCGGGTGAGCTGCTGGCCGATCATGCCGGCTTGCCGGGCCTGCTCGACCTCGTCGCGCAGGGCGCGAAGGCCGGCGCGGTCGATCTTGCCGGTGGCCGTGAGGACGTGGATGCGCTCGAGGGCGGCGGTCAGGGGCTCGGCGATCTCGGCGCCGACCTGCGAGACGAGCTCGTGCCAGCGCTCGTCGTCGGTCTTGTCGCTGACGTGGGGATCGGCTCGGACGGCCGCGATGCGAAGGGCTTCGGACATGCGAATGAATGGTTGCTATCGGCGCGGCGCCGCGCTGCCGCCGGGCCGCCTTCGAGGCGAAGAGGGCCTGGCCGTGGCTGCCGCCTCTCAACGGCCAGTCGGCACGCGTCGCGACGGCGCCTCCCCGTGCGCCGCCTTTCAAATTGAAGTGTCGGCGCTGCCGTTTCGCGGCGCCAGCAGGGGGGTGACGGGCGGTGCCTACGACCCGACAAAGTCGCCAGATGTGACAACTTGTTCACTCTTTTCGGGGTCAAGAAAGTCAGATGACGCCCGACCGGCGGAGCGCCTCGATCGCCAGCGCGTCCAGGCCGAATTCGCCCAGCACCTCGTCGGTGTGGGCGCCGAGGAGCGGCGGCGCCTGCCGGTAGCGGACGGGCGTCGCCGACAGTTTCAGCGGGCTGGCGACGAGGCGGACCGAGCCGGCGAGGGGATGCGCCAGATCGACCGTCATGGCGCGCGCGAGCACCTGCGGATCCGCGAAGACGTCGGCGAGGTCGTTGATCGGCCCGCATGGCACCTTGGCGGCCTCGCAGGCGGCCAGCCAGTGGGCCCGGCTCTGCCGTTTCAGCGTCGCGGCGAGCAGCGGCACGAGGCTCGCACGATGGCGGACGCGATCGGCATTGCGCAGGAAGCGCGGGTCGCGTGCGACTTCGGGGCAGCCCGCGGCGGCGCAGAAGCGCCCGAACTGGGCGTCGTTGCCGACGGCGAGGATGACGTGGCCGTCGGCCACCTCGAACACCTGGTACGGAACGATGTTCTGGTGCGCGTTGCCAGCGCGTCCGGGCGAGACGCCCGTGGCGAGATAGCCGGCGCCGAGGTTGGCCAGCATGGCCACCTGGCTGTCGAGAAGCGCCATGTCGATCGCCTGGCCCTGGCCGGTGCGGTCGCGGTGCCGAAGCGCGGCCAGGATGGCCGTGCTGGCGTACATGCCGGTAAACAGATCGGCGACGGCGACGCCGACCTTCTGCGGGCCGCCGCCGGGGGCGTCGTCGGCGATCTCGGCGCGCGACGGGCCGGTGACGCTCATCAGCCCGCCCATGCCCTGGACGGCGTAGTCGTAGCCGGCGCGCTCGCGGTAGGGCCCGGTCTGCCCGAACCCGGTGATCGAGCAGTAGACGAGGCCCGGAAAGGCGGCCAGCAGCGTGGCGGCATCGAGGCCGTGCCGGGCCATGTCGCCGACCTTGAAGTTCTCGATCAGGACATCGCACTGCCCGGCCATCCGGCGCACCAGCGCGGCGCCCTCGGGGGAGGCGATGTCGATCGTGATCGAGCGCTTGTTGCGGTTCGTGCCGAGGTAGTAGGCGGCTTCCTCGGTGTCGTTGCCGGCCTGGTCCTTCAGGAAGGGGGGCCCCCACCCTCGCGTGTCGTCGCCGCCGGGGTGATGCTCGCCGCGCGGGCGTTCGACCTTGATGACGTCGGCGCCGAGGTCGGCCAGGATCTGCGTGCACCAGGGGCCGGCGAGCACCCGAGTCAGGTCGAGCACCCGGATGCCGGCCAGAGCCTGCGGCGAAGCGGGGCCTTCGGCGTCGTTCATCGGCTCGATTGTCGACCCGGCAGCGAGGCCGTGAGCGCGCCAGAATCCGGGCATGACGACAGGTTCGGCCACGGGCGGCCTCGAAGGGCGCATCCGGGTGACCGCATCGGCGCTCATGGGGATCGCGGCGCTCGCCGGCTGCTCGCCCGCGCTCGACTGGCGCGAGTCGCGGCCGGCCGCGGCCGGCGTCCTCATGATGTTCCCGTGCCGACCCGAAACGCGCGAGCGCCAGGTATCGCTCGCCGGCCGTCCCGTTCGCATGCAGGTGCACTCCTGCGCTGCCGCCGACACCACGTTCTCGCTCGGTGTGGTCGACGCCGGCGGCCCCGGCGAGGTGACAACCTTGCTCGCCGCGCTTCAGGCCGGCGCCGCGGCGAACGTTGGCTCCGGGACGCCGGCGCCGCGGTCCTTTTCGGCCCCGGGTGCGACGCCGAATCCGCAGAGTGGCCTCGTGCACATGGCGGGGCACCTGCCGGACGGGCGGGCGGTCATCCTGGACGCCGCCTTCTTCGTTAAGGGGATGAGGCTGTATCAGGCGAGCGTGATCGGTGAGGCTTTTCCGGACGATGCGAGCGAGACCTTCTTCAAGGCGATCAGGATCGCGCCCTGACGGGCGTGGCGCGGCGTGCCCCCAAGGTGTGGTTTTTTCGGCCGCATCGCCGCTCGACATTGGCTGCCGGCCGTAACGACCGGTTCGAACTGACCATAATTCGCCGCCATGCCCGGGCTTCTGATCATCGCCCACGCGCCGCTCGCCTCGTCGCTGAAGGCCGTTGCCGAACACGCCTTCCCCGACTGCGCGGCGCGGCTCGAGGCGCTCGACGTCGCTCCCAACACACCGGTCGAGGAGATCGAGGCCCAAGGCCGCGTGATCCTCGACAGCCTCGGTGCCCGCGACGCCCTCATCTTCACCGACGTGTTCGGCGCGACTCCGTGCAACGTCGCGCAGCGGCTTGCCGACGGCGTGCATGTCAAGGTCGTCACCGGCGTCAACGTGCCGATGCTCTGGCGCTCGCTGTGCTACCCGGCCGATTCGCTCGATGCCCTGGTGGCGCGTGCCGTCGCGGGCGCGACCCAGGGCGTGATGCAGGTGGCCACGTCGCGGCCGCAGAACCAGAACCTCAAGACACTGGCCCATGGTCAAGACGACCATCAAGATCAGCAATAAGCTCGGCCTGCACGCCCGGGCCTCGGCCAAGCTCACCAAGCTGGCGGGCACCTTCCGGAGCGAGATCTTCCTCAGCCGGAACGGTCGTCGAGTGAACGGCAAGAGCATCATGGGCGTGATGATGCTGGCCGCGGGACTCGGCAGCGAGGTCGAGATCGAGACCTCGGGCGACGACGAACAGGCGGCACTCGACGCGCTCGTGGCGCTCATGGCCGACAGGTTCGGAGAAGGGCAGTAGACGGCGGCGCCTGCGCTGCTAGGATTCCCGCCATGAGCTTCCAGCTGTTCGGCCTGCCGGTGTCCGGCGGCATCGCGATCGGCCGCGCAGTCCTCGTCGCTTCGAGCCGGGTTGCTGTCGCTCACTACTACATCACCGAAGAGCAGGTCGAATCGGAAATCGGCCGCCTGCGCTCGGCCCGCGACGCGGTGGCCGGTGAGCTCGAGACCATGAAGCGCGACATGCCGGCCGAGGCCCCGGCCGAGTTGCCCGCGCTTCTCGACGTTCACCTCATGCTGCTGCACGACGACGTGCTCACGGGCGCCACCAAGCAGTGGATCCACGAGCGCCACTACAACGCCGAGTGGGCGCTGTCGGCCCAGCTTGAGGTGCTGGCGCGCCAGTTCGACGAGATGGAGGACGAGTACCTGCGCGAGCGCAAGGCCGACCTGGAGCAGGTCGTCGAGCGCCTGCTCGGCGTTCTCGCCCGCGGCGACGCCGCCGGTCCCGCGGGGCTGGCGGCCGGCCGTGCGCGCGCCGGCGCGACGGCCGGCGATCCGCTCGTGCTCGTGGCCAGTGACATCTCGCCGGCCGATATGCTGCAGTTCAAGAGCGGCGTGTTCCTCGGCTTTGTCACCGATGTCGGCGGGCGGACCTCGCATACCGCGATTGTCGCGCGCAGCATGGACATCCCGGCCGTCGTCGGGGCCCGGGAAGCCAGCCGTCTCATTCGTGAAGACGACTGGGTCATCATCGACGGCGAGGCCGGCGCGGTGATCGTCGACCCGCCGCCCGGGGTGATCGACGAATATCGCGCCATCCAGCGCGAGCGAGAGGTGCGGCGGGCCGGCCTGTCGCGGCTTCGCCATCTGCCGGCGGTGACGCTCGACGGCGAGAAAGCCGAGCTGCTGGCGAACATTGAGTTGCCCGGCGACGCAGTGAGCGCGCTGCACGCGGGTGCGGTCGGCGTGGGACTTTTTCGAAGCGAATTCCTGTTCATGAATCGCCCTGGCGACCTGCCCGGCGAAGACGAGCAGTTCGAGGCCTACCGCGAGGTGGTGATGGCGATGCACGGCCTGCCGGTGACGATCCGCACGGTCGACATCGGCGCCGACAAGGCGCTCGATCGCATGTCCGCCAACGAGCTGCGGCACGAGCACGCGCTCAACCCCGCGCTCGGCCTGCGCGCGATTCGCTGGAGCATGTCCGAGCCGGCAATGTTCAGGCAGCAACTGCGCGCCATCTTGCGCGCCAGCGCCTTCGGCAAGGTGCGCCTGCTCATCCCGATGGTCTCGCAGCTGAGCGAGGTACGACTGACGCTCGACTCGATGGCGCGCGCGCGTCAGCAGCTCGATGACTCCGGGCGTGCCTATGGCCGGGTCGAGATCGGCGCGATGGTCGAGGTGCCGGCGACGGTACTGATCCTGCCGATCTTCCTTCGCCATTTCGATTTCATCTCGATCGGCACCAACGACCTGATCCAGTACACGCTGGCAATCGATCGCGCCGACGAATCGGTGGCGCATCTCTACAACCCCTGGCATCCGGCGGTCCTGCAGCTCGTGGCGCAGGCGATCAGCGTGGCGAACGCAAGCGGCAAAGGGGTTAGCGTCTGCGGCGAGATGGCTGGCGATCCGGCCTTCACCGAACTGCTGCTGGCCATGGGCTTGCGCAGCTTCTCGATGCATCCGTCGCAGATCGTCGCCGTCAAGCAGCGCATCCTTGCGACCGACACCCGCGTCTGGATGGCGGCGCTATCCCGGGTGCTCGAAGCGGACGATCCGGAGCAGGAGTGCCTCGCCGTCTCGCGCGGGTTGCATGAACCAAGCGTAGTCGTCCGTTCGCACGAGCGCGCCGCCGCAACTTAGCCCCGCCCGCAGCCGCCATCGGGTTAGCCTTGGCGCAGGGTCGTACAGTCGTTTCAGCGGCGGGTGAATGGATGGAAGACGTGTGGGTCGTTGACACGCCTTCTCGAAACGTGCCAGAATCGCTCTCTTCGCTGAGTACGGATGCCCCTGCGGGGTCTGCGCCTACGAACCTGCCGCGAGGCCGGGCTCTTTAAAAACTGACAGCCGATAAGTGTGGGCGTTCGAGGCCGGGTGCCGGGGTCGCAAGACTCACGGTCTCATGGACCTTAAACGCTCACTGAATTGAAATGCCGCCGGGGTCAAATCCGGCGGAGTTCACTTCAATTCCTTGAGCAACATCAAGATCGAACTGAAGAGTTTGATCCTGGCTCAGATTGAACGCTGGCGGCATGCCTTACACATGCAAGTCGAACGGCAGCACGGGAGCAATCCTGGTGGCGAGTGGCGAACGGGTGAGTAATACATCGGAACGTGC
>JBBRFB010000042.1:0-22248 GCA_038225015.1 Burkholderiales bacterium
AGCGATCGCTGTTCTCGCGCAAAAGGCAGCGACCAGCACCGGCGCCCCGAACGCACTCGAGCTCACGCTGTCCGCCATCGCGGCGGCTCTCGCCTCGTTCGCAGTGGCCTACTCGCCTGGAGCCAAAGCGCGGCTGCATGCTCAGCTGGCGAGTGACTTCCGAAAGGTTTGGGTCGACTGCGCGGGCGCCGGGGAAGAATGGGAGATGAGCCACTGCAACAACTTCGAGGCGAAGGCTCTCCAAGCAGAGGTTGGTGAGCCGCCGGCGCTGGGGGCACTCGTCGTCCAGTGCGAGAACGAGATCGCGATGGCCGAAGGGCAACCGGAGCGCATCCGGCTCTTGAGGCCGCATCAGCGGCTCCTTCGCCACTTCTGGAATTTCGACACAACGCGGTGCAAGTACATTGACCCGTCTGACGCTGCCAAGCTGCGGCCGCGCGCGCCGCCGCATGCAACCGAAGGGCACGCTGGCGGATAAGCTGGCGGACGCGGGGCGAACGGGCGGGAGAGCCAGATTCGGCGCGGGGCTTGACAGACTGCGGCTCCGACCGCGCGGGAGATCTAGACGGAGGTTCTAGCGTAGCTTTTCACAGGCCCTCGCCGTGACCCGCGCCAATCCTTGCGATCAGGCCCTTGCATCATCGGCGTGTGGCCGATCGCCTCCGGTGCGTTCATCGGCAGGGCGCTATCCGGCGGCGAGCGTTCCGTTCGCGGGCGCCTCGGCGGTGGTGGTGAAGGGCGCGAGCATCTGCACGAGCGCGCCGTAGATCTTCGGGCTGCCGGCGACGATCTCGCGCTGGTGCAGGAAGTCGGACTCGCCCGTGAAGTTGCCGACCAGGCCGCCGGCCTCGGTCACCATCAACGAGCCGGCGGCAACGTCCCAGGGCGACAGCCCGCTCTCGAAGAAGCCGTCGTACCAGCCGGCGGCGACGTAGCAGAGATCGAGCGCGGCGGCCCCGGGGCGACGCAGCCCGGCACAGCTGCGCATCGCCTTCTCGAACCCCTTCATGTAGCGCTCGAAGTCGTCGCCGCGCCGGAACGGAAACCCGGTGCCGACGAGCGAGTCGGCGAGCCGCGTCCGCTTGGAGACACGCAGCCGGCGATCGTTCAGGAAGGCGCCGCGCCCCTTCGAGGCGAAGAAGAGATCGTTTCGTGCCGGGTCGTAGACGACGGCCTGCTGGACCTGCTGTCGGTACGCCAGGCCGATCGAGACCGCATACGTCGGCAGGCCGTGGATGAAGTTGGTGGTGCCGTCGAGCGGATCGATGATCCAGACGTACTCGCTGTCCTTGGCACCGCGGCTCGCGCCCGACTCCTCGGCGAGGAGGCCGTGGCCGGGGTAGGCGCCGAGCAGGATGTCGATGATCGCCGCCTCGCTGGCGTGGTCGACCTCGGTGACGAAGTCGTTCGGCGCCTTGGTGTTGACCTGCAGCCGGTCGAGATCGAGCGACGCGCGGTTGATGATCGCCCCGGCGGCGCGCGCCGCCTTGATGGCGACATTGAGCATGGGATGAAGCGCTTGCGACATGGAGAGGGGCCGGTCCGGAAAAAGAGCAGGGCGGCCCGGCGAGGCGGGGCTGCCCAATAATCGAAATTTTATCCCGCCGATGCCCGACGACCGCAGCCGCTTCATCCTCGTCGGCGCCAGCCATGCGGGCAACGTCGGCGCGGTCGCGCGCTCGATGAAGGTGATGGGATTCGCCGACCTGGTGCTCGTGGCGCCGCGTCACGCCGACGTGCAGCACCGGGCCGAGGCGATCGCGCTGGCGAGCGGCGCGACCGACGTGCTCGCAGGCGCCCGCGTCGTCGCCACGCTCGCCGAGGCGCTCGACGGCATCACGTGCGCCTGCGCGACGGCGATGACGCCGCGCGACTTCGGGCCGCCGAACCAGGCGCCGCGCGAATTTCTGGCCACGCTCGCCGGCGGCGGCCAGCGCGTCGCCTTCGTCTTCGGCTCGGAGCGCCATGGCCTGGGCAACGACGACGTGTACGCCTGTCACGTCTGCCTGACGATCCCGACCCACCCCGACTACGGTTCGCTCAACCTGGCCCAGGCGGTGCAGCTGATCGCCTACGACTGGCGCCAGGCGCTCGGTGGTTTCGCCGGGCCGCCGCGGCCCGAAGACGCCGCGCTCGCCGACGCGGTGGCAGTGCGCGGCGTCCTCGAGCACTGGAAGGCCGCGCTCGAGCAGCTCGCCTTCCTCGACCCGAAGGCGCCGAAGAAGCTGCTGCCGCGCCTGCACCGCCTCGCCAACCGGGCCGCCCTCACCATCGAGGAGGCGCACATCCTGCGCGGCATCGCGCGAGCAGTGCAGGAGCGTTCTCGCTAGACTGGGCAGATACCGCAACGGCCCGGCCCCCATGTTCCAGCGCCTCCGCGAAGACATCGCCTGCATCCTCGAGCGCGACCCCGCAGCGCGCAGCGCCTGGGAGGTGCTCACCTGCTACCCCGGTCTGCACGCCATCGTGCTGCACCGGCAGGCCGCCTGGTGGAAACGCCACGGCTTTCACTGGCTGGCGCGCTGGGTCTCGCATTTCGCCCGCTTCGTCACCGGCATCGAGATCCATCCGGATGCGAGGATCGGCCGGCGCGTCTTCATCGACCACGGCATGGGCGTCGTCGTCGGCCAGACCGCCGAGATCGGCGACGACTGCACCATCTACCAGGGCGTCACGCTCGGCGGCACCTCGCTCGCCAAGGGGGCGAAGCGGCATCCGACGCTCGGCAACGGTGTCATCGTCGGCGCCAACTCGCAGGTGCTGGGTGGCTTCGTCGTCGGCGACGGCGCCCGGATCGGCTCGAACGCCGTTGTACTCAAGCCGGTGCCGGCCGGCGCCACGGCGGTCGGCAACCCGGCCCGGGTGATCCAGGCCGAGGCCGACGCGGCGCGCGAGGAGACGGCGGCAAAGATGGGCTTTTCGGCTTACGGCGTCACCCAGGGCGACGACCCGGTCGCGCAGGCGATGAAGGGGCTGATAGACAACGCCTCCGGCCACGAGCACCAGATCGCTCTCCTCTGGCAGGCGATCGAGAAGCTGTCGTCGCGCTCGCGCGAATTGCCGCTCGAGGATTGCGTGCCGGGCGAGGCGCACACCGACGAGCGCTTCGACGCCGAACGCCTGAACCGCCTCGTCAAGTAGGCGCTCGTACCTGGCCGCCGCAGCCGGGCGACAGGCTCAGCGCGGCGCGCGGATCGCCGACTTCGGCCTGAAGGCCTTGCAGACCGTCTCGTCGGTGTCGATGTACGGGCCAGCGATCAGGTCGATGCAGTAGGGCACCGCGGCGAAGATGCCCGGCACCGGTGGCGAAGCGCCGGGCATGCCTTCGAGCGTCTCGGCGATCGATTTCGGCTGCCCGGGCAGGTTGATGATCAGCGCGCCGCCGCGTACCACGGCGACCTGCCGCGAGAGGATCGCCGTCGGCACGAAGGCCAGGCTGATGCGCCGCATCTGCTCGCCGAAGCCGGGCATCGGCTTGGTCGCCACCGCCATCGTCGCTTCGGGCGTGACGTCGCGCGGCGCCGGTCCGGTGCCGCCAGTCGTCAGCACCAGCGCGCAGGCCTCGTCGTCGACGAGCTCGCGCAGGGCGGCGCTGATCGCCGCCTCGTCGTCGGCGACGAGGCGCGTCAGCCAGTCGACCGGGTTCAGCACGGCGCGGCCGAGCCAGTCGCGCAGGGCGGGAATCCCCTTGTCCTCGTAGACGCCGCTCGAGGCCCGGTCGCTCACCGAGACCAGGCCGATGCGCACCCGGTCGCGCCCACCGACGCCGGCGCCGTCGTCAGCCAAGGTCGACCTGCTCGCGAATGAACCGGAACAGCTCGCGAAAGGCGCGTCCGCTGCGTTCCTCGGGCTGCTGCGACGCGTCCTTGCGGGCGTTGCGCACCAGCGTGCGCAGCTGCTGCAGGTCGGCGCCGCCGTGAGCGGTGGCGAACCGGGTCGCCGCTTCGTCGTCGGCGATCAGCTCCGCGCGCCAGCGCTCGGCCTCGTGCAAGGCCAGCGAATCGCGCGCCGGCCCGAGCTGGCGCTCGGCGACCGCCTGGCGGATCGGCGCCATGTCGACGCCGCGCATCAGCTTGCCGATCAGCTGCATCTGCCGCCGCCGCGCCTCGTGGCTGCGCATGCGCCGCGCCGCCTGCAAGGCGTCGAACAGCGGCTCGCCGAGGTCGAGCGCGCGCAAGGAGGCATCGGGGAAATCGATCAGCGCCTCGCCGAGCGCCTGGGCGTCGTGCGAGGCCTGCTTGCGCCGCGTCTTGCTCGGCGTGTCGACGAACGGCGTCGATTCGAGCGGCCGTTCGTGGACGGTCGAGGCACGGGCATTCATGGAGTGGGGCGACGTCGAAAAGGGCGTCGTTATCATAGCCCCGGCCTCGGTGGCGACCTGCCTCCCGGGCCTTTCGCGAAGCTGCCCATGACCACCTCCACCGTCTCGCCTTCCTTGTCGACCGCGAGCTTCGCCTACACGCGCGGGCAGTTCCGCGAGCTCGTCGACAGCGCGCTCGCAACGGCGCGCTCGCTCGGCGCAAGCGATGCGGTGGCCGAAGTGTCCGAGGGCGTGGGCCTGTCGGTTTCGGTACGCAAGGGACAGACCGAGAACGTCGAGCGCAACCGCGACAAGTCGATCGGCGTCACCGTCTACGTGGGCCGCCGTCGCGGCAACGCCAGCAGCTCCGACTTCTCGCCGGCCGCGATCGCGCAGACGGTTCGTGCGGCCCACGACATCGCCCGCTTCACGGCCGAGGATGCCGCAGCCGGCCTGCCCGATCCCGACGACATTGCCGACGCCGCGTCGGCCGGCCGCGACCTTGATCTCTTCCATCCCTGGGAGATCGACGCCGAAGCGGCGATGGCCATCGCCACCACCTGCGAAGCGGCGGCGCTGGCGGTCGACCGGCGCATCACCAACTCGGAAGGTGCCGGCGTCTCGGCCCAGCAATCGCACTTCTACGCCGGGAACACGCGTGGCTTCGGCGCCGGCTACGCCAGCTCGCGCCATTCCATTTCGGTCGCGCCGATCGCTTCGCTGCCGGGACGCGGCGGCGAGCAGATGCAGCGCGACGCCTGGTACACGTCGATGCGCTCGCCGACCGAGCTGGCGCCGCCCGAAGCGGTGGGCCGCTATGCCGCGGAGCGCGCCCTGTCGCGCCTGAACTCGCGCAAGATCAGGACCTGCAAAGTGCCGGTGCTCTACGAGTCGTCGCTCGCTGCGGGGCTGCTCGGCGCCTATGTGCAGGCGACCAGCGGCGGCGCGCTCTACCGCAAGTCGACCTTCCTGCTCGACAGCCTCGGCTCGCGGGTCTTTCCTGAGCACATCGACATCCGCGAGGACCCGCACACCTTGCGCGGCAAGGGCAGCGCCCCCTTCGACGACGAAGGCGTCGCGACCGTCGCGAGGAACATCGTCGACGCGGGAAGGGTCGAGAGCTACTTCCTCTCGAGCTACTCGGCGCGCAAGCTCGGCATGAAGACGACGGGGCACGCCGGCGGCTCGCACAACCTGTCGCTCACCTCGCGCTTCACCGGGGCGGGCGACGACCTCGAGGCGATGCTGCGCAAGCTCGGCCGGGGCCTCTTCGTCATCGAGCTGATGGGCCAGGGCGTCAACCACGTCACCGGCGACTACTCGCGCGGCGCGGCGGGCTTCTGGGTCGAAGGCGGCGAGATCGCCTATCCGGTGGACGAGGTCACCATCGCCGGCAACCTGCGCGACATGTTCCGCGGCATCGTCGCTGTCGGCGCCGACACCTACACGATGGGGAGCAAGAGCATCGGCTCGGTACTGGTCGAGCGGATGAAGATCGCCGGGTCCTAGCCCCGGCTCCCTCGATGGCGCACGGGTAAATCCTGTTGGCCGCAGGCAGCAGGGCGCATAAAGTTGACCGGTTAACCTGCTGCCAAAAGGGAGAGCTTCAACATGCAACGTCGTTCCGTCATTCGTGGGGCCGGCATCGCCGGCGTGCTGGCCGCGGGCGCCGCCCCGGCCATCGTCAATGCCCAGGCCTCCATCCGCTGGCGCCTGGCGTCGAGCTTTCCGCGCTCGCTCGACACGATCTTCGGGGCTGCGGAGGTGTTTGCCAAGAAGGTCGGTGAAATGACCGGCGGCAAGTTCCAGATTTCCACCCATGCGGGCGGCGAGCTGATGCCTGCGTTCGGGGTCGTCGACGGCGTGCAAAACGCCACGGTGGAGGTGGCGCATACGGCGCCCTACTACTTCTTCGGCAAGGACCCGGTGTTCGCCCTCGGCTGCGCGATTCCCTTCGGCCTCAACTCGCGCCAGATGACGGCGTGGATGTACGAAGGCAATGGCCTGAAGCTGATGCGCGAGTTCTATGCCCAGTACAACATCATCAACTTCCCCGGCGGCAATACCGGCGCCCAGATGGGCGGCTGGTTCCGCAAGGAAATCAAGTCGATGGCCGACATCAAGGGGCTGAAATTCCGCATTGGCGGGTTCGGCGGCAAGGTCTTCGAGCGGATCGGCGGCGTGCCGCAGAATATTCCGGGCGGAGACGTCTACCAGGCGCTCGAGAAAGGCACGATCGACGCGGCCGAGTGGGTCGGCCCTTACGACGATCTCAAGCTCGGCTTCTACAAGGTGGCCCCCAACTATGCCTATCCCGGCTGGTGGGAGGGCGGCCCCCAGCTCGACTTGTTCATCAACAAGAAGGCCTACGAGGGGTTGAGTGCCGAGTACAAGGCGATCGTCGAGTGCGCCTCCGCTCTCGCCCATACGGACATGCAGGCCAAGTACGACGCTCTCAATCCGGCTGCCTTGAAGACGCTTGTCGGCAACGGCACCAAGCTGTTCCGCTTCCCGCGCGACACGATGGATGCGGCGTTCAAGGAGGCCATCGCCCTCTACAACGAGCTCGGCAACACGAACGCCACGTGGAAGAAGATCTACGCCGACTACGCCGGCTTCAGGCGCGACCAGAACCTCTGGTTCCGCTTCACCGAGGCCAGTTTCGACGACTTCATGCAGGCACAGAAACTCTGAGCCTGCCGACCCGAAGAAGGAAGCCCCGCGATGCGGGGCTTTTTTTCGACTGGCCGGCGCCGAAACTCAGGGCTTCTTCTGCGCCTTGTTGCGCTTCATCGATTCGATCAGCGCCTCCATCGGGTCGGGGTTAGCCTCGGCTGCAGGCACTGCGCCGGAGGCCGAAGCGGCGGGCTCCCGAGGGTTCACGTAGGGATTCATCGAGCCCTCCCGCGAGTCGTTGCGCATTTCCCGAAACGCCTTGTCGACATCGATGGAGACCGGCTTGTCGAGGTTGCCGGTGACGATCGTGGGAAAGAAGATGACCAGGCCCACCATCACCACCTGAATAAGGACGAAGGGGATGGCACCCCGGTAAATGTCGCCGGTGGTGACCTTGCGGATCCGCTTGCCGGTCACCTTGTCGTCGTAGTCGGTGATCGGGGCGACGCTGCGCAGGTAGAACAGGGCGAAGCCGAACGGCGGATGCATGAACGAGGTCTGCATGTTGATTGCCAGCAGCACGCCGAACCACGTCAGGTCGATGCCGAGCTTGGCCGCCACCGGGCCCACCAGCGGCACGATGATGAAGGCGAGCTCGAAGAAATCGAGGAAGAAGGCGAGGAAGAAGATCAGCAGGTTGACGACGATCAGAAAGCCCAGTTGCCCGCCGGGCAGGCTGGTCAGGAGGTGCTCGACCCAGAAGGCGCCGTCGACGGCCTGGAACGACAGGCTGAATGTCGTCGAGCCGACCAGGATCATCAGCACGAACGACGAGAGCTTGGTCGTTGTGTCGAGGGCCTGGCGGAGCAGGCGCATGCTCAGGCGCCGACGCGAGATCGCCATTGCCAATGCGCCCACCGAGCCCATCGCGCCACCTTCGGTCGGCGTCGCGACGCCGAGAAAGATCGTTCCGAGCACGAGGAAGATCAGCGCCAGCGGCGGGATCAGCACGAAGGTGACTCGCTCGGCCATCCGCGAGAGCAGCTTCAGCCTGAACACGCGGTTCAGTACCGACAGGCCGAATGCGACGCCGATGCCGACGCACATCGAGGTGACGATGATCTCGTCGGTCGGCGTCGTCTGCGGCCGCCACTTGGCGAAGAGGATGGCCGCGCAGACGGAGACGACGGTCAGCAGGCCGAGCGAGCGCAGCCCGGCCGAGCCGTCGTCTTCCCTGATCGACCTCGCCTCCTTCGGCAGGGCCGGCGCCATCGCCGGATTGATCATCGACACCACGGCGACGTAGCCGAGGTAGGCGGCGGTGAGGATGAAACCGGGGATGAAGGCGCCCTTGTAGAAGTCGCCGACGCTCTTGCCTAGCTGGTCGGCGAGCACGATCAGCACCAGGGAAGGCGGGATGATCTGCGCCAGCGTGCCCGACGCGGCGATCACGCCGGTGGCAACGCGACGGTCGTAGCCGTAGCGCAGCATGATCGGCAGCGAGATGAGGCCCATCGAGATCACCGATGCCGCGACCACACCGGTTGTCGCGGCGAGGAGAGCGCCGACCAGGATGGCGGCGTAGCCGAGGCCGCCCCGGATCGGGCCGAACAGCTGGCCGATGGTGTCGAGCAGGTCTTCGGCCATGCCCGATCGCTCGAGGATCAGCCCCATGAAGGTAAAGAAGGGAATCGCCAGCAGCGTGTCGTTCTGCATGATCCCGAAGATGCGCAGCGGCAGCGCCTGCAGCAGGGCCTCGGGCATGATGCCCATCTCGACGCCGACGAAGCCGAAGAAGAGGCCGCAGGCGGCCAACGAGAACGCCACCGGGTAGCCGACCAGCAGGAAGATGATCAGGCTGCCGAACATGATCGGCGCCATGTTCGAGGCGATGAGGTGCATCATTTCGGCAACCTGCCGCCCGCGCCCTCAACCGCACTCGGGGCGTGACCCTCGGCGATGAACTCGGCCAGCTCCTGTTCCGCACTCGTGGCGACGTGGCGCCCGGTCGGGTCGAGGATCAGTCCGCGCAGGAAGGCGATGCGCTTGATCAGCTCCGAGACCGCCTGGATGCCGAGAAGCAGGAAGCCAGCCGGCAACACGGCGAACACCGGCCAGCGCACCAGGCCGCCGGCGTTGTTCGACATCTCGTGCATGCGGTAGGCGCGCAGGACGAGAGGCATCGACAGGTCGATCACGACGAAGACGAACGGCATCACGAACAGGCAAATGCCGAAGATGTCGATCCAGATCTGGGTGCGCTTGCTGAATCGGCCGACGATGACGTCGATCTTCACGTGCTCCTGGCGCTGCAGCGTGTAGCCCGCGGCCAACAGGAACACCGCGGCGAAGAGATACCACTGGATCTCGAGCAGGCTGTTCGAGCTTTCGTCGAAGATTTTGCGGACAATCGCGTTGCCGGCGCTGACGAGCACTGCGATCAGGACGAGCCAGGCGACCCAGCGGCCGACGAATTCGCTCAGACGGTCGATCCACCTCGATAACGTGAGAAGGGGGGCCAAGGGCTCTCCGTCGGGTGAGTGAAGGAACAAGCCTGGCGGTCGGCCCGCGAAGCGCCGCCGATTCTAGGGAGCGGTTCGGCCGCGGCGCGTGCGTGTTTGCGCTAGGGCGGCGCGCCGGCGACTGCTGTCACGCCCCGGTCGCGGCTCGGTAGAGCTTGCCGGAGCGGGTGCCCGAGCGGCAGAACGCCAGGATGGGCTTCGGCAGCGTCTCGAGGAGCGCCTGGAAGCGGGCGATGTCCTCGGGCGTCTGCAGGGCCGGATGGACCGGCTGGAACTCGTAGGCGAGCCCGGCCGCCTTCGCCGCAGCGGCGATGCTCGCGGCGGTCGGTTGCTCGGGCCCGCCTTCGAAGTCGGGCCGGTTGTTGATGACGCTGCGAAAGCCGGCAGCGGCGACGTCGGCCATCGACTCTGGGCCGAGCTGGGGAGCCACACTGACGTCGTCGCTCTGGCGCTGGAAAGGAGGGGTCATGGTGTCGTCCGCGATTGCAAAGCCGATCTGACAGCGGCCGAGACCAGGGCCATGTCGGCCCGACCCGCCAGCCGGGTCTTCACTGCCGCCATCACCTTGCCCATGTCGGCAGGACCACTGGCGCCGGTGTCCGAGATCACGGCCCGCACCTCGTCGGCGATCTCCGCCTCCGATAGGCGCGCCGGCAGATAGCTTTCGAGCACGACGAGCTCGGCGGCTTCCTTGTCGACGAGGTCCTGGCGGCCGCCCGCCGTGAATTGCGTGATCGAGTCCTTGCGCTGCTTGACGAGCTTGTCGACGATGGCGACGACGGCAGCGTCGTCGAGCTCGATCCGCTCGTCGACCTCGCGCTGCTTGAGGGCGGCCAGCAGGCCGCGGATCGTCAACAGGCGCGGCGCGTCCTTGGCGCGCATGGCGGCCTTCATGTCGTCGGTGATGCGATCCTTGAGTCTGCTCATGACGCTGCTTTCAGTGCCCCGCCGGCGAGCCGGCACCCTTTGCGCCACCACAAAGCGAAGAAGCCGGCAGTGCCGGCTTCTTCGGTCGCTGCGCCGCAGCTGGAATCAAAACAGTTTCTTCGGCAGCTGCATGCTGCGGACGCGCTTGAAATGGCGCTTGACCGCGGCGGCCTTCTTGCGCTTGCGCTCGGCGGTGGGCTTTTCGTAGAACTCTCTCGCGCGCAGGTCCGTCAAGAGGCCGAGCTTCTCGATGGTGCGCTTGAAGCGGCGCAGAGCGACGTCGAACGGCTCGTTTTCCTTGACGCGAATCGTGGTCATCTAGCGGGTCTACTGTGTAAAGCCCGTGAGTATAACGTGACCGGCGTAGACCGCCAAGACGGGCTCAGGCCACCAGGGCGCGGGCGCAGGCGGCGGCGCTCGCCCAGGCCCACTGGAAGTTGTAGCCGCCGAGCCAGCCGGTCACGTCGACGACCTCGCCGATGAAATGCAGGCCCGGCTGCAGCCGGCTCTCGCCACTGCGCGAATCGAGCTCTCGGGTGTCGACTCCGCCGGCGGTGACTTCGGCCTTGCGATAGCCTTCGGTGCCGCTCGGCCGGACCGTCCACCGGTGCACCGACTCGCCGATGGCTACCAGATCGCGATCGCGCAATTCGGCGATCGGCCGCTCGGCCAGCGCGGGCCAGGCCAGGAGCCAGGCTTCGGCCAAGCGCCTCGGCAACGCCTCGGCCAGGAAACCGTCGAGCCAGCGTCCCGAAGACGCCTTGGCCGCGACCAGCTCCGCGCCGAGGTCTCGGCCGGGCGCCAGGTCGACGGTGACATCCGTGCCGGGCGCCCAGTAACTCGAGGCTTGCAGCGCGGCCGGACCGCTCAGGCCTCGGTGCGTGAAAAGGAGATCTTCGAGGAATTCCGCCTCGCCTGTTCGGCCGGCAGCGACTATCAGCACGGGCAGCGACAGGCCGGCGAGGGCGGCGAAAGGCCGCCACCGCGGGTCGGTGACGACGAAGGGCACCAGCGCCGGTCGCGTCTCGACGATGGCGTGGCCGAACTGGCGGGCCAGCCGATAGCCGAAGTCACTCGCACCGAGCTTCGGGATCGAGAGGCCGCCGGTGGCGACGACGACACGGCCGGCAGCGATTGGCCCGTCGCCGGTAGCGACCTGAAAGCCGGTGCCGTCGCGCGCGACGCTCTCGACGGCGCAGGGCTGGCGGCGGCGAACGCCGCCCATGTCGCATTCCGCAAGGAGCATGTCGACGATCTGCAGGCTCGAGCCGTCGCAGAAGAGCTGGCCCTGATGCTTCTCGTGCCAGGCGATACCGTGGCGGTCGACCAGGCCGACGAAGTCGGCAGGCGTGTAGCGGGCCAGTGCGGAGCGGCAGAAGTCGGGGTTGGCCGAGAGGAAGTGACGTGGCTCGGTGTGCACGTTGGTGAAATTGCAGCGCCCGCCGCCCGAGATGCGGACCTTCTCGGCGACCTTGGCCGCGTGATCGACCACGAGGACGTCGGCACCGAGCTGGCCGGCCACCCCGGCGCAGAAGAGACCGGCCGCCCCGGCGCCGATGACGACGACGTCGGCGCTGATCATCCTGACGGCGCGCGCTCGGCCAGGGCTGCACACGCGGCGACGATGGCGTCGATCTGGCTCGCCACCGGCCCCGGCATCGCCGCCCGGGCAGCGGCCACCGACGACACGAAGGCCGCGGTGGCGACGGCAACGGGTTCGGGCAGCGACGGCAATCGCGTGAGAGCGCCTTCCCCGGCGCTGGCCGAGACTTCGTCGCGGCGCTTACCGCCGAGGTACACGGCGAGCTGCCGCAACCGGCGGGCGTTGGCCACGGGCTCGCCTTCGGTGCCGCGCATGAGCATCGCATCGAGCCGGCCGGCGGCGATGAAGTCGGCCAGCATAGTCGCGTATTCGGGGCGCGCGAAAGGCGAACAGAGGGTCTCGATGTCGATGAAAGCCGGTTCTCGGCGAGCCCGGGCCGCATCGTGCACCGCCCTCAGGAAGCCGGCGAGTTCGCTGGTCGATTCGCCCTTGATGCGCTTGGCCAGAGCAAGCGCGCCGATCTCGAGATCGCTGACGCGACCGTCGAGCAACTGGCCCAGCAGGTCGTGCGCGTCGGCCTCGCCGAGTGCCCGCGCGCCCTCCTTGCCGCGGCCGGTGACGCGGATGTAGGAAGCGATGCTCATGGAGTCATCGGCGCCGGCTGCGCCCGGTCGCGCCGCGGGTGAGGCTCACGCCGCGAGCAGCGTCGTCAATTCATGCCACTCGTCGGCCGACACCGGCGTGATCGACAACCGGTTGCCGCGGGCCAGCACGCGCATCGTCGCCAGGGCCGGCTGCTCGCGCATCTCGGAGAGTGGCAGCAGGCGCGTCTTCTTCACGAGCTTCACGTCGACCAGGCTCCAGCGTGGCTTGTCGCGGTTCGACTTGACGTCGACATACGGACTCTGCGGGTCGAACTGGCTCGCATCGGGGTAGGCTGCGGAGACGACCTCGGCGATCCCGGCGATGCCTGGCTGCGGGCACGACGAGTGATAGAAAAGCACGCCGTCGCCGACCCGCATGTCGTTCTTCATGAAGTTGCGGGCCTGGAAGTTGCGAACGCCGTACCACGGCACGGTCTGCTCGGGCGCCGCTGCGAGATCGTCGATCGAGCAATCGCTCGGCTCGCTCTTCATCAACCAGTAGCGCATGGCTTGCCCGCTGGAGTCGTCAAAGGTGTCCGCCGCGCCCCGTGAACCGCATTCCTGAACCCAGGCAGTTCAGGTGGGCGAGGTCAGCCCGGTTTCGGGTTCATCTGACGCGAGACGATCACACCAGCCGGGCGATGTTCCAAGCCCTTGCTCTTGCGAGCATCGGTTCAAGGAAATATAGAGTTCACGCGAGCGCAACGGACGAAATCATTCTACGTCCGCGTTGCTGCGAAGAGTCGTGATCAAAGTAGTTGTCCGTCGGCGCCGAGGGCGATATCGAGGCGCTCGATCAGGCTGTCGAGGTCGGCCCCGGCCGTGTCGGCGCCATCGGCGCCCGCCGTGCCGCCGACAGCGGCCCGCCGCTTCGGCGCCTCGACGGGCACCGGGCGTTCGGCGAGCGCGAAAGCGAGGTTCAGCGCCGCGAGCACGGCGATGCGCTCGCGCGCCTTGACCTTGCCGCCGTCGCGGATGGCGCTCATCTCGCGATCGACCGCGGCCACGGCTTCGAGCAGAGAGCCCTCGCCGCCGTCGGGGCAGCCGAGGATGTAGCTCTGCCCGAGAATCGTCACTTCGACCTGCTTCATCCGGCGCTCCGAGCGGTCTCGTCGTCAGTGCCGGAGGCGGCGCTGCCTTCGTCGGCCGCCGGCTCGCGCGGCATGCGTTCGAGCAGCACGTCGATGCGGTTGCGGGCCGCGTTCAGGCGCGAGCGAAGGTTGTCGCGCTCGCCGCTCACGGTGGCGAGCTGGTCGCCGAGCAGCGCGTTCGTCCGCTGCAACTCGGCGTGTCGCACGAGGAGCCGCTCGACCCGATCCACGAGGTCTTCGATCTTCGACATGGCAGGCGCGCCGGCGGGAGAAGGTCGCAAATTGTAGGCGTGGCCACCCGCTGCTTAGAATACGAATCGTTGGTGCCCGTGAAGGCGTTCATGCCTTCACAGTTAAACGGGAAGCAGGAGGAAGGCGCAAGACGCGCCGACCGAAACTGCGCTGCCCCCGCAACGGTACGACGGACGAGGCGTCTTCCTCAAAGACGACGCCTCAGCTTCGACGCATTTGCCACTGAGGGCGAGAGCTCCCGGGAAGGTCGCCGAGGTCGCTCCGCCAGCCCGGATACCGGCCAGCAAGTCAGGCCCGGCTTCGGCCGCGCCCATGTCGCATGCGGCCGCGGGGAAGCGGCGCGCCTGCATCGTCCGGGCTCCCACCATGTTTCACTCCCCTCTCGGCGTCTGCGCGCATCGGGTCGCGCCACGCTATGGCGCATCGGTTCTCGTCGTTCTCGCCAGTCTCGGCACTGCGCACGCGCAGGGCCGGCTCGATCCCGTCACCGTCACGGGTACCCGCGAGCCACTGGCCCTCAGCCGCGACAGCGGCGACATCGTCGTCATCGACGCGACGCAGATTCGCGACAGCGACGCCGCTTCGGTCGAGGATCTGCTCCGCCGATACAGTGGCCTGCAGGTCGTGCGCAACGGCGGGCCGGGCCAGAGCGCGGGCTACCTGGTTCGCGGCGCCAGCACGAACGGCACGCTGATTTTGGTCGATGGCATTCGCATCGGCTCGGCCAGTCTCGGCCAGGCCGAGCTCGAGGCGCTCGACCTGGCGCAGATCGAGCGCATCGAGGTGCTGCGCGGTCCCGTGTCGAGCCTCTACGGCGCCGACGGTGTCGGCGGGGTCGTCCAGATCTTCACCCGCCGCGGCGAGGGGCCACTGCGGATGGCCGCCCACGCGGCGCTCGGTGGCTACGGCTCGCGCCGCGGCGACGCGAGCGTAAGCGGCGCCCGGCCGGGGGTCGACTACGCCGTCATGCTGGGCCGCGAGTCGAGCGACGGCGTCTCCGCGCTGCGACCGGGCGACGCGTTCGGGCTCTACAACCCAGATCGCGACGGCTTCTCCCGCAACACCGGCAACCTGCGGCTCGGCGTCACGCCGGCAGCCGGCCATCGCCTCGGCGTCAGCTTCCTCGAGACCCGGCTCGATGCGCAGTACGACTCGGCCGAGTACGACGCCGCGTTCAACGCCGACCCGTCGCCCGATTTTCGCAATCGACTGACAACGCGGATCGCTGCCGTCGACTACCGTGGCGAGCTCGGTCGGGGGTGGACGACGAGCGTCCGGATCGCGCGCAGCGTCGACGACCTGGCCAGCGGCGGCACGACGACGAGCCGCTTCATCACCCGTCGCGACCAGGCGACGTGGCAGAACGCGCTCAGGCTCGGTGCCGGCCAGCGTGTCGTGGTGGCCTACGAGCGGCTCGACGAGCGTGCCGCCGGCGACGTCTTCCCCGACGGCATCAGCCGGCACAACAACGCGGTCGTCGTCGGCTACGCCGGCGGCGTCGCCGGCCACGACCTGCAGGCCGATCTCCGGCACGACGACAACTCGGCCTACGGCGGCGAGACGACGGGCCGGCTCGGCTGGAGCCACGAGCTTCAGCCGGGCCTGAGGCTGCGCGCGCTGGCTGGCACGACCTTTCGCGCGCCGACCTTCAACGACCTCTACTACCCGGGCTACGGCGTGGCGACGGTGCGGCCCGAGAACGGCCGCAGTATCGAGATCGGCATCGCCTGGCGGGCGGGCGAGAGCAGCGCGTCGGCGACGCTCTACCGCAACCGCGTCCGCGACCTCATCGTCTTCGAGCCCGATCCGACGCAGACGCTCTGTCCGCCCGGCTACTTCGGCTGCGCCACCAACACCGGCCGGGCGCGGCTGCAGGGCGCCACCCTGCAGGCAGCGCAACGCTGGGGCGGGCTCGACCTGCGCGCCGGCGTCGACCTCCTCGACGCCGTCGACGTCGACAGTGGCCAGCGGCTCGCCCGGCGGGCGGCGCACCAGGAAACGGCGTCCGCCGACTACACCGGTGGCCCGTGGAGCGCTGGAGCGTCGATGCAGGTCGTCGGCGCCCGGCCCGACGCCGGCGTCGTCCTCGGCGCGTACACCCTGGTCGACCTGCGCGCGGCCTGGCGGTTCGAATCGCGATGGCGCCTCGAGCTCGCGTTGCGCAACGCCTTCGACCGCCGCGTCGAGCCGGTGCGCGACTACCAGGGTCTCGGCCGGCAGGCATGGCTCGGCCTGCGCTTCGACAGCGCCGGACTCTGAGGCGATGCGCACGCGCCCGGTAGTCGTGCTCGCGGCGGCAGCGTTGCTCGCGGTGGCCGCCTGTGGCCTCGGGGTGCTGGCCGGCGCGGCTGGCCTCGGCTGGCCGACGGCCGAGATCGTCTGGCGCATTCGCGTCCCGCGCGTCCTCGCCGGCTTCGGTGCCGGTGCGGCGCTTGCCCTGTCGGGCGCGCTCATGCAGCTCCTCACCCGCAACGCGCTCGCCGATCCCTATGTGCTCGGCGTCGCCGGCGGCGCCTCGGTCGGCGCCCTCGCGGCGATCCTGCTGGCCGGCGCGGGTACCGGCCTCGTGCTTTCCGAATGGCTCATCGCCGCTGGCGCTGCCGCCGGCGCGCTGCTCGGCGTCGCCCTTCTCTTCGGCCTGATGTGGCGGCGCCTTTCGGGCACCGGCCTGGCCGGTGCGGCCGATGCGTCGGCGTCGCTCCTTCTCGTCGGCGTCATGATCGGCTCCGGCTGCTCGGCGATCGTCTCCCTGATTCTGACCCTGGCCAACGAAGGGCAGCTGCGCGGCATGGTGTTCTGGCTCCTCGGCGACCTGAACGGCGCCACCCACTGGGAGATCAGCTGGCTCGCGCTCGCCATCGGCCTGGCGATCGTCTGGCCGACCTCGCGCGAGCTCGACTGGCTGGCCCGCGGCGACGCCTGGGCAGCGACGCTCGGCGTGCCGGTGGCACGGCGCCGTCGGCTGGCGATCGGCGCGGCAGCGGTCGCGACCGGCGCTGCGGTGGCGACCGCCGGCGCGATCGGCTTCGTCGGCCTCGTCGTGCCGCACGCGCTGCGCCTGGCCGGCGTGCGTGCTGCGCCGCTGCTGCTGCCGGCAAGTGCGCTCGGTGGCGGCGCCTTCGTCGTCCTTGCCGACGCGGTCGCGCGCACCGTGGTCGCGCCGCTGCAACTGCCGGTCGGCGTGCTGGCGGCGGCAGTCGGGGTGCCGACGTTCATCGCCATGCTGCTGCGGCGGCCGGGCGTCGGATTCGGCCGATGAGCGGCGCGCACCCGGCATCGACGCTCGCGGTGCGCGGCCTGGCCCTGCGCGCCGGCGGGCTGGCCACGGGCCGCGAGCTGTTCTCCGGCCTCGATCTCGACGTGCGCGCCGGCGAGCGCTGGGTCGTCGTCGGCCCGAACGGCGCCGGCAAGTCGTCGCTGCTGGCCGCGCTGGCCGGCGTGTTCGCCATCGCCCGCGGCGAGATCGTCCTCGACGGCCGGTCGCTCGCTGACTGGCCACTCGCCCGGCTGGCCGACGAGCGGGCCTGGAGCCCGCAATTCTGGTCCGATCCTTTTCCCTCCACCGTCGCCGAGACGGCGGCTCTGGCGTCGCGCCGGGCCGGCCGCTGGTCACGCCTCTTCGAAGACGGACCGGCCGCCGACGTCGGCGCCGTGCTCGCCCGTCTCGATCTCGCCCGCCTCGCCGACTCCGACTTGAAGACCCTCTCGGGCGGCTAGCGCCAGCGTGTCGCCATCGCCACGGCGCTGCTTCAGGGCGCGCCGCTGCTCCTGCTCGACGAGCCGGTCTCGCACCTCGACCCGGCGCACCAGCGCCTGCTGCTCGCCGTGCTCGCCAACCACGCCCGCGGCGGCGGCGCCGTCGTCGCCAGCCTGCACGACCTGAACCTGGCCTGGGACCTGGCGAGCCATGCGGTGTTGCTCGACGGTCGCGGCGGCGCCCGCGCCGGCGGGCGCGACGACGTGCTGCAAGCCGAGGCGCTCGCCGCCGTGTTCGAGATCGAGATCGAGTCGATCGACGTTCGCGGTCGGCGCCGGTTCGTCATCGGCGGCGACGGCGCTGTCGACGCCCTCGCTGGCAGGAGCACCGATGCGTAGCCGATGCGTCCGGGCGGGCCGGGTGATGCTGGCGGCTGCAGCGCTCGTGGTCGCGGCGGCCGCCCATGCGCTGGTGCTTGCCGACGATGCCGGCCGGACGGTCGAATTCGCTCGGCCGCCGGAGCGCATCGTCACCCTGGCGCCGAGCCTGACCGAGCTGGTGTTCGCGGCCGGCGGCGGGTCGGCCATCGTCGGCACCGACCGCTTCAGCGATGCGCCCGAAGCGGCACGGCGCATCGCGCGCGTCGGCGACGCCTCGCGGCTCGACGTCGAGCGCGTCATCGGGCTCAGGCCCGACCTGGTCATCGTCTGGCGTCACGGCAACAACCTGCGCGAGCTCGGCCAGCTAGAGGCGGCGGGCATCCGCCTCTTCTTCCTCGAGCCGCGCCGACTCGACGACGTGCCGCGGGCGATCGAGCGGCTCGGCGTGCTGCTTGGTCACGACAGCGAGGCGAAGGCGCGCGCCGCGACCCTTCGCGAGTCGCTCGAGCAGCTGCGCCGCGCCCACCGGGACGCGGTGCCGGTCAGCGTCTACTTTCAGGTGTGGTCGACGCCGCTCATGACGATCAACGGCGAGCAGCTGATCAACGACGTGATCGCGCTCTGCGGCGGCCGCAACGTCTTCGCCGGGCTGGCGCCGCTGGTGCCGGTGATCTCGACCGAGTCGGTGGTTGCCGCCGACCCGCAGGCGATGTTCACCGCCGATCGGGAAGAAGGCGGCGGCGCCTGGCTGAAGCGCGACCCGACCCATCCGGCGTTCGCGCTCTGGCGGCGCCAACCGACGCTCACCGCGGTGCGCCGCGGCTGGCTCTTCGCCATCAACGGCGACGCCATCTCGCGCCAGGGTCCGCGCATCGTCGCCGGTGCCGAGGCGATGTGCAGTGCGCTCGACACCGTGCGCCACGAAGCTCGCGCCGAAAAGCCCGGGTCGCGCCCGGGCTCGCGCTAGCGACGCTTCAGTGCGGCCGGCGCGAAATCGCACCAGCGCGCCACTGCGCACACCTCGCAGAGCGGCCGCTTCGCCTGGCAGACGTAGCGGCCGTGCAGGATCAGCCAGTGGTGGGCATGCTGCAGGTAGGCCGCCGGCACTCGGGCGAGGAGGCCGGTCTCGACCTCGAGCGGGGTCTTCCCTGGCGCCAGGCCGGTTCGGTTGGCGACCCGAAAGACATGCGTGTCGACCGCGATCGTCGGGTTACCGAAAGCACTGTTGAGGACGACGTTGGCGGTCTTGCGGCCGACGCCCGGCAGCGCCTCGAGGGCGGCGCGCTCGCGCGGCACCTGGCCGCCGTGGTGCTCGACGAGGATGCGGCAGGTGGCGAGCAGGTTCTTCGCCTTCGTCCGGTACAGCCCGATGGTGCGAATGGCGTCTTCGAGCGCGGGCAGGCCGAGCGCGAGCATCTTCTCCGGCGTGCCGGCGCGTGCGAAGAGGGCCCGGGTCGCCTTGTTGACGCCGCGGTCGGTCGCCTGCGCCGACAGCAGCACCGCGGCGAGGAGCTCGAAGACGCTGGCGTATTCCAGCTCGCTCATCGGCTCGGCATTGGCCGCCTTCAATGTCGCGAAGAACGGCTCGATGTCGGCGGCCTTCATCGCCCGGTCGGTCGGCCCGTCATGTGGCGGCGCGGGTGCCGCGGGCGCGGGCCACGGCCGCGGCAATCGTTTCCGCGGCCGGGGCACTGGCGTCCTGCGCCGCGTCCGCGGCTCGCGCCGCGGCCTCGACACGGCCCGTGCGCGCGGCGTAACGTTGCCGCGCGGCGGCCGCCTGCGCAGGACTCCATGCCGCCCATCCCGCCTCGCTGCCGCTGGCGGCTTCGAGACCGATGCAGTCGACGGGGCAGACCGGCAGGCAGAGTTCGCAGCCGGTGCACAGCGCGTCGATGACGGTGTGCATGCGCTTGGCCGCACCGACGATCGCATCGACCGGACAGGCCTTCAGGCAGAGCGCGCAGCCGATACAGGCCGCTTCGTCGATCACGGCGACGCTGCGCGGCCCCTCGTGGCCGCAGGCGGCGTCGAGCTCCGACACCCGTCGGCCGGCGATCCGCGCCAGCCGCCGGACGCCTTCGTGGCCACCCGGCGGGCAGCGGTTGACGTCGGCGTCGCCGCCGGCGATGGCTTCGGCATAGCCGCGGCAATCGGCATAGCTGCAGCGCGTGCACTGCGTCTGCGGCAAGGCATCGAGAAGCGCGTCGGCAAGCGACAGCGACACGGCAGGCACGGCCAGGGCCTCGCTGCCGAGACTCGCCGCCTCAGGGCGTGCCGTTGCCGGCCCGGCGCCGCGCCGGGGCGGCGCGGCCGGTCGCGCGGACGCGGGCCGCCTTCACCACCGCTGCCGAGCGCGGCACGCGCGCCGGAGCCTTCTTTTTCACCGTGGCGACCGGGCCGTCGGACTGGCCGAGCGAGCGCTCGGCCGCCCGCAAGGCCTTTCCCCCCTGCTTCTGATGGGTGGCGATGAAGTCGCGAACTTCCGGGTAGACCTTCTCGCGCCAGCGCCGGCCCGAGAAGATGCCGTAGTGGCCGGCGCCCATGGCGTCGTAGTGGAACTGCATGTTCGTCGGAACGCCGGTGCACAGCTGGTGCGCTGCGCGCGTCTGCCCGGCACCCGAGATGTCGTCGAGTTCGCCCTCGATGGTGAGCAGCGGCGTGGTGCGGATGTCCTGCGGGCGCACCGGCTCGCCGTGGACGACCCACGTTCCCTTCATGAGCGCGAAGTCCTGGAACACCGTCTTGATGGTGTCGAGGTAGTACTCGGCGGGCATGTCGAGCACGGCGTTGTACTCGTCGTAGAAGTCGCGATGGAAATCGGACTTCTCGTCGTCGCCGCGCACGAGGTCGAGAAAGAAGTCGTAGTGCGACTTCAGGTGCCGGTCGGGATTCATCGCCATGAAGCCCGCGTGCTGCAGGAAGCCCGGATACACCGGCCGGCCGGCGCCCGGGTAGTTGATCGGCACGCGGTAGATCACGTTGTTCTCGAACCAGGCGAGGCTCTTGTTGGTCGCCAGGTTGTTGACCGAGGTCGGGTTCTTGCTGGCGTCGATCGGCCCACCCATCATCGTCATGGTCTGCGGCGTCGGCTCGCCGGCGCTGGCCATCAGCGAGATCGCGGCGAGCACCGGAACGGTCGGCTGGCAGACCGAGATCACGTTGACCTCCGGGCCGATCAGTCGGATGAATTCGCGGATGTAGTCGACATAGTCGTCGAGGTGGAAGGGCCCGCGGTCGGCCGGCACCATGCGCGCGTCGGTCCAGTCGGTGAGGTAGACCTTGTGCTCCTTCAGCATCTCGCGCACGGTGTCGCGCAGGAGGGTCGGATGGTGGCCCGACAGGGGCGCCACGATGAGAACCGTGGGCTGCGCCTTCAACCGCTGCAGGGTCGGCATGTCGTCGGTGAAGCGCTTGAAGCGGAGCAGACGGCAGAACGGCTTTTCAACCGCGACCTGCTCGTGGATGACGACGTCGCTGCCGCCGATCCGGACCGCGCGGATGTTGAACTGCGGCTTCTCGTAGTCCTTGGCGAGCCGGTGCATCAGCTCGAGCCCCGCGGAGATGCGAGGCGCCAGAGGCGTGTGCGAGAAGACCGAGAGAGGGTGGTTGTAGAGCCTCGACGTCGCGGCGGCGAACTCCGAGAACGGGCTGAGAAGGGCGCGCTGCGCCTCGTACCATTCGTAGAGCATCATGTGCGGCTTTCCTCGGTGACACGGGCGATGGCATGGACGACGGCGTCGAGGTTGCCATCGTTGAGAGCAGCGACGCAGATGCGACCCGAGTCGACGCCGTAGATGCCGAACTCGCTGCGCAGGCGCTGCATCTGCTCGCGGCCGAGGCCGGAGTAGCTGAACATGCCGCGCTGGCGGGTGATGAAGGCGGTGTCGAGCCGGGCGCCGGCGGCGACGAGCCGGCGCTGCAACTCCAGGCGCATGCGCTTGATGCGCTCGCGCATGGCGGCGAGCTCCTCGTCCCACTGGGCGCGCAGCGCCGGCGTCGACAGGATCTGGGTGACGACCGCGGCGCCGTGGGTCGGCGGGTTGGAGTAGTTGGTGCGGATCACCCGCTTCAACTGGCTCAGGACGCGGGTCATGGTGTCCTTCGAGCTGCAGGCGACCGAGAGCGCGCCGACGCGCTCGCCGTAGAGCGAGAAGCTCTTCGAGAACGAGGTCGACACGAAGAAGTCGATGCCGCTGGCCAGGAACTGCTGCACCACGGCGCCGTCCTGCGCAATGCCGTCGCCAAAGCCCTGGTAGGCCATGTCCAGGAAGGGCAC
>JBBRFB010000043.1:0-22035 GCA_038225015.1 Burkholderiales bacterium
TGCCGACGAAGTCGGCGACGAACGGCGTCGCCGGGTCGCGGTAGACCTGCATCGGCGTGCCCACCTGCTCGATCACGCCGTGGTTCATCACGACGATGCGGTCGGCGACCGAAAGCGCCTCTTCCTGGTCGTGCGTCACCAAGATGGTGGTGACGCCGAGCTCGCGCTGCAGGTGGCGGATCTCCTGGCGCAACCGCACCCGCTCGAGCGCATCGAGCGCCGACAGCGGCTCGTCGAGCAGCAGCAGTCCCGGCGAGGTGGCGAGCGCGCGGGCCAGCGCGATCCGCTGCTGCTGGCCGCCGGAAAGCTGCGACGGGAACTTGGCGCCGCTTCCCGGCAGCCCGACCAGCATCAGCAGCTCGTCGACCCGGGCCGCGATCTTCGCCTTCGCGACCTTGCGGTTGACCAGGCCGTAGGCGACGTTGTCGGTGACCGAAAGGTTCGGGAACAGCGCGTACGACTGGAAGACGATGCCGTAATCGCGCCCGGCCGGCGGCAGCACGGAGATGTCGCGCCCGGCCTGGCAGATCCGGCCCGCCGTCTGCGTCTCGAGGCCGGCGATGATGCGCAGCAGCGTCGTCTTGCCGCAGCCCGAGGGGCCGAGGAAGCAGACGAACTCGCCCTGCTCGATCGCGAGATCGATGTCGGCGAGCGCCTGGAACGACCCGAACGACTTGCGGATGCCCTCGAGGCGAAGGTACTCGGCCATCGACCGTCAGCAGCGCCGCGCCACGGTCACTTCTTCGGCTCGGACTTGGCGCTGTAGCGCCTGTTCCACTCGTCGAGAATGCGGGCGCGGTTGTCGGCGGCGGTCTTGAAATCCATCTTGACCAGGCGCTTCTCGTAGTCGGCCGGCACGTTGGCGAGCGGCGCGGCCACGCCCGGCTGGGCGGTGATGGCGAAGTTCTTGCCGTAGAGCTTCATCGCATCCTTGCTCGAGGCCCAGTCGGCAAGCTTCTTCGCCGCGTCGAGGTGCTTCGTGCCCTTGTGGATCGCGAAGGCCTCGAGGTCCCAGCCGAGGCCCTCCTTCGGAAAGACGAGGTCGATCGGCGCGCCCTTGGCCTTGTTCGAGTTGGCCCGGTATTCGAACGAGATGCCGACGACGTACTCGCCCGTCGACGCCATCGTGCACGGCTTGGAGCCCGAGTGCGTGTACTGGGCGATGTTCTCGTGCAAGGCGTCCATGTACTTCCAGCCGCCGCCCTTGCCGTGGTCGTCGCCCCAGAGCGTCAGCCATGCGGTGACGTCGAAGAAACCCGTACCCGACGACGCAGGATTCGGCATCACGATCTGCCCCTTGTAGATCGGCTTGGTCAGGTCCTTCCAGGTCTCGGGCTTCGGGATGCCCTTTTTCTTGGCCTCGACGGTGTTGAAGCAGACCGTCGCACCCCAGACGTCCATACCCCACCAGGCCGGCGGGTTCTTCTTGTCGCGGTACTGGGTCATGATGGCGTCGAGGTTGATCGGCGCGTACGGCACGAGCATGCCCTGCGAGTCCAGGAGCGCCAGGCTCGACGCGGCGACGCCCATGACGACGTCGGCCTGCGGGTTCGCCTTCTCGGCGAGCAGCTTGGCGGTGATGACGCCGGTCGAGTCGCGCACCCACTTCAGCTCGATGTTCGGCTGCTCCCGGTTGAAGCCGGCCTCGTAGGCCTTGATCTGGTCGGTCTCGAGCGCCGTGTAGACGGTGAGCTGCGTTTTCTGGGCAAGCGCCCCCGCCGACACCGCCAGCAGGGCCGCGGCGAGCAGCACCTTCTTGTAAGCCAGTTTCATGACGATCTCCCCGAATTGGTTGGATTGATTCGAACGCGAATGCGCTGCGACCGCGAGCAAAGCCTATGCCAGTTGCATGACAGTTCGATGTGCCGGCGAGCGACGGGCAGTCTAGTAGTCGCCCCGAATCCGCGTCAACTGTTTTTTGAAGATTGTTGACAATCAATCGGGCTTGCGGTTCAATACCTGCTCCATGGACGCCGTGACCACGCTGCCCCACCCGACGATCACCCTGCTGCAGACCAGTTCGCTGTCGAGCGTCGTTCAGGGCGAGCTCGAGCGGATGATCCTGGACGGCGAACTGCAGCCGGGCGAAAAGCTCACCGAGGTCGCCCTGGCCGCCCGCCTCGGCGTCTCGCGCGGTCCGCTCCGCGAGGCCTTTCGCATGCTCGAGGAGGCCGGCCTCGTGCGCACCGAGAAGAATCGTGGCGTTTTCGTGCGCGACCTGCCGGTCGACGAGGCGATCGAGATCTTCGACCTGCGCGCGGCGATGGACGAGCTCGTCGGCCGCCGCCTCGCCGAGAGGGCCACCCCTGCCGAATTGAAGGAGCTGCGGGCGCTGGTCGACGCCATGGAGCAGGCCGTCAAGGGCAAGGACGCGCCGGCCTACCACCTGCTCAACCTGCGCTTCCACGACCGCCTGGTCGAGCTCGCCGGCAACCGCAAGCTCACCGCGATCTATCGCAAGCTGATCAAGGAGCTGAGCCTGTTCCGTCGCCTCAATCTGGCCGACGACGGCCTGCTGCCGATCTCGGTCGCCGAGCATCGGCAGATCGTCAAGACGATCGCCGCCGGCGACGCCCCGGGGGCGGGGCGGGCGATGTTCGAGCACGTCATGCAGAGCAAGGAACGAACGATCAGGAACCAGCAACGGCCCGGCCCCGCAGCGGGCGCACCAGCCGCCCCTCGGCGCGACAGGCCCGGCCGATGATCGAGGTCAACGGCCGCCGCTACCGCACGGCGCACCAGCCCACCGTGGTCGTCTGCGTCGACGGCTGCGAGCCCGACTACATCGCCCAGGCCGTCGCTCACGAGCACGTCCCCTGGCTGAAGGAGGTGCTCGCGCGCGGCACGGTGCTTACCGCCGATTGCGTCATCCCGAGCTTCACGAACCCGAACAACCTGTCGATCGTCACCGGCGTGCCGCCCTCGGTGCACGGCATCTGCGGCAACTACCTGTTCGACGTCGCCAGCGGCACCGAGGTGATGATGAACGACCCGAAGTGGCTGCGCGCGCCGACCCTTCTCGCCGCGCTGGCCGACGCCGGGCAGTCGGTGGCCGTCGTCACTGCGAAGGACAAGCTGCGCCGCCTGCTCGGCCACCAGCTGAAGGGCATCTGCTTTTCGGCCGAGAAGGCCGACGAGGCGACGATGGAGGAAAACGGTATCGAGGAGGTCGTCGACGAGGTCGGCATGCCCGTGCCCGGGGTGTACAGCGCCGAGTTGTCGGAGTTCGTCTTCGCCGCCGGCCTCGCCCTCATGACGCGCGACCGCCGCCCCGACGTGCTGTACCTCTCGACGACCGACTACGTGCAACACAAGCACGCGCCGGGCACCGCAGGCGCCGATGCCTTCTACCGCATGATGGACGGCTATCTCGGCAAGCTCGACGCCCTGGGGTGCGTCATCGCGCTCACCGCCGACCACGGCATGAACGCGAAGACGCGGATGGATTCGCAACCCGACGTCATCTACCTCCAGGACGTGCTCGACGGCTGGGACCTGGCCGGCGCGCACGCGTCGCTGCCGGCGGCCAGGGCACGCGTCATCCTGCCCATCACCGACCCATACGTCGTCCACCACGGCGCCCTCGGGTCGTTCGCCACGGTCTACCTGCCCGTCGGCAGCGACGTCACCGCCCTCGCCGCGCGCATCGGCGCGCTGCGCGGCGTCGAGTCGGTGCGGTCACGCGAGGACGCGGCGGCCTTCTTCGAGCTGCCGGCCGATCGCATCGGCGACCTCGTCGTCGTCGCCGAGCGCTCCACCGTGATCGGCACGTCGGCCGCCGAGCACGACCTGTCCGGCCTCGACGCGCCGCTGCGCTCGCACGGCGGCGTCTCGGAGCAGCGCGTGCCGCTGATCGTCAACCGGCGGCTCGTCGGCATCGACTTCGAGCGCCGGTGGCGCAATTTCGATGCCTTCGATCTCGTCCTCAACCATGTCGGGTAGCCGCTTCGACGCGGCCGAAATCGGCCTCGACGTGAAAACCTTTTCGAACCCACGGAGTTGAAACGGGCCGGGCCCGCCGCCCTGCCGCACCATTCGCCGATGCTTGCTCTCCTCAACCTGCTCGCCGCCATCGCCCTGCTCGTCTGGGGCACCCACATCGTGCGCACCGGCATGCTGCGCGTCTTCGGCGAGAACCTGCGCCGGGTTCTCGCCCTCAGCTTCACGAACCGCTTCCGGGCCGTGATCGCGGGGCTCGGCGTCACCAGTCTCGTGCAGTCGAGCACCGCGACCTGCCTGATCGTGGCGTCGTTCGTCGGCAAGAACCTGGTGACGACGAGCGCCGCCCTCGCCGTCATGCTCGGCGCCGACGTCGGCACGAGCCTGATGACGGTCGTCTTCTCGCTCGACCTGTCGTGGCTCTCGCCGCTGCTCATCTTCGTCGGCGTCGTCGTCTTCATCTCGCGCCAGAACAGCGGCGCCGGCGCGGTCGGCCGGGTCCTGATCGGCATCGGCCTGATCACCCTGGCGCTGCAGCTCATCGTTGCCGCCACCCGGCCGCTGACCGAGTCGCCCGCCGTACGCGCCCTGCTGGTCGCCCTGCCCGACGAGGTCATGCTCGACATCTTCGTCGGTGCCGTGCTCACCGTGCTCTCCTATTCGAGCCTGGCCGTCGTGCTGCTCATCGCCACCCTTGCGACCTCGGCTCTCGTGCCTGTGCAGGTGGCGCTCGGGCTCGTGCTCGGCGCCAACATCGGCAGCGGCATCCTGGCCTTGCTGGCGACGGCCAACGCCTCGCCGCAGGTGAGGCGGCTGCCGCTCGGCAACCTGGTCTTCAAGACCGTGGGCACCCTCCTCTTCATCCCGGTCATACCGGAGGTCCATGTCCTGCTGCAGCAGGTCGTGCAGAACGTGCACCAGCAGGTCGTGCTCTTCCACCTCGTCTTCAACATCGCGCTGGCGGTCGTCTTCATCGGCTTCACCGGCCTGGTCGGCCGCACCGTCGACCGCTGGCTGCGCGAGCCGGCGCCCGGTGGCGGCACCGAGCGGCCGCGCCACCTCGATCCGCTGGCGCTGACCATGCCGTCGCTCGCCATCTCGTGCGCCGCCCGCGAGGCGCTGCACCAGGCCGACGTCGTCGAGACGATGCTGCGCGGCATCATGCCGGTGCTGCGCAAAAACGACCTGCGCCTGTCGGGCGAGCTCCGCAAGCTCGACGACACCGTCGACGAGCTCTACTCGGCGATCAAGTTCTACCTGACGCAGATTTCCGGCGAAGCCCTGTCGAAGGAGGAAAGCCGGCGCTGGACCGACATCGTCTCCTTCACCATCAACATGGAGCAGATCGGCGACATCATCGAGCGCGTTCTGCAGGACATCGAGGACAAGCTGGTGAAGAAGTCGCGTAGCTTCTCCGAGGCCGGCATGGCCGAGATCATCCACCTTCACGAGCGGCTGCTCGCCAACCTGCGCCTGGCGATGAGCGTCTTCCTCGACGGCCACGTCCGCGACGCCAAGCGGCTGCTCGAGGAAAAGGCCCACTTCCGCGACCTCGAGCACGAGTACGCCGCCAACCACATCGCGCGCCTGCGCGACAACACGGCGCAAAGCATCGAGACAAGCTCGCTACACCTCGACCTCATCAGCGAGCTCAAGCGAATCAACTCGCACATCTGCGGCGTCGCCTATCCGATCCTCGAGTCGGCCGGCGCGCTGACCGCGACCCGGCTCAGGCAGTCGCAGTTCGCGGCCCTCGAGGCCGCGCAGGACGCCGGACGCTGAGACGGGTGAGTGCCGTGAGTGCGATGGCGAGGCACGTGACCCGGCAGACGGGCCCCAGGCCATGCTGAGCCTGGCCGACATCGACGAGCTGTTCGCCCGTCATGGCGACGACCAGTACAGCGGCGAGCCGGTGACGCAGCTCGAGCACGCCCTGCAGACGGCCCGACTGGCCGAACAGGACGGCGCCGGCGACGAGCTCGTCACCGCCTGCCTGCTGCACGACCTCGGCCACCTCCTGAACCGGCAGGGAGAGACGCCGACGCTGCGCGGCATCGACGACACGCACCAGTACTACGCCCTGCCTTTCCTGCGCGGCCTCTTCGCGGGCGCCGTGCTCGAGCCGATCCGGCTGCACGTCGACGCCAAGCGCTACCTCTGCTTCGCCGACGACACCTACTTCGCACAGCTGTCCGAAGACTCCAAGCGCAGCCTCGCCCTGCAGGGGGGCGCGTTCGACGCCGCCGGCGCCGCCGACTTCATCGGCAGTCCGCACGCCGCCGACGCCGTCGCCCTGCGCCGCTGGGACGACCTGGCCAAGGAAGCCGATCGCCCGACGCCGACCCTGGCCCACTTCATGGAGCGGGCCGCCGGCTGCGCACTGAAGGCATGACGCTCACCTGGCCGCTGGTCCTGGCGGTCCTGTTCGGTGCCCTGCTCCACGCCTCGTGGAATGCGCTGATCCGCTCCGGCGACGACAAGCCGCTCGACACCGCCCTCATCCACCTGCTCGGCTGCGGCTTCGGACTGGCGCTGATTGCCGCCGTCGGCCTGCCGCGCGCCGAGGCGCTGCCCTGGATGGCCGTCTCGGTGGTCATCCACGTCGGCTACTACGTCACCCTGGTCGGCGCCTACAAGCACGGCGAGCTCGGCTTCGCCTACCCGATCATGCGCGGCACCGCGCCGCTCATCGTCGCCCTGATGAGCGGCCGCCTGATCGGCGAGCACCTTCCGCCGATGGCGTGGCTGGGCGTCATCAGCATCAGCGGCGGCGTCCTCGTGATCGGCCTGACGCGGTCGCTGCAATCGACGGGGTCGCGAAGGCATGCCCTCGCCTTCGCCCTCGCCAATGCCGTCATCATCGCTTCCTACACCTACGTCGACGGGCTCGGCGCGCGGGCCTCGGGCAACGCCCTCCAGTACGTGGCGCTGCTCTTCCTGATCGACGGCATTCCCTACTTCCTCATCGTCATGTGGCAGCGCCGGGCCGCCCGGCCGGAGGCTTACGCCTACATGCGCCGACGCTGGAAGGTGGCCCTGCTCGGCGCCTGCGCATCGCTCGGCTCCTACGCCATCGCCCTGTGGGCGATGACGCGGGCGCCGATCGCGACCGTGGCCGCCCTGCGCGAGACCTCGGTGCTGTTCGCCGCACTGATCGGCGTGCTGCTGCTGAAGGAGCGCTTTCGTCTTCAGCGCGCGCTCGGCGCCGGCGCCATCGTCGCCGGCATCATGGCGCTGCGGCTGAGCTGACCGGGCGCCCGCAGCGCCCCCATCGCGCAGTAAGCTCGTCGTCATGCCGCTTCCGACCCAGGCCCGCATCGTCGTCGTCGGTGGCGGCATCGCCGGCTGCTCGACCGCCTATCACCTGGCGAAAGCCGGCGAGAAGGACGTCCTCCTGCTCGAGCAGGGTCGGCTCACCTGTGGCACGACGTGGCATGCCGCCGGCCTCATCGGCCAGATGCGGCCGAACCGCAACATGACGCAGATGAGCCGATACGGCATCGAGCTCTACGCCTCGCTCGAAGCCGAGACCGGCCTGGCGACGGGCTGGAAACGCTGCGGCAGCGTCAACGTCGCGCGCACGCCGGAGCGCATGAAGGTGCTGCGCCGCCAGCTCGCCCTCGCCCGCAGCTTCGGCGTCGACTGCGAGGAGATCAGCCCGGCCCGCGCCGGCGAGCTCTTCCCGGTGATGCGCACCGACGACCTGCAAGGAGCGATCTGGATCCCGGGCGACGGCAAGGCCAACCCGGCCGACCTGACCATGTCGCTCGCCAAGGGTGCGCGCCTTCTCGGCGCCCGCATCGTCGAAGGCGCCGAGGTGCAAAGCGTGCTGGCGAGCGCAGGCGCGGCGGTGCCGCGGGTGCGTGGCGTGCGCGTGCGGCACGACGGTGCCGAGTCGGAGATCGAATGCGAGATCATCGTCAACTGCGCCGGCCAGTGGGCGCGCCAGCTCGGCGCGTGGGCGGGCGTGAACGTGCCGCTCTGGTCGGCCGAGCACTTCTACATCGTCACGGACAGGATCGATGGCGTGCACCCGATGCTGCCGGTGATGCGCGACCCCGACGGCTTCATCTACTACAAGGAAGAAGTTGGCGGCCTGCTGATGGGCGGCTTCGAGCCGAAGGCCAAGCCGTGGCCCGTCGATCCGATTCCCTCGACGTTCCAGTTCCAGCTCCTCGACGAGGACTGGGAACAGTTCGAGCCGCTCATGACGTCGGCCCTCCACCGCACGCCGTGCCTCGAGACGGCGAAGGTGAAGATGCTGCTGAACGGCCCGGAAAGCTTCACCCCGGACGGCAACTTCATCCTCGGCGAAGCGCCCGAGCTGCGCTCCTTCTACGTCGCCGCCGGCTTCAATTCCGCCGGCATCGCCAACTCCGGCGGCGCCGGGCGCCTGATGGCCGAATGGATCGTCGGCGGTGAGCCCCCGGGCGACCTCTCCGACGTCGACATCCGCCGCTTCGGTGCCTTCACGGCCAACCGCCGCTTCCTGTCCGAGCGCACCGGCGAGACGCTCGGCCTGCACTACGCGATGCGCTGGCCGCGCCAGGAGCTCGAGAGCGCGCGCGGCCTCCGAACCAGTCCGCTGCACGACCTGCTGGCGAGCGCCGGCGCGGTGTTCGGCAGCAAGGGCGGCTGGGAGCGGGCCAGCTATTTCGTCGCCGGCGGCAACGCGCCGGCCATGGGCGGCGCCGCACCGGCCGCCTACGCGCACACGCTCGACAAGCCGGCCTGGCTGGCGCACGCCGTCGACGAAGAGCGAGCGACGCGCGAAGCGGTGGCCCTCTACGACCAGACCTCGTTCGCCAAGCTGCTGCTGCAGGGCCGTGACGCGCTCGCCGTGCTGCAGCGCCTGTGCGCCAACGAGATCGACGTCGCCGTCGGTCGCATGGTCTACACGCCGATGCTCAACCAGCGCGGCGGCTTCGAGAGCGACCTCACCGTGACTCGGCTGGCGCCCGATCGCTTCCTCGTCGTCACCGGTTCGGCGCAGGCGACGCGCGACGCCGACTGGATCGCGCGCCACACCCGCGCCGGCGAGACGGCGCTCGTCACCGACGTCAGCGCGATGACCTCCGTGCTCGGGCTCATGGGACCGAATGCCGGCGCCCTGCTCGCCCGGGTCGGTGCCCCGACGACGGCCGCCCTGCTCGATGCGGCCCGCCTGCCGCACGGGCACAGCTGCGAGATCGACCTCGGCTTCGCCCGCGTGCGTGCCGCCCGCATGAGCTACGTCGGTGGCCCGGGCTACGAGCTCTACGTGCCGATCGAATCGGCACGCCATGCGTACCTGACGCTGCGCGAGGCGAGCGACGGCCTGGGCCCGGGCGGTGGCCGCCTGGCCGACGCCGGCTACTTCGCGCTCGACGCCTTGCGCATCGAGGCCGGGCGGCGCGCCTGGGGCGCCGAGCTCGGGCCCGACGAGACGCCGTTCGACACCGGCATGGCCTTCGCCGTGAAGCTCGACAAGCCCGGCGGCTTCATCGGCCAGGAGGCGCTTCGGCGACTTCGTGACGAGCCGGCGCGCAAGCGCATCGTGACGCTGGTCTTCGCATCGCCCGCCGACTACGCCTGGGGCGGCGAGGCGGTGCGCCTCGACGGCGAGGCGGCCGGCGAGGTCACGTCGGTGGGCTGGAGCCTTCGGGCCGGCGCCTGCGTCGGCCTGGCTTCGCTGCGCGGCACCGCCGCGAGCCGGCTGCATCGGGGCACCGCGGTCGAGGTGGACCTCTGGGGCCGGGCGGTCGCGGCCGCAGCCTGGGACGCCTGGCCGCCGCGCTGATCCTCCCGAGCGGCTCGTCCCGCTGGTCCGGTCGCGCCGAGCGCACCCCGGGGCCGCACATCACGGTTGGCAAGCGACACTACCGCGTCCTTGTTGCGCAGCACCTGCGACTTCGCGTGCCAGAAGAACCGTTCAGCTTCCGCAAGATCGCGATCCCGGCGTTCGGGCCGTCGTTCCTCTTCGGCGTCGGCGAGGGCGCGATCCTGCCGGTGGTCGCGCTCAGCGTGCGCCATCTCGGCGGCTCGGTGGCCCTCGCCGCGCTCGTCGTCACGCTGATCGGCATCGGTTCACTGGTCTCCAACATCCCGGCATCGCTCCTGACGACGCGCTACGGCGAGCGCTGGGCGATCGTCGGCGCCGCCGCGTGGGGCGCCCTCGGCATGCTGCTCTGCGCCGCGGTCGACCACCTCGGGGCCTTCACCGTCGGCGTCTTCATGATCGGCATGGCGGCGGCCGTCTTCAGCCTGGCGCGGCAGAGCTACCTCACCGAGGTCGTGCCGTTCCAGTACCGGGCGCGGGCGCTCTCCACGCTCGGCGGCGTCATGCGCATCGGCTTCTTCGTCGGCCCGTTCCCGGCCGCGGCCGTCATCCATCTCACCGGCATCCAGGGCGCCTATTGGGTCGGCATGGCCGGCCTGCTGGCGGCCGCCCTGGTCGCCGTGCGCATGCCCGACCTGCCGGGCGAAAAGTCGATGACCGTGGGGGGCGACGGATCCGGTGCCCGGCCACGACCCACGACGTCGATCCGCTCGGTCGCGATCGACCACCGCCGGGTCTTCCTCACCGTGGGGATTGGCGTGCTGCTGGTGAGCGCCGTGCGGGCGTCGCGCCAGGCGGTGGTGCCCCTGTGGGCCGAGCAGATCGGACTCGACGCCGCGGTCACGTCGCTCATCTACGGCGTGGCCGGCGGCATCGACATGCTCGTCTTCCTGCCGGCCGGCCACGTGATGGACCGCCGCGGGCGCACCTGGGTCGCCGTGCCCTGCATGGTGATCATGGGGCTGGCGCTCTTCTTCATGCCCTTCACGTCGAGCGCCTTCACCTTGCTGCTCGCCGCGCTGGTGCTCGGCTTCGGCAACGGCATCGGCTCGGGCATGGTGATGACCCTCGGGGCCGACTACTCGCCGCCGGTCGGCCGGGCGCACTTCCTCGGCGTCTGGCGGCTGATGGCCGATCTCGGCTCGACGAGCGGGCCGGCGCTGCTCTCGGCCGTCACCGCAGCGACGACGCTGGCCGGCGGCATCGTCTGCATCGCGCTGGTCGCGTTCGCCGCCGCGGGTGCGCTCGGCTACTGGATCCCGCGCACGCCGACCACGGCCAGAGCCTGAGCGGGCCGGCGCTCGTGCCGGCGTTCAGTCGCGACTTGAATTGGCGATGTCGCACTCCGGATCGATTCCCTGCGATGCCTCGACGACGCGACCGGCGTCGCTGATCGAGACCTGAAAGATCACGCAGCCGAGCGGCGCGTAGAAGCGGTAGTTCCAGACCGACCGACGCTGCCAGCCGACGCCGAAGACCCAGGTCGGGTGGCCGAGGCGGCGCAGCACCTCGTCGGCCGGCATGCCTTGGGCGATCTCGGCGAAGCGGGGCTCGGTGAGGACCTGCTGGTTCGAGACGAGCCGGCCGCCGGCGTCGAAGTCGAGCATGTAGGTCTGCTTGTACCGGGTGAACTCGAGCCGCGTGCCGCCGCCGTCGAGCGCGTACTGCCCGGTCGGCCCGCCGAAGGAGCGGCGCGCCTCGTCGATCGAGGTGCCGGGCGGCAGGCCCCCCGGTGCGCGCAGCACGCCGCAGCCGCTTGCGACCAGGCCCAACAGAACCGGCGCCAGCAGCCGACCAACTCGGACGAAGGAAAACCGCATCACTGCTCCTCGGGCCGGGAGCCGGCCCACTGCCCGAGCATTCTCGCCACAGGCCGGTCGTCGGCAGGCGCTCTCTAGAATGACCACGATGGCCGAAGCGATCTCTCCGGCGCGCGCGCTCGATTTCGTCGACGTGCGGCCGCACGGCATCCATGTCGTCGACACTGGCTTTCACCGGCCGGCGTTCGATGCGGCCTACCTCGTCGTCGAGAACGGGCGCGGCGCCTTCATCGACACCGGCACCAATGAGTCGGTGCCGCGGCTGCTGGCGGCGCTCGCCGCCGCCGGGCTCGCCGCCGATGCGGTCGACTTCGTGATCGCGACCCACGTCCACCTCGACCATGCCGGCGGCGTCGGCCAGCTGATGCGGCATCTGCCGCAGGCCCGGGCCGTGGTCCATCCGCGCGGCGCCCGTCATCTCGTCGATCCCTCGTACCTCATCCGCAGCGCCACCGGCGTCTACGGCGCCGACGAGATCGAGCGCTCGTACGGCACGATCGTCGGCGTCGCGGCGGATCGCGTCCTGCGCAGCACCGACGGCATGGTTCTCGAGCTGGCGGGCCGGCCCTTGCGCTTCCTGCATACGCCGGGGCACGCCATGCATCACCACTGCATCTGGGACGAACGTTCGCGCGGCGTCTTCACCGGCGACACCTTCGGCCTTTCCTACCGCGAGTTCGACAGCGCGCGCGGGCCGTGGATCATGCCGACGACGACGCCGGTGCAGTTCCAGCCCGACGCGATGCGGGGCTCGATCGAGCGCCTCCTCCGCCTCGATCCGGCCTGGCTCTATCTCACGCACTACGGCCCGGTGACCGACGTCGACCGCCTCGCTGCGTTGCTCCTCGGCCAGCTCGACGAGATGGTGGATCTGGGGCGCTCGCTCGACGCGGGCCCGGCCCGCCACCACCGCCTGAAGAGCGGGCTCGAGCAGATTCACACCCGGCGCCTGCGCACCCACGGCATCGCGCTGGCCGACGAGCGCATCGGCGAACTCCTCGCGCTCGACGTCGAGCTGAACGCGCAAGGCATCGGCATCTGGCTCGACAGGACATCGCGATGAGCAACGTGCGGTTCGATTTCAGCGGCAAGAGCGTCGTCGTCACCGGTGCCGCCAACGGCATCGGCGCCGCCTGCGCCCGCCTGTTCGCCGCCAGCGGCGCGGCGGTGGCGCTCTGGGACCGCGACGAGGCCGCCGGCGAGGCGCTGGCCGCCGAGCTCGCCGGCAGCGGCGCCACTGCCCGCTTCACCACCTGCGACGTCTCGCAACGGCGCGACGTGGAAACGGCGCTGGCGGGCACGCTGGCCGCGGCCGGTCGCGTCGACGTCCTCGTCAACAACGCCGGCATCTTCCGCGCCGCCGACTTCCTCGCCGTCACCGAGAGCGACTGGGACGCGGTGATCGGGGTCAACCTGAAGGGCGCCTTCCTCGTCGGCCAGGCCGTCGCGCGCGCCATGGCCGCCACGGGCGGCGGCGCCATCGTCAACATGAGCTCGGTGAACGGCACGCTGGCCATCGCCGACATCGCCAGCTACAACGCGAGCAAGGGCGCCATCAACCAGCTGACGCGGGCGATGGCGCTGGCCCTCGCCGACCGCGGCATCCGCGTCAACGCGGTGGCGCCGGGAACGATCGCCACCGAACTGGCGCGCCAGGCCGTCCTCGGCAGTGCCCAGGCCGAGGCGCGCATCCTCGGCCGCACGCCGCTGCGCCGGCTCGGCGAACCCGGCGAGGTGGCCGCCGTCTGCGCCTTCCTGGCCAGCGACGCGGCGAGCTACATCACCGGCGAGATCGTCGTCGTCGACGGCGGCCGGATGGCGCTCAACTACACGATGCCGCCCGCAACCGCGGGCTGACCCGGTTCGGCGCGAAATCAGGCATCGGCATGCTCCTCGGTGTCCTTGATGGCGGCCAGGCAGTCGTCGAGCAAGGCATGCAGCTCGGTGACGCGCGCGTCACCGATGCGGCGGTTGAAGGCGAGCTGGGCGCGCTTCCAGGCGTGCTGGGCCTCGTTTCGCTTGGCACGGCCGGCGGCGGTGGCGGTGACGGCCCGCGACCGCGCGTCGACGCCTGCCGCGATCTCGACCCAACCCTGGGCGACCAGCGGTTGCAGGTTGCGGGTGAGCGTCGACGCGTCCATCTCCATCGCTCGCGCGATCTCGCCCGGCCGTGCCGGGCCGAGGCGGACGATGCAGGACAGCAGCGAGTACTGCGTCGTCTTCAGGCCGGACGCAATGACGATCCGGTCGTAGTGCTGGCCGACCCGCCGGGTCAGCTGGCGCAGCTTCAGGTTCGTGCAGCCGCGTGGCGCGTCGGGGCGCCGTGCCGATGGATCGGTCATCAATTGATTGTAGCTACAATGTTTGTATCTGCAGTAACCTCAAACCACCATGACCGCTTCGAGCAGCCCCTCGCCCGCCGACGTTCTTGCCCAGTGGGAGGCCCGCGAGGCCGACGTGCGAACCCGCGTGACCACCGTCGGTCTCGCCTCGCCTGCCCAGGTCGCGGGCCTCTCGGGCCTCGAGGTGTTCGAGGAGATGATGGCGGGCCGCCTTCCGGCGCCCTACTTCGGCGAGACGTGCGATTTCATTCTCGTGGAGGCCGGGCGCGGCCGGGCCGTCTTTCAGGGCCGCCCCCTCCTGCGCCACTTCAATCCGATCGGCACCGTGCACGGCGGCTGGTTCGCGACGCTGCTCGACTCGGCGCTGGGCTGCGCCGTGCACACGACTCTGGCGCCGGGCAGGGCCTACACCACGGCCGAGCTGAAGATCAACATCGTCCGGCCGCTGACCGACAAGGTGCCGCTGGTGCGCGCGGAGGGAAATGTCATCCACGTCGGGAGCCGCATGGCCACTGCCGACGGCCGTCTCACCGGTCCGGACGGCAAGCTGTACGCTCACGCCTCCACCACCTGCTTCCTCTTCGACGCACCATGAGATTTCTCCACACCATGCTCCGGGTCGGCGACCTGCAGCGCTCGATCGATTTCTATACCGGCGTGATGGGCATGCGCCTGTTGCGCACGACCGAGCGCCCGGAGCAGAAATACTCGCTCGCCTTCGTCGGCTACGCCAGCAATCCGGAGCAGGCCGAGATCGAGCTCACCTACAACCACGGCGTCAGCGACTACGAGATCGGCACGGCTTACGGTCACATCGCGATCGGTGTGGCCGACGCCAAGGCGGCCTGCGAGAAGATCCGCAACGGCGGCGGCGCGGTCACCCGCGAAGCCGGGTCGGTGAAGGGGGGAACGACAGTGATCGCCTTCGTCACCGACCCCGACGGCTACAAGATCGAACTCATCGAGCGCGACGACGCCTGAATGGCGCCAAGGTCAAGCGACACGCAGCGCGACCGCCTCGCGCGCCAGGCGGGTGATGCGCGGCCAGTCTTCGGCGGCGAGTGCCTCCGCTGGCGTCAGCCAGGACCCCCCGACGGCGACGACGTTGGCCAGCGCCAGGTAGTCGACCGCGGTCGCGGCGCCGATCCCGCCGGTCGGGCAGAAGACGATGTCGGGGAACGGGCCGGCCCACGCCTTCAGCAACGCCGTGCCGCCGGCCGCCACGGCCGGAAAGAACTTCAGGAACGTGTAGCCGGCCTCGGCCGCACGCATGACCTCGGTGGCCGTCGCGACGCCCGGCAACAGCGCCAGGCCGTGAGCACGGCACGCCTCGTCGACGCTGGTGGTGAAGCCGGGGCTGACCGCGAAGACGGCGCCGGCGCTTCGCGCCGCGCCCGCGTCGGCGGCGCTGCGCACCGTGCCGGCGCCGACGATGGCGGCCGGCACCTCGCGGGCGATGGCCTCGATCGCGCCGAGCGCGGCCGGCGTGCGCAGCGTCACCTCGAGGACGCGGATGCCGCCTTCGACGAGCGCCCGTGCCATCGGCACGGCCTGCTCGACGCGGTCGATGACGATGACCGGAATCACCGGCCCGTGCGTCGCGAGCTCGCGCGGATCGGTCAACTTGTCGGCCGCAGCGACGGACTGCAGCGCGGCGGAACCATGCGAGCCGCGCGATGCGGCCTCACCGCAGCGTCACCTGGACGCGGTTCGCCTCGCTGGCCGCCAGCAGCGTCGGCGGCAGTTCCGCGATCTCGGTGCGGATCGAGCTGAGCGACACGCCATTGGCCTGGAGCGCGTGGCGAATGGCCTCAGCCCGGTTCTTGGCGAGCTCGAGCTCGCCCACCGGGTCGCCGTTGGCGGCGTAGCGGACGACGATGACGAGGGTCTTGTTGTCCTTGCGCACCGCGTCCGCCAGGCTGCCGAGCTTGTCGTTGGCATCCGCCGGAAGCTTCGCGGACTTCACCGCGAAGACGAGCCCGTTCGGATCCGATGGCACGCCGGCTGACGCGGCGCCCGATGCCGCGGAAGCCCCTGTCGGCGCCGACGCGGACAAGGGCGTTGTGTCGGCAGCGACGGTTTCGATCGCGTCCGCCTCCGACTTCTGGCGGTTGGCGAGCACGATTCCTGCAATGGCGATCACGATCAGGACAATGACGGCGATGACGGCGACGGTGCGGGTGGAACTGCTCTGCGGATTCTTGCGATCGGTCATGAGGGTCTCGCGGCTGCTGCCGGGTGGCGTTGTGCGAATGATTCTAGAGTCTGCAAAACGCCGATGACACCCGAAGCGCCCCTTCAGCGGGCCGGCCGCGACGCCGGCCGCCTGCTCGCGCACGCGCTTGCGTCCTGGGGTGGCCGCGGCGACGTCTGGGTCTTCGGCTATGCCTCGCTCATCTGGCGTCCCGAGTTCGAGTCGGTCGAGGACCGCCCGGCGACGGTGTTCGGCTGGCACCGGGCGCTGGTCATGCGATCGCGTGTCAACCGGGGCACGCCGGAATGCCCTGGACTCGTCTTCGCCCTCGTCGCCGGCGGCTGTTGCCGCGGCCGCGTCTACCGGATCGAGGAACGTCGCGTCGAGTCGGAGCTGGTCAGGCTCTGGGCGCGCGAGATGCCCACCGGCGTCTACGACCCGAAGTGGCTGCGCTGCCGCACCCCGCTCGGCGAGCTCGACGCCTCCCTGGCCTTCACCCTGAACGGGCGCAGCCCGAGCCATGTCGGCCCTCTGCCCGATTCGCAAATGGTCGAGATCCTGCGCACCGCGTCCGGCCGCTATGGCACGACCCTGGACTATCTCCTCGAGACGGCGGCCTCGCTGCGCGGCTGCGGCATCCGCGACCGGGACATCGAGCGGCTGGTCGCCCTCGCCCGCCGGCACGAGCTCACGGACTGACGAACGGCGCCGCGCACGCGCTCACGCGGCGAGCGAGGGATCGCCGTCGCGCAGCAGCGCGAGGTCGGCCGGAGTGTCGATGTCGACCAGGATGCCCGGGTCGTCGAGTTCGACGCCGAACGCCGGGTAGCGGGCGAGCAGGCGGCGCGCCCCTTCGTCGCCGGTGAGCGTGACCAGCTCGGAGTAGAGCTCGGCGGCGAAGCCGACAGGGTGACCACGCCGGCCCTTGTACTGGGCGTACGTGATCGGATGGTGGTCAAGTTGCTGCGCCACCGCCTCCAGCGTGGCCGGCCGGACGAGCGGCATGTCGCCGGGCAGGACGAGCCAGCCGTCGGCGTGCGGCCGGGCGTTGACGCCGGCGCTGATGGAATAGCCCATGCCCAGGCTGACGTGTCCCTCCGAGCCGACCTCGGGCAGGACGATGACGTCGCGCGCAGCCACCGCGCTGCGCGCGACGTCGGCGAAAGGGGCCGTGGTCACGACCACGACGGCCAGCTGACTGGCGACGGCGTGGCGAAGCGTCGTCGCCAGGACGCTCAGGTCGCCCAGTCGCTGACCCAGCTTGTGGCCGTCGGCATCGAAACGCGTCCCCTTGCCGGCTGCCAGAACGATCACTGCGCGCTCTGTGGACATGGATCGAGCATGGAAGCACCGGGACGATTGAGGAAGTGGTAGGTTTACGTAAGGCCTTCCCCGTAAGGGCCGGTCTCGAGACCGCACGAGTCGAGCCGCATCGTGCGGCGCGCTTCTTATACTGGGCTGATGCGCAACATCGCCGATCTTCGCAAGAGCTACGAACGAGCCGAGCTCGATGAAGCCGCGTCGGCGCCCGACCCGCTGCAGCAGTTCACGCTCTGGCTCGAGCAGGCCCTGGCTGCCGAGCTTGCCGAGCCGAACGCGATGACGCTGGCCACTGTCGGCGCCGATGGCCGGCCGTCGACCCGGATCGTCCTCGTCAAGGGCATCGATGCGCGCGGTATCGTCTGGTACACGAATTACGACAGCCGCAAGGGCCGCGAGCTCTCCACCCACCCCCATGCTGCCTTGCAGTTCCACTGGGTCGAGCTCGAGCGCGTCGTGCGCATCGAAGGCGTGGTCAGCCGGGTCGACGCCAGTGAGTCCGACGCCTACTACGACTCGCGGCCCCTCGACTCGCGCATCGGCGCCTGGGCGTCACCGCAAAGCGAGGTCATCGCGTCGCGGGCGGTGCTCGTCGCCAACGCGGCACGCTACGGCGCCCGTTTCATGCTGAAGCCGCCACGGCCGCCGCACTGGGGCGGTTTCCGGCTCGCACCCGATCGCTGGGAGTTCTGGCAGGGGCGGCGCTCGCGCCTGCACGATCGCCTGCGCTATCGCCTCGACGGCACGAACTGGGTGCGCGAGCGGTTGGCACCGTAGCATGAGCAACCTTCGATCGGCGCCGAGCCCGGCGAACCCGCGTCGCGAGCGCTCGTCGCCGACGACGACGATGCTCCGGCACAATCGCTGGCCATCGCCGCCAGGCCAGCAAACGATCGGATGACGTGAACACTGTGTTCGTGACCTTGGGCATCGAGTCCTGGAAGCCCCTGCTCGCGGCCCTGCTGCTGCCGCCGGTACCGCTGCTCGTGCTGCTGCTGGTCGGCGCCCGGCTGATGCTGCCGCGCCGCGGCCTGGGCTGGCTGATCATCATCACCTGCGTTGCCCTGTTGTGGCTGTCGGCATGCTCGGGCGCCGCGCGCGTCCTCGGCCAGCTGGTGCTCAAGCCGCCCGCCGCCCTCAGCTTCGACCGGATCCGCGAGCTGCGCGCCGAAGTGCAGGCGCGTCAGCCGATCGCCATCGTCATCCTCGGCGGCGGCGTCGAGCCGTTCGCCCCCGAATACGGCGTCAGCAGCCTGCGTCCGCGCACCTTGGCGCGGCTGCGCTACGGCGTCTTCCTGGCCCGCGAAACCGGCGCGCCCATGGCCTTCAGCGGCGGCATCGGCTGGGCCCAGGACGACGCGACACCCGAGGCCCGCGTCGCCGGCAAGGTCGCGGCCACCGAGTTCGGCCAGCCGATCAAGTGGCTCGAGGAACAGTCGCGCGACACCCGCGAAAACGCCTCGCACACGATCGCGCTCCTGCGCGGTGCCGGTATCACGCACATCGTGCTCGTCACGCATGGCTGGCACATGCCGCGCGCCCTGCGCGCCTTCACCGAGAGCGCGGGCACCGACATCCAGGTCGAGGCGGCGCCGATGGGCCTGGCCCGCCGCGTCGAGAGCCAGGAGCTCGCCTGGCTTCCGAGCGCCGAGGGATTCACCGCGACGCGCGACATCCTCCGCGAAGCCGTTGGTCGGCTCGCCGGCGCCTAGGAACCTGTTGACGCCGTGGGCCGGCCCGACGGCTCGCGGTCATGCGCGGAACGCCTGCTTGTCGGTGCCCTGGTAGAGCGCCTTGATCTGGCGGTCGACCGACTCCGCGTGTGCTGCCACCGCCGCCGGGTCGAGGTCGGCACGAGGCCGCGGTTCGTAGTCGAAGTGATGCTCGGTGTCGACGCCGCGCACCAGCATCGCCGAGTCGCGCACCTTCGTCTGCCGCACATAGGTCGGGATGTATCGGATCGCCAGGCCGATGCGGCGGTCCGGGCTGCAGTTCGGCTCGGAACCGTGCACCAGCTTGATGTGGTGCAGCGACATCTCGCCGGCTTGCAGCCCGATGCCGACGGCCTTCGACCGGTCGACCTCGACGGCGATCTCCTGGCCGCGCGAGAGCAGGTTGTCGCGGTGGAAGGTGTCCAGGTGCGGCAGCTGGTCGACCGTGTGCGTGCGCGGAATGAACTGCATGTAGCCGTTCTCCGGCGTCGCGTCGGTGAAGGCGACCCAGGCGGTGACGACGTCGGCGGGATCGAGGCCCCAGTAGGTCGAATCCTGGTGCCACGACACGAAGCCCGGGCTGCTCGGTTCCTTGATGAAGAAGTTGGTCGTCCAGCAGAGGATGTCGGGGCCGATCACGTCGGACACGGCGTCGAGGATGGCCGGGTGATGCACGAGTTCGTCGGCCCACGTGAAGAGCAGGTGCGTCTTGTGCCGCAGGTTGCCCTGCAGCGGCGCCCCGGCCACGGCTTCGTGCTCCTCGAGGCGACGCCGGTAGTAGCCGGCCTCTTCGGCTCTCAGCACCCGGATCGGAAAGACGCAGCCGTCGCGACGATAGTCGGTGACCTGTTGCTCGGTGAGATGCATACCCTGCTCCATGAAACGACGTTGCCCCGCCCGCGCCGGACACTCTACGTCATCGCCGACTGCGGCCACTTCGTGCGCGAGGAGAAGCCCGAGCCGCTGGCAGCGCATCTGCTTCGTCACTTCGTCGACCGCCGACGGCGATCTCGCCCCGACGCGGGTTGGCGCCGGCCTCGCGCCGACGTCAGTCGGCGTTGCGCTGGCCCGGCTTCGGGTTGCGGCCGAACACACCCGCGCCGGCGAAACGAGCCCTGTCGCCCAGGCGCTCCTCGATGCGCAGCGCCTCGTTCCACTTGGCCATGCGTTCGCCGCGCGCGAACGAGCCGACCTTCAGCTGGCCGACCTGCCAGCCGATGGCGAGGTGGACGATGGTGGTGTCTTCGGTTTCGCCCGAGCGGGCCGAGACGATGGCGGCGTAGCCGAGCGCCCGCGCTGCGTCCCACGCCTCGCGCGTTTCGCTGAGGGTGCCGCGCTGGTTGGGCTTCAGCAGCACCGTGTTGGCGGCGCCGGCGGCGGCGGCCTCGCGAATGAGCGGCGCATGCGAGACCAGGAAGTCGTCGCCCACCACCTGCACCCGGCCGCCAGCCGCCCGCGTGAAGCGCGCGAAGCCTTCGGGGTCGTCCTCGGCGAGCGGATCCTCGATGGAGACGATGGGGTAGCGGTCGATCCAGCGCAGCAGGAGCTCGATCAGGCCATCTGAGTCGAGCTCGCGCGACTCGAGTCCGAGCGTGTAGCGGCCGGCGCGGCCGAACTCGGAGGCGGCGATGTCGAGCGCGATCGCGACCTGGCGGCCGGGCTCGTAGCCCGCGCGCTCGATCGCCGCGACCAGTGCCTCGAGGGCCTCTTCGTTGGTGCGGAAGTCGGGCCACCAGCCGCCTTCGTCGGCGACGCCGGAAAGCGGCCCGCGCTCGCGCATCAGGAGGCCGGCATGGCGATAGACCTCGGCGGTCCATTCGAGCGCCTGGGCGAAGTTGGTGGCGCCGGGGCACACGACCATGAAGTCCTGGATGTCGACCCGGCGACCGGCGTGCGCACCGCCGCCGAATATCTGGATCTGCGGCATCGGCAGCATGGTCGCGCCGGCGCCGCCGAGGGCCTCGTAGAGCGGCAGGCGGCGCGACGCCGCCATCGCACGGGCGGCCGCCATCGACACCGCGAGCGTCGCGTTGGCGCCGAGACGCGTCTTGTTCGGCGTGCCGTCGAGCTCGATCAGCCGTCGGTCCAGCGCCGCCTGGTCGACGGCCAGCGAGCCGACCAGCGCGCGGGCGATCTCGCCGTTGACGTGGCCGACCGCGGCCGTCACGTCCAGCCCGCCGAAGGCGCTGCCGCCATCGCGCAGCTCGTGCGCCTCGCGGCTGCCCTTCGATGCGCCGGCCGGGCTGATGGCCTGTCCGAAGGCGCCGTCGTCCAGGGCAACTTCGGCCTCGACCGTCGGCCGGCCCCGGCTGTCCCAGACTCGCCGCGCCCGCACCGAGCGAATGACCGGATCGTTCATCGCACGAGCTCCTCGCGCCAGGCGGCCGCGACAGACTGCAAGCGATCGACGGGTCGCTGCAGCAAGCCGCGCGCGGCGCGCCGCACGATGTCGCGATCCACCTCGCCTTTGAAATACTCGACCGGCGACTTGCCGTCGACACGCGCCAGCAGGAGACCGGGTAGCAACGCCGCGGCGCGGCGCTCGAGCGAGGCGCGCGGCTCCCAGTCGACGGCGTCGAGATAGGACTCTGCCAACGCATTGAAGCTGGCGAAGAAGGCATCGCGCGCCGCGGGATTCCACAGGCACTTGAGGAGCAGGTGGTTCAGGCAGAACGCGAGGTCGAACGCAGGCTCGCCCCACCACGCGCACTCGGCGTCGAGGAACACCGGCCCGTGCTCGCCGATGACGATGTTTTTCGGGCTGATGTCGCCGTGGACGAGCGCGCGCTTCGTCGCCGCGGTCGTCGCCACCAGCTGCTCGAGCGCCGGCGCGAGCGCGGGATGGCGGCGTGCGGTCGCCAGGAGGTAGGGCTCGAGGCGGATGTCGAAG
>JBBRFB010000044.1:0-21998 GCA_038225015.1 Burkholderiales bacterium
AACTTGCCGGCGCCGATCAAGCCGATGCGGATGGGCTTCTTCTCGGCCTGGCGGCGAAGGAGTTGGGTGTGCAGGCTCATGACGGTGTTCCGATGACGTGTGTAGTTCGTTGAGAGGGGTTGCCGCGGGCCGAGGGCGCCGGGTGGTCGATTGCGCTCATGTCCCCCGGACCGCGGCCGCGCCGCGGTCCTCCTCCTTTACTTCGCTCCATCGACCACCCGACACCCTCGGCCGAGCTGGCCGTGCGCCCAGACGAGAGGGTGCAGGATCGGGACGATGGGGCGCTTCATGGAGCGAAGTAAAGGAGGAGAAGGCCGCCCTCGGCGGCCTTCGGGGGACATGAGCGCAATGGAGCGCCCCATCGTCCCGATCCCGCGGAAGGCGAAATGCATCTAAGCCGCCAGCTTGAACTCGTCGGACGAGGTTTCGAGTGCGCTGGCCGGCATGCCGTTCTTCCACGGCAGCTCGACCGGGTAGTCCTTCAGCAGGCAGTCGTCGGGCAGCGTCTCGATCGGCGTGAAGTCGCGGTGGGCGATGTATTCGGGCCGCTTGAAGCGACGGATGTGGTTGCTGACGGCGCACAGGCTCAGGTAGACGCTGACCCGGTTCCAGGGCGAGAGGTTCGAGCCCGAGGCGTGCACGAGGCAACCGTGGAACAGGATCATCGAGCCGGCCGGGCCCTTGGGCGAGACGATGCCGCCCGGTACGTAACGACTGTCGGCGTCGAAGCCGCCGGGGCCGCCGGCCCGCTCGACGAGCTGGCCGATCAGGTCGTTGTCGATCGTCCAGAGCGGGTAGCTGGTGGTCGTGAGGTCGTGCTTCGCATCGACCACGCCGCGTTTGTGGCTGCCGGGAATGAACATCAGCGGGCCGTTGTAGTCGTTGACGTCGTCGAGGAAGATGGCGACGTTCATGGCGCGCTCGGCCGGCATCTTGTCGTCGTTGAGCCAGGTGCCGTAGTCCTGGTGCCACTGCCAGACGTCGCCGTCGAAGGCCTGCTTGCCGTTGATCTTGAACTGGTGCATGTAGAGCGCTTCGCCGTCGAGAAGATCCTGCACCGGCTCGACCATGCGCGGGTGGCGGGCCAGCTTCGCGAAGGGCTCGCTGTAGAGGTGGGCGGCGAAGTTCGTGCGCACCGCGTCCTTGCCCTTCTCGCGCACGTTGTAGGCCTCGTGTCGGGCATAGAGCTCGGGCACGGCGTCGTTGAGGGTCTTCGTTTCCTCGCTCGTGAAGAGGCCGGGAAAGAACAGGTAGCCGTCGCGGTCGAACTGTTCGTGCTGGGCGGGCGTGAGCTTCATGGGGTACCTCGCGATGCGTGCGTGTCGAGAGCGTCGGGAAAACGGTCAAGCAGCTTCTCGCTGGCCTGCGAGCCGTGGTGGGGGATGAGTTCGGTAGCGTGTGCCGACCAGGGCGGGCGCAGGTTGCAGCTTGACCGGATGGGCCGCCATGGCGTGGCCGCCAGCATGACTGGATTCTGTATACGGTGTTTCAGTGACGTCTCTCAGTGACTACCCTTCTCACCGATGCCGAACAGTCCGGCGCAGAGCGAGAACGTCGCGAACGCGAGCACCGTCGAGGCCATGATGATCCGGGTGATCCGCCCGTTGTCGGCGCCGTAGCGTTCGGCCAGCAGCGCAACGTTGCTGGCGCTCGGCAAGGCCGCCGTCAGCGTCAGCACCATCAGGCCGAACGGCGTGACCGGCGCCCCCAGCGCGCGCGCCGCCAGGCCGGCGCCGAATATCAGTGCCGGGTGCAGCAGCAGCTTGACGAGCGCCACCGGCAGGTAGTGGCCGAGCGGCGTGCGCGTGTGCACGTGCTGGCCGGCGCGAAAGAGCACGGCGCCGATGGTGAAGAGGGCGACCGGCGTTGCCGAGTCGCCCAGCATCCGTACGATCTGCGCCACCGGCTCCGGCAACGCCAGCCCCGCCGCCGCGAAGGCGGCGCCGGCGGCGATCGACCAGGGCAGCGGATTGCTCGCCGCGCCGCGCAGGGCCAGCAGCGCGCCGCGCCACACCGAGCGCTCGACACCGCTGCCGGCCAGCCGTTGCGCCTGCCCCTGGGCGAGTGCCAGGCAGACCGTGCTGGTGACGACCAGGTCGACGACGATGGCGCCGATCACCGGGCCGGCGGCGGCGTCGCCGAGCAGCGCGACGAGCAGGGGCACGCCCATGAAGCCGGCGTTCGGGAAGGCGGCGACGAGGGCGCCGAACGCGGCATCCCGAAGGTCGACGCCGTTCGTGCCGCCGCGCCGCCGCAGCGTCATGGCGATCGTGACGCCGATGACGACGATCGCCGAGAGCAGGTAGATGCCGATCAACGCCGGGTCGGCGAGGCGGTCGAGCGGCAGGCTGGAGCCGAACCGGAACAGCATGCACGGCAGGGCGAAATAGAGCACATAGGCGTTCAGGCCCGGAATGGCGCTTTCGGGCAGCACGCGGAGGCGAGCGCCGAGCCAGCCGAGAAGCACCAGCGCGAAGAAGGGAACGGTGACGGCGAAGATGGCCTGCATCGCCGGAGTATTGCAAGGGCGGGCGCGGGTGGCCGGAAGAACGAAGGCGCGCCGGTCGGTTCGGCGTCGCTTAAGCTAGGCGCAGTCGTCTTTCGGAGCGTCCCTTCATGTCAGCGTCCAACCCCGGCCCGATACGCCGGTTCTTTCGCGGTGTCTGGCGCGTCATCGACGTCAGCCGCCGCGTCGTCCTCAACGTCGTCTTCCTTTTCATCGTCGTGGTCGTGGTCGTGGCCCTGGCTCGCACCGGGCCGCAGCCGCTGGCCGACAAGACGGCGCTGGTGCTCAACCTCCAGGGCTCGATCGCCGAGCAGAAGGCCGGCAACCTGCGCGGCGCGGCGCTCGACCAGCTGCGCGGCGAGGTGCCGCAGAAGATCCAGCTGCGCGACGTGCTCGCGGTGCTCGACACCGCCGCCAAGGACGACAAGATCACGAGCGCGGTGCTGCTGCTCGACGAGATGGAGCCGACCGGCCTGGCCACCCTGCGCGAGATCGGCGCCGCGGTCGACCGCTTCCGTGCCAGCGGCAAAAAGGTCGTCGCCTGGGGCTCGAGCTACGACCAGCGCCAGTTCTACATCGCCGCCCATGCCGACGAGGTGTTCCTGCACCCGCTCGGCGGCGTCAACGTCACCGGCTTCGGCGGCGTGCGCAACTACTACAAGGAGGCGCTCGACAAGGTCGGCGTGAGCGTTCGGGTTCTGCGCGCCGGCGCCTTCAAGGATTTCGGCGAACCCTACGTTGCCAACGGCCCTTCGCCCGAGTCGCGCGCGGCCGAGGCCGAGCTGCTCGGCTCGCTCTGGAAGACCTACACCGACGACGTCGAGAAGCTGCGCAAGCTCGCCCCCGGCTCGGTCATGCACTCGATCGACGAGGCGCCGGAGCGGCTTGCCGCCGTCGGCGGCGACCGCGCGAAGCTGGCCCTCGCCGACAAGGCGGTCGACGGCCTGAAGACGCGCGACGAGCTGCGTCAGCTCATGATCTCGCGCGGCGTCGAGGACACCGAGAACAAGACGTTTCGGCAGACGTCGTTCGACGAGTACCTGTCGCGGATCCGGCCGCACCTCGGCGGCGATGCGATCGGCGTGGTCGTGGCCGAAGGCGAGATCGTCGACGGCAGCGCCCCGGTCGGCACCATCGGCGGCCTGTCCACCGCCAACCTCATCCGCACGGCGCGCAACAACAAGGACGTGAAGGCGCTCGTGCTGCGGGTCAACTCGCCGGGCGGCAGCGTGTTCGGCTCCGAGCTGGTGCGCCGCGAGCTCGAGCTGACGCGGGCCGCGGGCAAGCCGGTGGTCGTCTCGATGGGCGATGTCGCCGCCTCGGGCGGCTACTGGATCTCGACCGCGTCCGACGAGATCATTGCCGACGCCGCCACCATTACCGGATCGATCGGCGTCATCGCCATCCTGCCGAACGTCTCGGGCACGCTCGACAAGATCGGCGTGCATTCGAGCTCGAGCGCGACGACCTGGCTGCGCGCCGCGACCGACCCGCGGCTGCCGCTCGACCCGCGCCTGGCCGACATGATCCAGCGCACCGTCGACTACGAGTACGGCAACTTCGTCGGCCGCGTCGCCGCGGCGCGCAAGACCACGCCGGCGAAGATCGATGCCATCGCCCAGGGCCGCGTCTGGTCAGGGCGGCAGGCGCTCGAGCGCGGCCTCGTCGACAAGCTCGGCCTCTTCGCCGATGCCGTGAAGTCGGCCGCGACACGGGCCAAGCTCGGCGCCGACCCGCGCATCGTCTACATCGAGCGCGAGCCCGGCACCTTCGCGCGCTTCGTCTCGATGCTCAACGCCGAGGTGGCCGGCGGCCTGGCCGCGGCGGTCGAGTCGCGCCTCGGCGGCTTCGGCGTGCCGGTCGGCGCGCTCGCGCCGGCCCGGCGCGACCTCGGCTGGCTGGCCGGCCTGGCCGATCGCCGCCAGCCCTTCGACGCGATTGCCCATTGCCTGTGCGTGGCGCCGTTCTGAAGACGGCGGCGCCGGCGGCGCCGACGACCCTCAACGCGGCCCAGCTCGAGGCCGTGCACCACCTGAGCGGCCCCTGCCTCGTGCTCGCCGGCGCCGGATCGGGTAAGACCCGCGTCATCGTGCACAAGATCGCCCGCCTGCTCGAGGCCGGCTACGCGCCGGCGCAGATCGCCGCGATCACGTTCACGAACAAGGCGGCCGAGGAGATGCGCGAGCGGGCCCGCGCGCTGGTCGGCGGCCGCGCCGCCGGCAAGCTCGCCGTGAGCACCTTCCACTCGCTCGGCGTGCGCATCTTGCGCACGCATGGCGAGCGGATCGGCCTGAAGCCGCAGTTCAGCATCCTCGACAGCGACGACGTGCTCGCCCTGCTGAAGGACGCCGGCGGCACCACCGACAACGCGCTGGCCCGCCGCTGGCAGTGGGCGATCGGCGACTGGAAGGGGCGCGGCCTGAGCGCCGACCAGGCCGAGGCCGACGCCGCCGGTGGCGACGTCGCGGCCGGCGGGCGCAGCCGCGACGACGCCCTCGTCGCGTCGCGCGTGATGCGGCGCTACGAGGAGCGCCTCGGCGCCTTCCAGGCGGTCGACTTCGACGACCTCGTCGCCTTGCCGGTAAAGCTGCTCGGCCGCGACGACGAGGTGCGCGACGCCTGGCGCGAGACGCTGCGCTATGTGCTCGTCGACGAGTACCAGGACACCAACGGCCTGCAGTACGAGCTGCTCCGGCTGCTCGCCGGCGACGCCGGCCTCTTCACCGCCGTCGGCGACGACGACCAGAGCATCTACGGCTGGCGCGGCGCGACCGTCGAGAACCTGAAGCGCCTGCCGGCCGACTACCCGTCGCTCAGGGTCGTCGCCCTCGAGCAGAACTACCGCTCGACGACCAGCATCCTGCGCGCCGCCAATGCGGTGATCGGTCACAACCCGAAGCTGTTCGAGAAGACGTTGTGGAGCGATCTCGGAGAGGGCGAGCCGGTGGCCCTCATCGAATGCGACGGCGAGCTGCACGAGGCCGAGCGCGCGGTCGCGCGCGTGGAGAGCCTGCACGCCGCGGGAGCGCCGTGGCGCGGCTTCGCCATCCTCTACCGCGCCAACCACCAGGCCCGGGTGTTCGAGCAGGCGCTGCGCAAGGCAGGCATCCCCTACAAGGTTTCGGGCGGGCAGAGCTTCTTCGACCGCGCCGAGATCCGCGATCTCTGTGCCTGGTTGCGCCTGATCGTCAATCCCGACGACGACCCCGCCTTCCTGCGCGCGGTGACGAGCCCGAAGCGCGGCATCGGCCACCAGACGCTGGCCGGCCTCGGCCAGTTCGCCGGCCACTGGAAGACGAGCCTGTTCGAGGCGCTGTTCGCGAGCTCGCTCGGCACCGCGCTGCCGCAGCGCGCGATCGCCGGGCTGCACGAGTTCGGCCGCACCGTCAACGCGCTGGCCGATCGCGCCAGGGAGGCCCGCGGCGGCGAGGCGGCGAAGGCGCTGCTGCTCGACTGGCTGAAGGACATCGGCTACGAGCAGCACCTGCACGACCTCGACGACTCGCCCGCGCTCGGCGCGGCGCGCTGGACCAACGTGCTCGACTTCGTCGACTGGATCGCACGCCGCTCCGGCGGCACCGGCAGCGAGGCGACCGGAGACGCGGTCGAGGCGCAGAGCGTGCTCGCCGTGGCGCAGACCATCTCGGTCATCGTCAGCCTGGCCGAGCGCAGCGACGACCAGGACGTGCTCACCCTGTCGACGCTGCACGCCGCCAAGGGCCTCGAGTGGCCGCACGTGTTCCTGGCCAGCGTCAACGAGGGCCTGCTGCCGTTCGGCAGCGACGACGACGATGGCCGCGCGGCGCGCCTCGAAGAGGAGCGCCGCCTGATGTACGTCGGGATCACCCGGGCCCGCGCGACGCTCGCCGTGAGTACGCTCGCACGGCGCAAGCGCGGCCGCGACACGGTGGCCGCGGTGCCCAGCCGCTTCGTCGCCGAGATGAAGCTGAGCGAGGCGCCGGTCGTCGTCGATCCGCGCGCCCGCCTGCGGGCGCTGCGGTCGGCCGCGGCTGAGCGGGTGGAAGAGGCGCGGCGCGCGGCGCCGGCGACGACAGAGACGAACTGACAAGGGGAAAGCCATGGCACTGGAGATCGACCCGATCGAGACCATCGAGGAGCTCGCCGAGGACAACGCCGAGCACAAGGAGAATGCGCGCCTGAACGCGGCGGTCGCCCTCACCGTGGCGGTGCTCGCCACCTTCCTCGGCATCTGCAACGTCAAGGACGACAACATCGTTCAGGCGATGCTGCAGGCGCAGGCGGACAAGATCGACCTCTGGAACTTCTACCAGGCGCGAAACATCCGCGAGGAGATCGCCCTGGCCACCGTCGAGCAGATGACTCTCGGCCGCGCCGGCCGCCCCGAAGGCGAGCGCGCCGCACACGACGCCGCGATCGGCAAGTACGTGGCGATCGCGAAGAACCAGAACACGAAGAAGGAAGAGCTGAAGACGCAGGCCGAGCAGGCGCAGAAGACCTACGACACGCTCAACTACCGCGACGACCAGTTCGACCTCGCCGAGGCGGCGATCGCGATCGCCATCGCCCTGCTCGCCGTCACCGCGCTGACCCACCTCTGGTGGCTGTACTGGGTGGCCATCGCGCCGAGCACCTTCGGTCTTGTGATGGGCCTGGCTGGGCTCTTCGGCTGGGCCCTGCATCCGGACCTGCTGATCCACCCGCTCACCTGAGCGGCGCCACCGCTGCACACGCCCGGCGCAGCGGCACTCTGGCGGCCGCTGGGCCGCGGCGCGGTTCGTCGCGGGTGGCGGCAGCTTGTCGCGCCGAAGCGCAGTCCGGCGCCCGACGCTTTCCCAGGGCCGGTGGCGGTGGCACGATGGCCCTCACTCATCTTCGAGGCCACCCATGCCACTGCCCTCCTGTCGCCGCCGTGCAGCGCTCGTCCTGTGTGCCGCCCTGCCGCTCGCCTGCATCGACTCGGCCGCTGCCGGCGACCTCGGCCACCCCTGGCCGACGAAGGGCAGCGGCGACGTCGTGGCCGAGATCCGAAGCGTCGGTGCGTTCAGCAGCCTGAGCGTCGACACCGGCGCGCGCGTCGTTGTCCGGCAGGGCGACACCGCCTCGGTCGTCGTCAAGGCGGAGGCCAATGTCGTTTCCCTGATCGACGTGCGGGTCGACGGCGATCGCCTGGTCGTCGAGGATGCCAGCTCCTTTTCCTCGTCGACGGCCGAAGTGACGGTCACGGCGAAGCGTCTCAGCGGCATCGAGGCCCGGGGCTCGGTCGCGGTCAGCGCGGAAGGCCTGAACGTTCCCGCGCTGTCGCTCAGCCTGGGCGGATCGAGTGCGATGAGCGTGAAGAACTCCGCCTTCGGCAAGCTCCACGTCGCGCTCGGCGGCTCGAGCACGCTTCGACTCAGCGGTACGGCCGACGACCTCTCGGCGGCCCTGGGCGGCTCGTCGGCGCTGCGAGCGGGCGAGCTGGCGGCCGGCGCGGTTTCGGTGGGCGCCGGTGGCTCGGCGCAGGCCGTGGTGTGGGCAATCGGTTCGCTGCAAGTCGCCTCGGCCGGCTCGTCGGGCGTGGCCTATTTCGGCGCGGTCCACCCGACCCTGGCGACGGCGGGCAGCTCGACGGTGAGGAACCTCGGCACGGTGCCGACGCGCCCGCAGTGACGAGCAGGCGCACGACCGGCGTGCGCCCGGGCGCCGTCACATTCCCTTGAAGAGCCCGGCGTAGCTGCGGCTCACCTCGAGCTTTTCGGGGTGGCCGCGGACGGCGACCAGCTGGCGGCCGCGCATGTCGCGCGTGACGCCCGCGATCACGCGCGTGTTGACGAGCGTCGAGCGGTGGATCTGCCAGAACATCTCGGCGTCGAGCTCCTCGATCAGCTCCTTGATCGGCTTGCGGATGAGCGCTTCGATCGACGCCGTCTGCACCCGGGTGTACTTCTCGTCGGAGATGAAGAAGAGGACGTCTTCGACCGGGATCATCTGGATGCTCTGGCCGACCGTGGCCTGGATCCAGCGCAGCTTGGGCGGCGCGCCGGGATTCATTCGCTCGGAGAGCTTCTGCAGCAACTGCTGCATGCCGCTCGCGTCGGGCGCGTCGTCGGAGCGGCGCAGGGCGAGTCGCTTCCTGATGCGCTCGACCGTCACCTGCAGCCGGTCGCGCTCGGCCGGCTTCAGCACGTAGTCGACGACGCCCTGCTCGAACGCCTCGATCGCGTACTGGTCGTAGGCGGTGATGAAGACGATCTCGCAGCCGTGCCAGCCCGCCGGCGCGCCCGGCTCGGCCGTGGCGTCGTCGAAGGTCGGCAGCTGCGCGATCGCCCGGGCGGCCTCGATGCCGGTCATGCCGGGCATGCGGATGTCGAGGAAGACGATGTCGGGATGGAGCTCTTCGACCAGCTCGACGGCCTCGGTGCCGTTCCTGGCCTGGCCGACGATCTCGAGCTCGGGCCAGACCTCGGCGAGCCGGTGGCAGAGCTGCTCGCGCAGCAGCCGCTCGTCGTCGGCAAGGACCGCGCGAACAGCCCCCGGCTCGCTCATCAGGCGGCCTTGGGAGAAGCGGGCGTCGTGGCGCGCGGGCTTCGTCGCCAGACCAGCCAGCCGATCAGCAGGAACGGCGAGGCGACGATGGCCAGCGTCAGTGCGGTCGAGAGCGCCGTTGCAAGTATGGCGACGATGCTGGCCAGCAGGGCGACGGTGATCACCACGGTGACGACGACGGTGACGATGAACGACGCCAGCATGGCCAGCGAGAGTACGAGCAGGGTGTGCCGCCCTTCGATCGCGCCGAGTCGGATCGACTCGCCATCGACGGTGACCTTGCTGCCGGCCACGAATTCGTTCCAGCCGACCGCCGCAGCGCCGGCGAGCAACGCGGCCACGACGAGCATGGCGAGCAGCATCCAGCCGAAGACGCGCATCGCCCGACTCATGCTGCGTCCCTCTCGGCCGTCTGCGCCTGGTAGGGCACGGTGATGGTGACGGACGTGCCGGCGGGCGCGTTGTCGGTCACGACCATGGAGGCGCGCTGGCCGTACAGCAGCTTCAGCCGATCGCGGATGTTGGCCAGGCCGACGCCGGTGCCGGCGGTCGGCGCCCGGCCGAAGCCGAGGCCGGTGTCGGCGACCGTGACCGCCAGCTTGCCGTCGATGATCTCGGCTCGCACCTTCAGCGTTCCGCCCTCGGGCTTGGGCTCGAGGCCGTGCTTGATGGCGTTTTCGACCAGCGACTGGATCATCATGGTCGGGAACTCGGCCGAGAGCAGTCCGTCGGGGACGTCGATCGATGCCTGCAGGCGATCTTCCATGCGCACCTTCAGGATCTCGAGGTAGGGGCGGATCACCGCCATCTCGCGACCGAGATTGTGCGCCGTCGGGTGCGCTTCGCGCATCGCCGGCATCGACGCCCGCAGCAGCGCGATCAGGTTCTTCTGCATCTGGCTGGCCCGTGTCGGGTCGGTCTCGATGAGGTGGTCGATCGAGGCCAGCGTGTTGAAGAGGAAGTGCGGCTCGACCTGGGCCTGCATCGCCGCCATCCGCGCCTCCACCACCTGGCGCTTCAGCTGCTCCGATTCGGCCGTCTCCGTTGCCTCGGCGGCCTTGACCTCGGCCTGGACCGTGCCCTTCCAGCTGATCTTCAGGATCGCCGAGGCGACGATGATGAGCCAGGCGAGATCGGTCAGGAAGTCGCCGAACGGTGTCGTCCGGACGCGCCGGACGGTACGCACGACCTTGGTCCTGGCGGCCGTCTCGGCCGAGGTGGCGGCGACTTCCGCCGAGGTGGCCGCGGCTTCGGCGGCGGCGGCCGCGCCTTCCCGACGCGCCTCCCGGATCGCCTCGACGACAGCGCTGCGGGCTTCTTCGACGGCGTCGCGAATCTCGTCGCTGTCGGCGCCCGGCGGCAACTTGATCTCGACGTTGACATCGCCCGAGGCGTCCGACGCCGCCTCACCGGGGGCCGCCGCGCCGGGCGCGGCCGATGCGGCGGTGCCGATCGCTGAGGCGGCATCGGCCAGCCGCGCGGGCGACGACGGCGTCGACGCCGCGGCCGGCGCCCGGTGGCGCGGCGAGATACGCACCCCGTCCTTGCCGATCGAGATCGTGATGTCGCGGCCGTGCTCGTCCGTCTTCTCGATCGTGATGGCGGGCGCCTCCTTCGGCGCCGCCTTGGGAGCGTGTGCGGCCCCGGGCGGCGTCGGCGCCTTGACCGGTGTCGACGATGTCGGCGGTGTCGGCGGCGTCGGCGCGATGATCACGGTGGTCGGGTCGTCGGGCACCGAGGTCGCGACCCTCCAGTTGAAGGGTGGCAGGTGCCCCAGGATCACCGCGCCGAGGAAGAGCAGTACCGACAGCAGGAAGAACCGCTTCCAGGTGATTGAAACCAGCCAGTTGGCGTAGGCCTTGAACAGTTCTACGCTGCGGGCGACGAAGCGTTGCCAGCCGGTGCCGGCAAGGGGCGGCGGCGCAGCCGGTGGACCGGGTGGCGGGGGCGTCTCGGGCGGAGAGGTCGGCATGGCTGCGCACTGTACGGGGGTGTCACGCTGCGGCCAACGCCGCTGCGACGAAGCGCGCGACCACCGCGACAGGCTGCAGCGGCGCGGGACGAAGCCCTCCGCCGGCGATCGCGTGCCGGTGCCCTGACACTCGGCGCCTGACCAGGAATCCCGCATGACGACAACTTCAAAAAGGCGGCGCGCCGGACGCCGGACCCTGCTCGGCCTCGCCGTGGCCACCTGCCTGCTGGCGACGGCGCGAGCCGAGGGGGGCGGCCGACCCGCTGCGCCGGCCTCCGCCGCGCTCGAGGCCTGCGCCGAGCTTCGCGTCGACGCCGAGCGCCTGGCCTGCTACGACGGGCTCATGGCACCGGGCCGGCGAGGGGCGGCGGCCGCCGCGTCGGCCGCGGCGATGCGCCCGCCCGTGGCCGCGGGCGCCGCGGCGCCGGCGTCATCGGTCGCCGCGGCCGGAGCTGCCACCGCCCCGGTCGAGGACCGCAGCGCGCTGCTCGACGAGTTCTGGGAGCTCAGCCCCGAGCGCAAGCGGGGCCTCTTCAACTTCACCGGCTACCGCCCCAACTACTTCCTGCCGTTGCACCTGTCGAGTCATCTCAACCGCAACCCGCGCTCGCCGTCCGTTGGGCACGATGGCGCCCTGCCCGACTACCGCGACCTCGAGGCCAAGCTGCAGCTATCGGTGCGGACCAAGCTGCTCGAGGACCAGGGCCTGCCGGGAGGCGACCTCTGGTTCGCCTACACCCAGCAGTCGCTCTGGCAGCTCTACAGCGGAGCCATCTCGCGGCCGTTTCGGGCCACCGACCACGAGCCCGAGCTTGTCTACGTCGTGCCCACCCGGATCGAGCTGCCGCTCGGCTGGAAATGGCAGATGGCCGGCATCGGCCTGGCCCATCAGTCGAACGGCCAGGCGCTGCCCTTCTCGCGCAGCTGGAACCGGACCTACGCGATGGCCGGCTTCGAGCACGACGAGTTCGCGCTGACGGCGCGCTACAACAAGCGCATCCACGAGAGCGACGGCAATGACGACAACCCCGACCTCGGCGAGTACCGGGGCCGCAGCGAGTTGCTCGGCGTCTGGTCGCCGGGCCAGATGACGGCCAGCCTGCTCTGGAAGACCAATTTCAATCTGCACCGCGGCTCGCTGCAGTTCGACTGGACGATGCCGGTCAGCCGCAAGGACCCGAAAGGACTGCGCTGGTACGCCCAGGTCTTCACCGGCTATGGCGAGATGCTCATCGACTACAACTTCCGCCAGACCTCTGTCGGCGCCGGCGTCACGCTGTTCGGCTGGTAGCCACGCTTTCGGGGAGCTCAGCCCCGTCGCTTTCACGCGCCCCGCCACCGCAAAGGAGGAGCATGGCCACGTATACATTCTGGCCATCCCGACAAATTCGCTAGCCGGGCCGTCGTCGTCCGGGCGGAGCCGGGCGGTGGCCGCGAGCGGCCGGGTCGGGCTGCCGTTCCTGCGCTTCCTGCCGTGCGATGGTCAGCAGGCCTTCCAGGGCATCGACGTCGACGCCCTTCAAGGCGCAGAAGTTCGCCGCGGTGAGCGTCGTGTGCTCGAAGTCACGCAGCAGCGTGGCGCGGTTGCGCCGCTGCTGGTCGGCCAGCGCCTCGCGCTCCTGGCGATTGGCGCGACGGCGCGCGAGCTCCTGCAGCGCGGCGTTGCGATGCTCGTCGCTGAGGGCACCGCTCGGCTCGCCGTCGAGCCCGAAGCGTTCGGTCGCTCGCGAGACGGCGATCAGGTAGGGCGTGCTGCGTGTGTGACGGCTGAAGAACGCCGACAGCTCGCGACGGCTGAAGGCTCCCGGCGCGCGTTGCTGGATGTCCTGCTGGATCTGCAGCTTGATCGGCTTGGCCCGGCTGCCGAACAGCGCCGGAAACAGGGTCCGCAGCCGCACGCCGGTGTCGGCCGGCACGACGGTAGTCGCTGCGCTCGTCGTGTCGACGGGCGCCTCGGGGTCGAGGTCGGGGTTCTGATCGGGATCGGACATGGCGCGGGCGAAGCGGCGCGCCGGATTGTGCCGTGCCGGCGGCCGGTGGCTCGCCCAGGGGCCTTCGCGCTCAGGCAGGTGCGCCGCTGCGCTCGCCGACGTGCCACTGGCCGCCGGCCGCTTCGAATCGCGACATGCTCACCGTGGCGATGTCGACCGGCGGGGCGGCCGGTGCGACGGCGGGAGCAGGCGACGGCGGTTGCCTCGCCGCAGCCGCCGAAGGCGGGAGGTACTGCGAGGCGACGCTCACCGCCGTGATCCACATCGAGCTCGCGCTCGAACGATCCGACAGGGTCACGGCCATGCGCGAGCGCAGCTCGGCGAGCGGCGCCGACGACCAGTTGCTGACGAGCGCCTCGAAATCGACGAGGGCACGGCGGAGGTCCTGGATCGGAATCTGGTCGAGCGCCCGCAGGCCGGCGAGCGAGAACTTGCGCTCGAAGCGGGCGAGGCGGCGAAACGTCACGCGTGCGTCGGGCCGTTCGTCGAGCACGCCACGCAATTCGTCGCGCATGCGCTTTTGGTCGGCCGACGACGGGCCGGGACGAGAGACACGCTCGGGCATGCTGTCGGGCGCGGGCCGCGTGCCGCTGCGGCGACGGGCCGCCGCCACACGCCTTCGCGCTGCCAGCCGGCGCAGCAGCGGTTCGGTGATGATCAGCGGTAGGTTCAGCACGGCGCCGCACAGGCGCCCCAGCAAAGCCATGATGCGAGAGGCTCGTCCACGAATCACCGTTGTCGGCAGCCCGCTGGCGTGCTGGAGCGGCGTTACCGATGCTTACGGACGCCGCGCGCGTCGTGGCGTGCCGCACCCGGCGCCTGGTTGCTCGGCGTGGTTGACGTGGTCGGCGAGATGAACGAAGCGGGCGACGCGGGCGAGGCCCGCGAGACGTCGGCCGCCGGGCTGGCACGCATGAAGGGGGTCGCCCTTGGCTTGCTGTTCGCCGCCGCCGTGCTCTACGTCGCCGCCGTCCGCTTCGACGACGGCCATCCGGCGTGGGGCTACGCCGCTGCATTCGCGGAGGCGGCGATGGTCGGCGCGGTCGCCGACTGGTTCGCCGTCGTCGCTCTCTTTCGTCGTCCGGTCGGCCTGCCGATCCCGCACACCGCGATCATCCCGCGCAACAAGGACCGGATCGGACGCAACCTCGCCGGCTTCATCTGCGTCCACTTCCTGAGCACCGCGCAGGTGCTCGAGAGGGTGCGCCGCTTCGATGCTGCGGCCCGACTGGCCGGCTGGCTCGCCGACGCCTCGCACACCGAGCGCCTGGCCGGCCATCTCGGGGAGGCGATGCGCTATGCCGTCGGCGTCCTCGACGACGATCGCGTGCGCGCCTTCTTTCGCAGCGCGGCGCTGGCCCGGATGGAGGCGCTCGATGTGTCGCAGCTCGGCGGCCAGCTGCTCGACGCCCTGCGCCACCAGGGCCGGCACCAGCAGCTGCTCGACGCCGGCCTCGTCCGGCTCGCCGTCATGCTCGACGACCCGGCGGTCCACGCCGAGGTCGCCGAGGTCATCGCCAGCGAAGTGAAGTACCTGCGCTTCATCGGCCTCGACCAGGTGGCCGGACGCTACGCGACGGGCAAGATCGTCGATGGCGTGGCCCGCCTCGTCGGCGAGATGGGCGCCGACCCGGCGCATCCGCTGCGCCTGCGCTTCGAAGGTTTCGTGGCGTCGTTCGTCGAGCGGCTGCAGAGCGACCCCGAGCTGCACGCCCGGGGCGAGGAGATCAAGCGCGAGCTTCTCACCCATCCGGCGCTCGCCGAGACGCTGCACGGTGTCTGGAACGACGTCGTCGAGTGGCTGCAGGCCGACCTGGCCGGCGACGGTTCGGCCATCCGCCAGCAGCTGGCGCTCGGCGCGCACTCGCTGGGGGCCAAGCTGGCGGCCGACGAGGCGATGCGCGGCTGGATCAACGAGCAGGTGGAAGCGGCCGCGCCGCACTGGATCGAGCGCTACCGCGAGGACATCCGGTGCTACATCGTCGACAGGGTCGCGGCCTGGAACGCGACCGAGATGACGGCCGAGCTCGAGCGAAACATCGGCCGCGATCTGCAGTTCATCCGCATCAACGGCACCGTGGTCGGAGGCCTGGTCGGCCTCGCCATCCACGCCGCGACCGAATGGCTGCGCTGAGCGGGTTCAGCTCGTCCGGAGGCTGAAAGGCTCGACGCGGGACCGGCCGTCGCGCGACAGCGCGTTCAGGCGGCCAGGGCCGACGCCGCGGCCGCCAGGCACTTGTTGCACTTGCCGAGACCCGGCAAGCGGGCGTCGGGCTTGCCGTCGCCGGTCTTGAAGTTGGCCTGGCAGCGCCTGCACACGTACATCTTCGAGCTCGACATCATCGGCTTGACGCCGGGCTCGCCGGCGGGGCGCGCCGCGACGTACTCGGCCTGCGTCTGGCGCAGCTTGAGCGACGGGTTGGCGGCGTCGGAGGAGGGCGAGGCGGCTGCAGCGACTGCGGGCGCGGCTTTGGGCGTTTTGGACGCGGGGGCGGAGCGACGGGTGGCCATGGCGATACCTGGACAGAGAAATGCAGTGGTGGCCGCATCGAGGACACGCCCACCGCGAGGGGGCACTATTGTCCCAGCAAAACCGCCTCGGCGCGCGTCGGCCCGGCCAAGGCCCGTTGCACCGGGGGGTTGACCTCGCCGCGGCGCCGATGCCTAGCGACGCGACAGGCCGCCGACGCCTTCGAGATCGAGCTCGGCCAGCGGTACCGTGACGGCACCCGGCGACGCGGCGACCAATGCCGACCCGAACGCCGCGGCTTCGCCGGCGACGACGACGCGGCGGTTCGCGGCGCCGAGGCGGGCCGCGGCGTAGCGCTGCACGTCGGCGGGGCTCACGGCCTGCAGTGCCTGGATCCGGGTCGTGAGCTCGGCCGGCGAGCGGCCGGTAACGATGAGGCCGCGGATCGCGTTGGCGAGCCCGGCCGATGTCTCGACGCTGCGCGAGAAGCCGCCGATCAGCGTTTCGCGGCGCGCGTCCAGCTCGGCCGCCTCGACGGGGACGGCGATGAAGCGGTCGATCTCGGCGTCGATGAGGCGCACGACCTCGGCCGCCGATTCGTTCTTCGTCTGTACCGAGGCGAGAAAGAATGCCGCCTGGCCGCGCGGCGAGATGCGACTGCCGGCACCGTAGCTGAGGCCGCGGCGGATCCGGATCTCCTGGTTGAGGCGCGACGACGTCGTGCCACCGAGCATCGCGTTGACCACCGAGCCGACGGCCCAGTCGCCTCTGCCTTGCACGGGCAATGCGCTGGCGACGACGACGGCGGCCTGCCCGGAGTGCGCCATGTCGATCACAGCGATACGGGGCATCGCCGCGGCCTGCGGCGCGGTGCTCACGGGCGTCGGCGGCGCCACGGCGGCTGCCTTCCAGGCGCCGAAGTGGCGCTGGGCGAGGGCGAGCGCCGCCTGCGGCGTCACGTCGCCGGCCAGGATGAGCACGGCGTTGCCGGGTCGAAAGTTGCTGTCGTGCCAGGTCAAGAAATCGGCGCGGGTGATGCGCGGCAGCGATGCCGGTGTGCCGCCGGCCGGGTGGCCGTACGGGCTGCTGCCGTAGGCGAGCTTTTCGGCCGCCATGCTGGCGAGCTTTCCCGGATTGGCGTAGGCGACCTTCAGGCCGTCGAGCTCCTGCGCGCGCAGCCGGTCGATCTCTTCCTGTGCGAATGCCGGCTCCATCACCGATTCGCTCAGAAGCGCCAGCGCCGCGTCGAGCTTGGGCGTCGTCACCGTGATCGATACCAGCGACTGGTTCCAGCCGGCGCCGCTGCCGAGCGAGCCGCCGAGCGCCTCGGCGGCGGCTGCGATCTCCGGCGCGCTGTGATGCTGCGTGCCCTGCGTCAGCAGGCTGGCGCCGAGCGAGGCGAGTCCGGCCAGGCGAGGCGGGTCGACCTCGGCGCCGGACAGCACGACGAGCTCGGCACTCACCAGCGGCACGTTGTCGCGCCGGGCGACGACGACACGCAGGCCGTTGGCCAGGCGCTGTTCGCTCGGCGCAGCGATCGTGAGCGGCCGCGGCGGCGCCGGCGGCGGCGGCGTCGGGTAGGGCTGCGCGACTGCGAGCGCGGCCAGCAGCCAGACGAGCGGGCCGATCGCAGCCCGGCCGAGCGTTCGTGCAACGCGGCGGTTCATTTCGGGGCCTCTTCCTGGCGGTAGGTGAGCGACACCTTGTGGGCGCCGAGCACGTACTGGCGCATCACCCGCTGCACGTCGGCGCCGCTCACGCGCTGCAGGTCGTCGAGGTCGGTGTTGACGCGTGCCGGGTCGCCTTCGAGCACGGCCGCCTCGGCGATCGCCGAGCCGAGGCCGATCGGCGTCTGCCGCGACGAGAACGCCGCGGTGATGAGCTGGTTCTTCACCTTCGCCAGCTCGGCCGCGCTCGGCGGTTCGGCGGCCAGGCGGCGCACCTCGGCGAGCAGCGCCTCGCCGGCATCGGCGGGGCTCTTGCCGCCGGCGACGATGGCATAGGCAATGAGCAGGCCCGGCCCCGCGCGCAGGTCGGCGTCGAAGCCGGCCTGCACGGTGATCTGCTGGCGGTAGACGAGCGCCTGGTTCAGGCGCGACGAGTCGCCGGCGGAGAGCACGGCCGCGGCGACCTGCAACGCCGGCGCGTCGGCGCTCCTGACCGTGGGCGCGAGCCAGGTGTAGGCGACGGCCGGCAGCGGCACCCGCGGCGCCGTCAGTGTCGCGACGCGATCGGCCGTCCACGCCGGCTCCCGGGCGTCTTCGTGCGGCAGCGGCGTCGCCGGGCGAGGCACGATGGCGAAGTACTTGTCGACCCAGGCGTCGAGCTGCTTCGGATCGAAGTCGCCGGTGACGACGAGCGTCGCGTTGTCCGGCCGGTAGTAGCGGGCGTGAAAGGCGACGACGTCCGACAGGGTGGCGGCCTCGAGGTCGGCCATGTTGCCGATCGGCGGCCGCTTGTAGGGGTGCTGCAGGTAGGAGGCCGATGCCAGGCGGTTGAAGAGCCGGCCATACGGCGAGGCGAGCACACGCTCGCGGTACTCTTCCTCGACCACCGCGCGCTCCGACTTGAAGTTGGCCTCGTCGACGGTCAGGTTCGACAGCCGCTCGGCTTCGGCCCAGAGCAGCGTCTCGAGGTGATTCGACGGCACGACCTCGTGGTAGGCGGTGACGTCGTCGGAGGTGAAGGCGTTGTACGCGCCGCCGATGTCGTTGGTGATGCGCCCGAACTGCTCGGGCTTCAGGTAGCGAGATCCCTTGAACATCAGGTGCTCGAAGAGATGGGCGAAGCCCGAGCGCCCCGGCGGATCGTCGCGGGCGCCGACGTGGTACCAGACCTGCACGCCGACCGTCGGGCTGGCATGGCTCTCGACCGAGATCACCTGCAGGCCGTTGGCGAGCGTTCGCTCGCGGTAGGCGACGGCCGGGATCTCGAGCGTGCCTGGCACGGCCGCGCCCGGCGTCGGTGTCGACGCCGGCGTTGCCAAGGAACTGCAGCCAGCCCCGCCGGCGAGACACGTCAGCAGGAGGGCGACGCGCGCCGCGCCGCCGGCGAGAGTCGCCGCGTTCATTTCCCCGCCGCGACGGACTCGGCGACCACTTCGAAATGCTCGACGCTGGGCGGCGACGCGAAGAAGGGGCCGACGACGGCACGCCATTCGGCGAACAGAGGTCCGCCGCGGAAATCGACGGTGTGCGCCTCCAGGGTGTCCCACCAGATCATGAGCTGGTAGCGGTCGAGCGATTCGATGCCCTTGACGACGCGGTAGCCGCGAAACCCCTTGGCGCGGGCGATCACGGTCTCGACGCCACGGCGAACGGCCGCGTCGAAGTCGGCGTTCTTGCCCGGCGGAATGCGGATGTCGGCGATCTCGAGAATCATGGGTCGTGCGTCGTGGTGCGAGGAACTGGCCAGTCTACGTCCGGCTCCCGGCGCCGGCAGGCCGGCCCGGCGCTGCCCCTACACGCCGAGGTGGCGCGCCAGCGCCTCGTGCTGCGTCGCCAGCGACGAGCGCGCCTGCAGGCGGGCGAGGGTGAGCAGGGCGCTCATTGATCGCCTTCGCCCAGGTAGGCCTCGCGCACCCCGGGGTCGGCGCGAATGCGCTCGGGCAGGTCGCTGGCGATCACCTGGCCGTTGACCATCACGGTGATGCGGTCGGCGATGCGAAAGACGGCGTCCATGTCGTGTTCGACGAGGAGGATCGCGTGCTCCGACTTCAGCGCCGTGAGCAGGGCCAGCATGCGGCCGGTCTCCTCGGCGCCCATGCCGGCACGGGGCTCGTCGAGCAGCTGGGCGCGTGGCGCGTTCGCCCGGCACATCGCGATCTCGTGGTGGCGCTGGGCACCGTGGCTGAGCGTGCCCGCGCCGCGGCCGGCGTCGCCCGCCAGTCCCGCCGCCGCCAGCGCCGAGGAGGCCGCCGCGAGGCCGGCGTCGTCCCGGGCCGCGCGCTGCCAGATGTGCCACGGCCGCGGCGCCCGCGACTGCGCCGCGAGGCGGCAGTTCTCGAGGACGCTGAACTCCGGAAAGATCGTCGTGCGCTGATAGCTTCGGCCGAGGCCGGCGCGCGCCCGTCGCGGCTGCGCCCAGCGCGTCACGTCGTCGCCGCCGAACCAGACCCGGCCGGCGCTCGGCGCGAGTTCTCCGGTCAGCAGGTTGATGAGGGTCGACTTGCCGGCGCCGTTGGTGCCGATCACGGCATGGATCTCGCCGACATGAAGATCTATCGAGACGCTGTCGACGGCGGCCAGGCCGCCGAAGCGGCGGCCGAGCTCCACCGCGCGCAGCAGCGGCGCTTCGGCGCGCACCGCGTTGCCCGGCTCCCGGGCGAGGGCGTCGGCGTGGGTGGCCTCAGCCATGGGCGCGGCGCCCGAGGCGGGCGCCGAGGCCGATCAGACCCTTCGGCAGTAGCGCGACGAAGGCGATGATGGTCAGGCCGAGCGTCAGCTGCCAATGGTCGGCGAGCGGCCCGACCCAGCCCGACTGGTAGAACTCCTTCAGAAGCGTGAACGCCGCGGCGCCGATCACCGCGCCGCGCAGGCTGCCGATGCCACCAAGGATGAGCATCAGAAGCACAGCCCCGGACTCGTGCCACGAGAGCAGCTCGGGATTCACCGCGCCGTCCTTCACGGCGAGCAGGAAGCCGGCCAATCCGGCGAGCGCGCCGGCGATGACGAAGGCGGCGAGCTTGTAGCGGTAGGTGGAAAAGCCCGCCGCGCGCATGCGTTGCTCGTTGACGCGGATGCCGGCGAGCGCGTGGCCGAAGCGCGACGCGAGCAGGACGGCGAGGAAGGCGTAGGTCGCGACCAGCGCGCCAAGCACGACGTAGTAGAGCGTCAGCTCCTGACCCAGGTCGAGCCAGGTGCTGCCGCCGACGTTCAGTTGCGGCTTGACGTAGAGGAAGATGCCGTCGCTGCCGCCGCCGACCTGGGTGTCGTGGAGGACAAAGTAGGCCATCTGCGAGAACGCGAGCGTGACCATGATGAAGTAGACGCCTCGGGTGCGCAGGCTGAGCGCCCCGGCGAAGAGCGCATAGGCGGCAGGCGCGGCGAGCGCAAGGGCCACGAGCAACGGAAGCGGCCGGCTGGCGTCGCCCGACGCCAGCACCGTGGCGTAGGCGCCGATGCCGAGGAAGGCGGCGTGGCCCAGGCTCACCAGGCCGACGGCGCCGACCAGCAGCTCGAGGCTGAGGGCGAAGATGGCGTAGACGGCGATGCGCAGCACGAGGTCCAGCCCGTAGCCGGAAACGAGCGCAGGCAGAAGCGCGAGGATGCCTGCGACGGCGGCCGGCACCGCCCAACCGCCGAGCTCGCGCCGCGTGATGTCGGGAAGCGCGCCGACGTTGGGCGTCGCGTCGATCGGCGCCGCCGAGGCGCCTGCCGACGCGTCGCCCGCTGCGCCGACGCCGATGCGCGTGTCAGGCAGCACGCTTCATCAGCCCCTCGGGGCGCCAGACCAGCACGATCGCCATCAGCAGATAGATACCGACACCGCTGAACTGATCGTAGGGTTGGGGCAGGACCTTGCCGAAGGTGTCGACGAAGCCGACCAGGAGCGAGGCGACGAGGGCGCCGGTGATCGAGCCGATGCCGCCGATGACGACGACGACGAAGCAGATGATGAGGACGCTGCCGCCCATGCCCGGATACACCGAGCTGAGCGGCGCCGCGATCATGCCGGCGAGCGCGGCCAGCGCCACGCCGCCGGCGAAGACGATGCGGTACAGCAGGCGGATGTCGACGCCGAGGCCGCGCACCATGTCGCGGTTGCTGGCGCCGGCGCGGATCATCATGCCCAGCCGCGTCCGGTTGACCACCGCGTACAGCGCAATCGCGACGACGATGCAGGCCGCCGACGAGAAGACGCGGTACCACGGGTAGGACATCAGGTCGCCGAGCGCGAACCCGCCGGCCAGCCACGACGGCGCCGCGACGCCGTGGACGTCGTTGCCGACGAGGATGCTGCGACCTTCCTCGAAAACGAGGATGAGCGCATAGGTCATGAGCACCTGCTGCAGATGGTCGCGCTCGTAGAGAAAACTGAAGAACGCCCATTCGAGCAGGTAGCCGAAGAGTGCCGCCAGCACGACGCCCGCGGCGAGCCGGGCGAAGAACCAGTCGCCGAACCACGGCGCCAGCGCGAACGCGAGGTAGGCGCCGAGCATGTAGAAGCTGCCGTGGGCGAGATTGATCACGCCCATGATGCCGAAGATCAGCGTCAGGCCGCTGGCGACGAGAAAGAGCAGCAGGCCGTACTGGACGGCGTTCAGGCACTGGACGAGGAAGGTGGTGAGGTCCAAGGCAAGACCTAACGTGAACGCGCCGGCGCGAGGGCGCCGGCGACGTCGGATCGACGAGGTCCGATTCTGCGCGCTTAGAGCTTGCAGCCGCGCGCCGGATCGGCGAGCGCCTTCACCGCCACCGAGCACGGCCTCACCGTCGCGACGCGCAATGTCCGGCATTTCACGCCGACGAAGGTCGCCGTCGTCGATCCGTTCCGTTAGTCGCGAACCCCGATGGACCATCGCCAGTGGACCTCGCCACCTTCCTCGTCCAG